>JAYSRF010000053.1:0-14034 GCA_043721195.1 Fluviicola sp. | reverse complement strand
AGCAACAAGATGATTCAGAAAATGACATGATGTCTTTAAGAAGTGATAACATGAATAAAGATAGGGAAGAAGACATGGATGAGGAAACGATGGTTGACGAAGAAATGGAAGATAATGAAATGGAAGAAGATGATCCTTCCGCAGGAACAACAGTTGGGGGAAGGTGATATGAAACGTGGAACAAGGTAATGTCTGCGAATTAACAAAAAGAGGTCATGAATTTAACTTTCATGACCTCTTTTTCTATCACTTCCCAGCCACAAATTCCTTCATATCATTCATCAATTTCTTCGCCAAAGCATCGGCTTTGTTGATTGAATCTGCCTCTGAATATATCCTGATAATGGGTTCAGTATTTGATTTACGAAGATGCACCCATTCATTATCAAACTCAATTTTCACGCCGTCAATGGCATTGATTGGATTTTTGGCATACTTCTTTTTCATGGCTTCCAACACACTATCTACATCAATATCGGGCGTTAATTCTATTTTATTTTTGGAAATATAATATTCTGGATAACCTTTTCTAAGGGCGGATATTTTCTTGCCAAAATTAGCTAAGTGCGTGAGGAACAAGGCAATACCTACCAAAGCATCACGTCCGTAGTGCAATTCTGGATAAATAATTCCACCATTTCCTTCTCCACCAATAACTGCATTTGACGACTTCATTAACGACACTACATTCACTTCGCCAACGGCTGAGGCGTAATATTTTCCGCCCGCTCTTTCAGTCACATCACGCAAGGCACGAGTGGAGGAAAGATTAGAAACGGTATTTCCCTTTCGTTTGCTCAGCACGTAATCGGCCACGGCAACCAATGTGTATTCTTCACCAAACATAGAGCCATCTTCGCATACCAATGCTAAACGATCTACATCTGGATCTACAGTAATTCCTACACTTGCTCCTGTTTCTTTGATTTTAGCCGCTAATTCTGTCAAATGTTCAGGTAAAGGCTCAGGATTATGAGGGAAATGACCTGTAGGTTCACAAAACAATTCAGTAATTGTGTTCACTCCTAATTTGCGCAACAACGCTGGAACGGCGATTCCTCCAGTAGAATTTACAGCATCAACGACAACTGAAAAATTTGCACGAGTAATTGCTTTTACATCCACATCTTCTAATGCTAGAATGGCATCAATGTGACGTTCAATGGCGGATGAATCGATTGTTACAGTACCTAAATCATCTACTTCTGCAAAATCAAAATCACCAGCAGTCGCAATTGCTAACAGGTTTTCACCCTCTGCACCTGAAATAAATTCACCTTTTTCATTCAACAATTTGAGTGCATTCCATTGTTTCGGATTGTGACTAGCTGTAAGAATTATTCCACCATTTGCTTGATGATAAGGAACAGCTATTTCCACAGTTGGAGTAGTTGAAAGCCCTAATTGGATCACATCGATTCCTAAACCAATTAAGGTATTGGTTACCAATTGTGAGATCATTTCACCTGAAATGCGTGCATCGCGACCTACAACTACTTTTAAATGCTGATTGGGGTTTCGTTGTTTCAACCAAGTTCCGTAAGCTGCGGCAAACTGAACAGCGTCAATTGGAGTTAATGCTTCACCTGGAGTTCCACCGATTGTTCCTCGGATTCCAGAAATGGATTTAATTAAAGTCATACCGAATGAGTTTATGCATTCATTGCTTGTCGCAGTCCGATCATTTTCAATAAAGTAACAGCGCATTCAATGCCTTTATTACCATGTTTACCGCCGGCGCGATCAATGGATTGTTGTTCTGTATTGTCTGTCAATAAACAAAAGGAAACTGGTTTGTTATATTTTAAGCTTACATCAACAATTCCTTTTGTAGTTCCATCACAGACAAAATCAAAATGGCGTGTTTCACCTTGAATAACAACACCAATAGCGATTACACCTTGAACTCCTGTTGATTCAAACAACCATTGTGCTACTAAAGGCAATTCGAATGCTCCAGGAACACGATGAACAATTATATTTTCTTCGCTTACACCATTCTCTAGAAATGTCTCCAATGCACCTTTCAATAATTGATCGGTGATGTGATCATTCCATTCAGAAACAACAATGCCGATTTGAAAATCGGCACCGTTTGGGATAGTATGTTTATCGTAAGCAGATAAGTTCTTAAGACTTGTTGCCACTTTATTTTACTTTTTTGTTTGAAGCACGAGCAATGTATTTATCAATTGCTTTTTGTTGAGCGAAAGCGGAGAACTCATCACGAATACGTGTGTAACATTCAGTTGCTTTATCAAAATCTTTCAACTGTTCAGCAACCAAAGCTGCTTTAAACAAATACTCTGGAGTTGTTTTTTCGTTTTCATTCATACCTGCCGCTTTTTCATAAGCAGCTAAAGCATCTTGGTATTTACCCATTTCACTGTAGCAATCACCAGTTAACCCAACAACACCAATTTTAACATAAGTATCACTTACATTCACTTCTTCCAAAGTAGTTAATGCTTTTTTGAAGTTTCCTTTTTCCATGTATTGACGCGCCAAAATCACTTGAGCGTTTTCACCACCTACAGTACCATCGTATTTTTTAGCAACGGGTTCCAATGTTTCAATCGCTAAATCAGTTGAATCTTGGGATGCATAATTCAAACCTTCGGTATAAGCCTCTTTGGATTTTTCGTTTGTTGGTCCGAAAATAAATTGACGGTAAACCAAGTAACCAGCAAGTACAACAATAACTCCTCCAATAGAGAAGGTAATCAATCGCAATTGTTTGTTTTCTTTAAATTGTTGTTTCAGGTTGGTAGTACTGCTACTTTTTGCCATGTTTTGTACGTTTTTAAGCGTTGCAAAAATAATCTTTTTTTCCAATCAGCAATTGAATTTTATTAACAGAGGAATGTATATTGGATATTTATATCGGTGATCAAATTAAAATACCAAAAAAAACATTGCTCAATTGAAAGTTAACCAACTTTACTTCCTGCTCCTAATAACGATATTAGTTTTGAATTTTGCTCCATTAATTCATCAATCTTTTGTTTTAGAAAATCTACTTCTTCGAGTAGTTTTTCTTTCATTTCATTATCAGTATTATAATTTAATGTCTCAACCCGCCCATGATTATTTGAGTTATTGCAAAAATTGATTGAAATTGAACCGTCAGCGGAAACCAATTCTACTGGATCAATTTCAAGTACTGTTGAAATATCTTTAATGCGTTCCCAAGACAATTTTGTTTCTCCTTTTTCCATTCTGCTATATGCCCTTTGAGAAAGTTCCAATTTAAGTGCCATGTATTCTTGAGAATATCCTTTTACTTCCCTTATTTTTCGAATTTTATTTGCCAGTTGATTCATAAAACGAGTTTAGACTTTTATCGGCTAAGATAGAAGTAATTTGTCATACAATCGTTTGAAGAACTATTGTCTAGTAATTTTAAATCACCTTTCTTTGCAGCTCATTTTTAACAGAATCATTATGCACAAATTAATTACTCCAATCATTGTTGTTGCCTTTTTGGCCTTGACAATTGGAGCTTGTAAAAAGGACGAACAACGCTCTTTATCTAACAGCCCTAGCGCAATTGAAGCTAATTCAAAGAATCTTGTTTTCGATGAAACATATCATGTTGCATCAAATGGAAAAATGTTGATTTTTCGAACAGTTGAAGATTACGAAAATGTAGTAAATGACCCAACTGTAGATCAGATGGCGCAGTTTATAGAAGTTGTTCAGCAACTACCACATACTACATACACTGAAAAATTAGCAGCCTTACCAGAAGAAACGAGAGTTGATTTGATTGGAAATGCTTATTTTTCTGAAATCATCAACGAAGATTTTGTTGTACAAATTGGTTCTTCTATTTACAAATTGAATAAAACAACTGGAAAAGTATTCGTATTGCCAGCTGAAAGAGTAGCAGAATATAAAGATTTAGTAGAGGAAAATAAAGCCAACCAATACATTCGTCAATTTTCAATGGAAGAGGATGTGATTTACTTAGCTGAAAGTGGTGATGCTGGTGAAAAACTGCTTTGCGGTGAGAGTAATGCACAGAACCCTAATTGGTCGGATGTACAATGGTCAGGATGGGAGCCTTACACGGGTACTGTAAATACAAGTGATCATCAGTTTAGACGGCATTATAAAAGTGAGATCAAAATGAATTACTTGAACCTTGGTATTTTTAAAAATCTTCAAGCAAAATTAGAAGTGCGAGGATACGTTGAAGTAAGTCCAACATCTACTGGAACGTATGGCGCTACTAGTTTTCAAACATTAAATTGTATTGCACACATACGTTCCAACAGAATTTACAAAATTCGTTGCCAAAGTGAAACAGGATGGAATGCTGTGGTATCTGCGCTCACAAACCCTTATAATTTTTTTAGATGTGAATATAACTCTTATCAAGGAAGTAAAGGGTTACGCAAATTTTGGCTAAAAGGTGGTTTTTATTATAAAACTTCTGGAAATGGCCCTGAAATTTCAGTATATTCAGATGGATATTTACCTGGAGAAACACTCTATCATCGTGAAATTAAAAGTGGTTATTAAGCAGTTTATTCTTTTTGCATTAATTAGTTCAGCTTCTGGGAATTTATTTTCTCAGAAGCTTTGCTTTGAGATAAAACCCTGTTATTCATTTTTGTTTGGCACCTACCGAACAAAACTAACTTCGCCCGAATCTTCAATTGAGTTTGTGCACAAAAAACCTGGTAATATTAGTTTCGCAATTGGTTCGTTAGGTTTTGATCTAACTGTTTTTTCCTACAAAAAATCAACGTTTGGAATATCGTATTTTACTGGGAGTAGTAAAACTGAATTAGCGTTTCATTATACCAGCACAGGGGTGACTGACAGTTTGGGAAATACCTCCGAAAAATTAACAACTCAAGGACCGACAAATATAATCAATCAATTGGGGTTGTTTTATACTTTTTCCTCCCTTCGCCCAACACGAGAAACAACCGGAATTTCCCTTCAACACCATTTTTCGTTATATGCATATTACCTACAAGATCACACTAACTTTTTACCTCTTTATGATGGGTATACCCACATGACTGATGGTGATTTGTTTGATGACTTTGAAAATTACAAAGAAGTTTATGAAGGGAGAAATGGCTTTGCAATGATGTGTAGGTATGATATTTCATTTTTCACTAGAAAAAAAAGATTAAATGTTATAAATGCTTTTGTTTCATTTCAGCAAGGTTTTAGGTTAATGGATCGCATTACATTGGAAGTGAAACATGAAAACGGTGCATATTTAAACGCCTATTCACGAACCAATGGTTCTTATTTCAGTATTGGAATTGCAAAACCAATCTCCATTTATCCAAATAGATGGTTGCATTTAAAAAAGAAAAATCCTTGAACAATCACTAACTTTATTTGAATCAGCTAGTGATTATAGTTAAATACTAGTTTCAATCTTTCGAAAATTTCATAACTTATTTTCAGTATATTTGCAACGGTTTTAGGTCCTACTTCGGTAGGCGTAATAGGGAATTCGGTGAGAATCCGAGACTGTATCTGCAGCTGTAACCCTTGTCAAAGCCGTTTCAATAGGTCACTGTTGGTTACTCAACCGATGGGAAGACGAAACGGATTGAGGGAAGTCAGAATACCTGCCTATGGCTTTTGAATGAAGACTTCAGATTAAAGTCGGATTCAACATTATGGGTGCGCGCCCCATGGTTTTGTTTCTTGTATTCTGATTTTTCATTTGCTTTTATTTATTCATTTTTAAATGCGTTAAGCAATGAAAAAAACATTACTCTCGTTGGCAATTCTTGCCACAACAGGTGCTTTTGCACAAACAACAGTCACTTTTGATGATTTGACACTTGCTCCAAATTCGTATTGGAGTGGCTCTGATGGTTCCGGACAATTTATTTCTAATGGTGTGACTTTTCCGAATCAATATAACATGGATTGGAGTTATTGGTCTGGAGGATTTGTTTATTCCAATTCAACAAACGTTGATTCAGCTGGTTACACCAATGATTTCAGTGCTTTTACCGGAATTGGAGCAAATGGAAGTGCCAACTATGGTGTAAACTACGGTGGTGACATTGATTTTGGGTCTGAAAAAGTAGTCAGTAGTATTGCAATTACCAATACAACTTATGCTGCTTTGTCAATGTTATTTGGTGATACTTATGGGAAAGTATTTGGTTCTCCAAATGATGCAAATGGAACACCTGATGGCACAAATGGTGCTGACTATTTCCGTTTATTGATTACTGGATATAATGCAAACAACGATTCTGTTGGTCAGGTAACATTTTATTTAGCTGATTACCGCTTTGCTGATAGCACACAAGATTACTTAGTCAACACATGGGAAACGGTTGATTTAACAGCGTTAGGTGCGATTCGTTACCTGAAATTCGATTTGGAATCTTCTGATACAGGAGGTGCAGGAATGAATACTCCAGGTTATTTTGCACTTGACAACTTGGTGTATGGTGTTCTTGGAATGGAAGAAAATCAAGCTTTGGCTTTCACTATTTCTCCGAATCCAACAACCGAAAACGTAACCATTAAAGGAGTTGCTGGAAATTTAACGGTTGTTGATGCAGCTGGAACACTTGTTTATGAAGCTAAAACTAATGGATTATCCACTATTTCTTGTGAAAATTGGTCCACTGGTTACTACATCATTTCTTGTTCAAATGAATTTGGTGTTTACCATTCAACAATTATAAAAAACTAAGTTGATTCGTTCGCTTATACCTTGCTTTGTTCTAGTTCTTTTGTCTTCGCCTTGGCTGTATAGTCAAGGTGAGACGAAGGAGCTTGACTCGGTGACGATTACTGAAAAACAGTTGTTGTCGCGCGAGACCAGCATTGCAATAACAAAAATTAGAATTGAACGCGCTTTAGCGACAGATATTGGTCAACTGATGACGCTGTTTACGGGTGTTCAAGTACGCAGTTATGGTGGATTGGGTGGAATGAAAACGGTTTCCTTTCGTAGTCTTGGGGCTGGACACACAAGCGTTGTTTACGATCATTTCGCGCTTTCACAAACACAAAGTGGGCAAACCGATGTAGGGCAAATTCCAGTTGATTTTGTGAATCGTTTGCAATTAATTAGTCAGGCAGGTACATCACTCGATTATCCTATTCACGCAAAAGTTGCAGGACAAATTATTGCCATTGAAACACGCCATTCTCCTTTAAGGAAAAGTGATTTTCAATTAAATGTTGGTGGACAAATTGGTTCATTTGGTCAACTAGATGCACACACCTTCATGAGTAAACAATTTTCAAAATGGAAAGTCGCAGCTTCATTCAAAGGTAGAACGTTCGATGGAACCTATCCATTCAACTATCAGAATGGAGCAACACAAGTGCAAACTAAACGAACAAATGGCGACTTAACTGAATTTTTCGGTACAGGTTCAATTAGTTATTACATCAATCCAAAAAACACCTTACACGCTACTTATACTGGAATCTATTATGACAAAGGCTTACCAGGAGCTGTTGTTTTTTACAATGAAACAGGTACACAACGGTTGTATGGAACCAATCATCTAGTTACGTTGCGCCATCTTATTGCTGGAAAACAAATAGATGCTGCAACAACGGCTTCTTTCCAACAAAACTCATTGGATTATATCGATTCCAATTACCTCAATAATCTAGGATACTTGCACAGTCATTTTTTGTCGCAACAAAGTGATGCCCAAACACAAGTACGCTTCCGATCAAAAAACGATTCATTGCATGTCTTATTGGGCAGCGGGATCCGTTATGAACAATTGTTTTCAGCATCCTTTAACCAAGTTCCAAAACGCTTTTCGATTGATGGAATTGCTGCTGTTCAACTGAATTGGTTTGGATTATTCTCAGCACAAATTGGACTTCAATCCATTTCTGACCTTCGACCAAGTAGTACCAAACAGCTTTTTGTATTATTACCATCTATTGAATGGAAAAAAGTGATCTATAAGCAGTTTACTTTTTCAACAGCATACCGCTATACGGTTCGTCAACCTTCATTTAATGAATTATACTACAATCAGGTTGGAAATGAAAATCTTCGACCAGAAAAAGCACATCTTTTCAATTTCCAATTGGCGAATTCAATACAATTTGGAAAAGGAAAGCAGTGGGATTATGACATCACGCTTCAACCATTCTATGTATTTGCAACCGATAAAATACTGGCTATTCCTACCAAAAATTTATTTGTTTGGTCCATACAAAACATTGGAAAATCGCAAGCTTTTGGTACTGAATTTCGCCAAAAAATAGCGGCTCGTTTTGGTCCAAATCGCATTTCATTGTTACTCAATTACACCTTTCAATATACAGAAGACATTAGTAATTCAACGAGCCCAACATACGGTCATATTTTGAGCTATTCTCCTTTACATGCTGGAACTAGTGAGTTGAATTATGATTTCAAACGTTTTGGAGCGAGTGTTTTATTGACGTACCAAGGTGAACGTTATGCCTTAAATCAAAATATTCCCGCCAATTTATTAGACGATTTTTTCTTGATTGACTTTTCGCTTTCGTATCGATTCAACTTAAAAAAACATCAATTAGTAATACGCTTGGCAGTTAAAAATATTACGAATAACTATTACAGCTACATCCGCTATTTTGTGATGCCTGGCACCAATTTCACCCTTCGTTTAAGTTACGATTTTTGATTATGAGGTATTCGATCTTCTTTTTATTCGTTTTAGGAATTGCATTGTTTTCATGCAAGAAGAAAAAAACGACACCAGACACACCAGCTCCAGCGCAATTGGAACATGGGATTCTGGTCTTAAACGAAGGTTTATTTAACCAAAATAATTCTTCCTTGAGTTGGATCAATACGACTGATCACAGTATCAGCAACTCCTTTTTTGAAAATAAAACCAACCGTGGATTGGGAGACACAGGAAACGATTTGAAACGCTACGGCGGGAAAATTTATATCGTTGTTAATGTTTCTAGTACCGTTGAAATCCTTGATGCAACTACTGGAAATTCATTGCAACAAATCAGTATGATCAACAATACAGTGCCTAAACAACCGAGATCGATTGCATTTTATGGTTCTAAAGCGTATGTTACCTGTTATGATGGATATGTGGATGTGATTGACACAACATCATTAACGGTTACGCAGCGGATCCAAGTTGGAAGTAACCCTGAAGGATTAGCTGTTAGCAATGGTAAACTGTATGTTGCCAATTCTGGTGGTTTGAATTCACCCAACGTTGATAGTACCGTTTCGGTGATTGATTTAGCTTCACATACTGAGTTGTTGAAAATAGTTGTAGGGAAAAATCCAGGAAAAGTTTGTGTCGATAATCAAGGTGATGTGTATGTCATTAGTCGCGGGAATTACAGTACGATTCCATCCAGAATGCACAAAATCAACGCACAAACAGATACGAAAGAAATAGATTTCACATTTGACGCAACAGGAATGTGTCGTATGAACGATCATTTTTTGATCAACTATTATGATTTTTCAAGTGGCATCAGTTCCGTCGGATTGTTTGATACCCAAACAGAACAGCTTGTGAATGCCAATTATATCAATACTTCTGGAATTACAACACTGTATGGAATTCATTATTCAAGCAGTACGAATACCATTTATTGCTGCGATGCTAATTCGTTCACCAATACAGGATCAATCTACCTTTATACTACGCTCGGAAATTTCATTCGCACCTACAACGTAGGACTAAATCCATCAAATATTCTAGTTTATGAGTAAGTTAATCTGCTTTTTATCATTATTAATTTCAAGTTTTTCAATTGCACAATCTTTTCCGCCTGAATATGGAGAACCCGGATCAACTGCCATTCCAAAGGACAGTTCTTGTTTTGTGGCGTGGGCTGATAATGGAACTATTCATCGCGGATACGTCGATATAAACGATACAACGATTTATTATCAAGGGAGCAACCGTGCTACTTTTGGAGAACTGTCTTATGCATTTGGATTGGCGCAAGGAACCACAACGAATGTCGTTTCATTGGGAGATAGTGGTTACATTACACTCACTTTTCCTCAAATTATTTTCGACGGAGTTGGAGTTGATTTTGCTGTTTTCGAAAACAGTTTTACCGATCATTACATGGAACTAGGCCACGTTGAAGTTAGCAGTGATGGCATCCACTTTTTTCGATTTCCATCAACATCGGAGATTCCGCTCGTTTTTCAGGTTGATAATTTCTCCTCAACAGATTGTCGATTTGTCAATAATCTGGCGGGTAAATACAAAGTTGGATTTGGAACACCTTTCGATTTGAGCGATTTAGCTGATGATTCCTTGCTGGATAAGAATGGTATTACGCATGTGCGCATTGTTGATGCGATTGGAGCGATAACAGGCATTGGTTCTACCGATCAATTTGGAACAACCATCAACGAGCCCTATCCTACTCCATTTGCCTCTGGCGGATTTGATTTAGACGGAATTGGCATCATCAATGGATTTGTTGGTTTGGAAGAATTAAGTTTAGAACCAACAATTTATCCGAACCCAACGAAGGATGCATTCACCATTCGATTACAAGGAAACCATGTAGTTACAGTTTATTCTATTACTGGGCAGGAAATTCTAAGAACTTGGATTGTAAATGAAGGAACGATTTCGTTTGAAACATTGCATGTGGAAGAAGGAATCTATTTTGTGAAAGTTGGAGACGGAATGAATGGTGTAAAACGATTGGTTTATACGAAGTGATGAATGACTAAATTCGATTATGCTAATTGGCGTATATTCGCTTTTATACATAATCAACGTATCGAGATAACATATTCTGAAAGGGCTATTTACAAACATCATCCCTAGCGGGGTAAAACGGAATTTATGGATTTCGATTAATTTATTTCGTCACTAAGTAACTTCTTGTAATCCAACTATTTTACTGGAATTCATGTACTATTTTCATGAAATAGTTAATGTAGGTTCCTTTACTTAAATCCTTTATCCCAGCGGGGCAGAATAGATTAACCAGTTAAACATCCAACAACCATCACCACGTAGAGGTGAAATGCAAAGTCAAAAAATAGTATGAGTAGTGTCTTAGCACCTCAAAATAAAATTAACCCCAATTAGTCATTTATTTATTTAATCAGTACATTTAGCTTACCACTGGTAGCAATACCCACAAAACTGAATAAGATGAATGAACTTGTAGAAAAAACTGCTTGTCGAAAAACTCCTTTAGAAACAGCGGACATTGCTCATTCACTTAATTATCAATCATCTTCAACGAATGATCTAGAAAATCGTATAGAAGTAACCGCTCTTCGCAGCATGCAATCAATTATACACAACAGCCCTCAAGTACAACAATTAAAGGAATATCAAACTATTGCAGATCAATCTTTTATCAATTCAACTACAAACAATACTGGATTGCCAAACAACCTGAAATCGGGTATCGAAAACCTATCAGGCTATTCAATGAGTGATGTAAAAGTACATTACAATTCCAGTAAACCCGCACAACTAAATGCCCATGCTTATGCTCAGGGATCTCAAATTCATATTGCATCTGGACAAGAAAAGCATTTACCACACGAAGCATGGCACGTTGTACAACAAAAACAAGGTAGGGTATTACCAACTAAACAATTGAAAGGAAAAACCGCCATTAATGATGAACCGCACTTGGAAAAGGAGGCTGATATAATGGGTATGAAAGCGTTGCAATTGTCGTCAAATCATCCGATTATTGGTTCAGACCATGCAATCACATCTTCTTTTATTTCACAAAATACTGCCCAAAGAGTATTAAAGGTAAAAGGTAAAATTCAATTGGCTAAAGACAGAAACTTGGAGCAGCCGATTCAATTACTTTATGGCGATGAGGGAGTTGAATTATTAAATGATCTGATTAAAAATACTGATACATATGAATTTGTTAATACCAATGAACTTCAAGAAGCTATCGGGGCTCAAATCATTCTCAATAAGAGTGATTTAACACCTGATGAAACGACAACTGATTTACTGAAACAAAGTAAAAAAGTAGATCAAACCAAACTCCTGCCTATACCTAAACAAGGAGCTTTATCTATGGCAGCTTGTTATCTCTTAGCAGAAAGATATCGTAGACCTTTTTTTGGGAGAGCCGATGATGTAATTAGTTGGTCACAAAACGCTATTATCCAAACCACACAACAACGAGGAGATAAATCACATGTTCTCGCGGCTATGTCTGTAGATCCTACTTTGCAATTGATTCTTTGTTTTGATGGAAATTTCAATATGGTTGCTGAAGGAGATGGAATCTTGGAATCATACGCGCCAGTTATAGATCGTGTTTGTATATACCATGGTTCTCCAAACAGAATTAACAATTCAGACAATATTCGGAATCTTACTTTTTCAACGGCTACCTTAAAAAGGCAAGCTATTCATGATCCTCTAGAAACAAGAGAAAAAGTAAAACTTGCCATGACTGGCACTATGGACGAAAAGAGTATGGAACTTTATGAAAAGTGGAGTACGGAATTAGGTTTTGTTCGCAGCTATAAGAATAAATATGTAATTGTAAGTCATCGTGATTCGGGGCATCGTGTTCCAGAAGGTAGAACACCTTCTCATCCAGAATTAGATACAGGTGAAGGTGGGTTTATAGATATGATTAAATGCGTCGATCATCTAGGTTTTATTCCCGTTCCAATGGGAGCATCAAAAATCATCTTTAGAGGAAAAGCGAATATGATTAATTGGTGGGAACGAACACCAAAGGGATTAAAAGAACTTGGAAAAACCAAGGGGCAAATCGAATATGGAATGATTCGTTATTTAGCTGAACAATATGGTGTACGATTATTAGCGATGCGAAGTGGAAATACTGATGCTATGGCTTTTGCTGGAATGGAAACCATTTTTATCGATATGGCAACCGAAGGGCTTGATGAAACAGAAATGAGTAAAGCGAAGTTAACAGGCAAAGAGCACGCAGCTCACAACCGAAGTTGGAGAAGAGCTGCTATGTTAGAAACTATTTTACCAGGTGTGTTTCATCAAGTTTTTATAACACATCCGAGAAATGACAAAACCTTCCCTAATCAGGATGTAGATTGGGACGGTCGCTTTCACGATGAAGATTTGAAGCATTTAATAGAATCTTTAGAGTTCTATTTCGGAAACGCTGGAGCACAAATTTATCATCGAACAGATCGTGATAGTAAAAGTCCTGTTCACAGTAATAATACGAAGGATTATAATAAGATTATAGAAGCTCGAAACCCAGTTATTGACAGAAAAAAAGGGTATGAATCTATCGAATTATTTGTAAATGAAATTGAAGCTGAACGCAAAAGTCAACAAGATTCTCCAATGAATCGTTTGAATGAAATTGTATTGCTTTTGAAAAATATAGAAACCAGATTGCTAATACTCTCTCATGATTTAGACCGATTGAAACAAGAATTGGAAACACTCCGTAAGAATGCAGAAAAATTAAGTAACCTCTAACTTATTCTATTAACATGGGATTCTTAGTTAAGAGTGAAAGACATTCTGACAGCTTTTATTTAAGAAAACAAACAAGTACTTTCGTTGAATGAATTGCGTCATTATTGGAACTGGTTGGCTTGGAATGCCGCTGATGGAAAACCTTACTCTATCAGGTTATACGGTTTCTGGTTCAAAACGAACTTTAACTTCTTCAACGGAAGCTGAAAATCAATTGTTTGCCTACCCTTCTTCGAGTGAAGCAACGAAATCAATCTTAAATAATGCGGACGTTATTGTTCTAGCGTTTCCTCCAAACAGAAGTTCTATCGATCGCTATGCTTCCGACTGCTTGGAAGTTTGCCAACACATTCAATCTTCTTGCAAGATCATTTTGACAAGTTCAACGAGTGTTTATCCTGCAAACTTCGAATTGTGCCTCGAAGACGAACTCGATTTAAGCCAATTTCCAGATCATTCAATTGCATTGGCAGAGTATTCACTTAGAAAAGCTTATGGAGAACGTTTAACAGTCATTCGCCTCGCTGGATTAATTGGCCCCAATCGTCATCCAGTAAGAAATATGAGTAAAAGCGGGAAAACTTATGCAGGA
>JAYSRF010000052.1:0-14057 GCA_043721195.1 Fluviicola sp. | reverse complement strand
CCGTATTTCACTTTTTGTTCCCACGAAAAATAAGGCAAGCCATTTGAAAAATCGTTGTCTTTGATGGTTGCAGCCAAAAACACTTCTCCATTTTCAGTGAATTGTTGTTCTTCCGACCATTGAATATCAACAGAATACCGCTGAGCATGCAATTGAAATCCAACGAATAAAAGTATTAACAAGGAGAAAATGCGATTGTTAAAAATGTAACTGATGATAGGTGTTCTGTTTTTCATGTGACTATTTTTGTAAACCTTTCGTATGTTCAGCAAAACGTACGCAATGTTTTTTTATTTTTGCGTTTCATCAATTTTGGTGTAACCAATGATTATTTTTTTCGTAACATTGGCGTATCAATGCTACATACCGCATTTTAAAATATTCGAAAGCGAATGAAAAGTGTACGAATCTTAGCCATTGTGGCGACGTTGTGTTCTATGAGCTCTAGCTATGCTCAGGATCCAACATTTACACAATTTTATGCAAACCCACTCTATTTGAATCCAGCATTTGCAGGGTCTCATGGTTGTGCTCGATTTGCAATGAACTACCGAAACGAGTGGCCTCGTTTGTCTGGTAATTATGTCACATATAGTGCATCTTATGACCAGTATTTCAAAAATATCTCTGGTGGATTTGGTGTTCTTGCAACACATGATCAACAAGGCCAAGGAACGATCAATACCTCAATGTTGGGATTGGTTTATTCTTACCACCTTAAAATTAATCGCAAATTTGCGATGCTTTTTGGTGCGCGAGCTGCTTGGTATCAGAAATTCTTGGACTGGGATAAATTAACGTTTGGTGATATGATTGACCCTCGTCGTGGATTTATTTACCAAACTGGTGACGTACCTAGAGGAGGTTCAAGAGGTTTCTTTGATGCATCTGCAGGAATGGTAGGTTACTCCAAGCACTTTTTCTTTGGTTTTGCAGCACATCACTTAAACAGACCAAATGAATCTGTCATTATTGGAAACAGTCCAATGCCGATTCGTTTAACTGGACACATGGGTGCTGAAATTCCACTTGGAGGTAGATCGAAGTACAATAACATGACTTCAATTATGCCAAATATCATTTTCCAATACCAACAAGGATTTATGGAATTGAATATTGGTACCTATATCAAGTACGGAGCGTTTACCGCTGGAGCTTGGTTTAGAAACCGTGATGCATTTATTTTAACTATTGGAATAAATACTGGAACATTTAAAATCGGATACAGCTATGATGTAACTGTTTCACGATTAAACAACGGTGTTTCAGGTGGTTCACATGAGATTTCACTTGGGATAAACACCAAATGTAAACCAGCTCAAAAAACCTTTAAAACAATTTCTTGTCCATCATTTTAGATTTTTTTGTAACCTTTTGTTAGTAATCCGTTTATAAGCTTAACTTTGGTCTCCCAAAAAAAATGAACAAAAAAACCAAGCATATGAAACTCTTGAGTGTTTTTGCGCTAAGTATTGCAGGAATTGCAATCGTATCGTGCAGTCGCGATTCATCATCTTCAACAGGATGGGATTACAACAACGTCAATCAAGGCGGCTTTCAAAAAGTACCGTTTGTTGATCAGGAAACTGGTCCAGGATTGTTACTAGTAGAAGGTGGTACGTTTACCATGGGAATGGTTGAACAAGACGTAATGTTTGATTGGAACAACCGTCCTGCACGTGTAACTGTTTCCTCATTCTATATGGATCAAACAGAGGTAACTAACTTTCATTGGTTAGAATACCTTTATTGGATTCACCGTGCTTATGATGCTACCTATCCAATGGTATACAAAAACGCACTCCCAGATACATTAGCTTGGAGAAGTCCGTTGGCGTTTAACGAGAAATATGTCGATTATTACTTACGTCACCCTGCTTACCGTGATTATCCAGTTGTTGGGATCTCTTGGTTACAAGCAAGTGATTACTGTAAATGGCGTACAGATCGTGTAAATGAGTATATCTTAATTCGTGAAGGTGTCTTAGGTTGGGATGTTGATCAAGCAGATGATCAAACTTTTAACACAGACTCATACATGGTTGGTCAATATGAACAACCTGAAGAATTAGGTGGAAATAAATTAATTGATACTGATCCTTCTAACAGAAATGGTAAAAAACTAGGCGAGCGTATCGTAAGAATGGAAGATGGAATCCTTATGCCACGTTACCGCCTCCCAACTGAAGCTGAATGGGAATTCGCATCCATTGGTTTGATTGGTAACTTAACTACAGGAACTGAAGTAATTACTGAACGTCGTCAATATCCATGGAATGGTCACTTTGTTCGTCAAGACAATGAAGAATTCCAAGGTGCTATCCGTGCTAACTTTGTTCGTGGACGAGGAGATTACATGGGGGTTGCTGGACAATTGAATGATGGAGCTGATGTTACTTCACCAGTTGAGTCTTTCTGGCCAAATGATTATGGTCTTTACCACATGGCTGGTAACGTTTCAGAATGGGTGATGGATGTTTACCGTCCTTTGTCTTCTGAAGATTTTGATGAGTTCCGTCCTTTTAGAGGAAATGTTTTCCAAACAAAAGTATTGAACAACGAAGGTTCTACTGAATTGAAAAATGCGCAAGTGACGTATGATGTTCACGGTATGAAAGAATACTTAAATGAATTTGAACGTATCCGTTACCAACGTATTTCAGCTGATAAGCATGATCCAAATGATACAGTGATTCCAATTGGTTTAGCGAAAAACATTGATTCTCGTAACCGTGTATCACGTGGTTATGCTCCAGACCCATTCTACATCTCTCATGGTAACGTGAAAGATTCAATAGAGTTAGCTTTATTGCGTAAAATCAATAGCGTACTTGATCGTGCAATTCTTGACAAAAACAACAAATACGATATCGAAGCTTCTGCTTTAATTCAAGATGAAATTTTTGACGGGATCTTTGCTGACGAGTTACGAACTGGTCGTGATGGTGAAGAATATGCCTTTGAAATCATTACCATGTTACGTGAAGGTTTTGCTGAGTTCATTGTGAATACACCAGGTAAGTTAAAATACCGTAATGTAACCGAAGAGGAAAACATTGGTCGTTTGAATTACCGTCGTGATGATTACATTGATTACTTAGATGGTGACATTGAAAGTTCCATCTACTACGCAAATGATGACCGTAAAAATGCGATCAATCAAGCAACACGTGACCCGAATTTGATCATGTACCAAAATGAATTTGAAACGTATGGTTTAGATGGAAATCAGGTGAAACCAGAAGATAGAACTTCTTGGCCAACAACATTGATCTCTGATAAATCACGTGTTTACAAAGGAGGTTCATGGAGAGATCGTGCATACTGGTTGAATGCTGGTTCGCGTCGTTTCCTTGACGAAGACAAATCTACTGCTACAATCGGTTTCCGTTGTGCAATGGATCGTGTTGGAAGTCCTGTTGGAATGAACTACGGAAGAAAAAAGAAAAAGAAAAGATAATTAAGGTTTAATAAAAAGCCCATCAATCCGCAACAGTCGGGTTGATGGGCTTTTTTTATGCGCAAAAAAATGGAAGAATTATATTCACACTTTTTGACTAGTTCAGGAGTGCATACAGATACGCGAACGATTACAGAAAACTGTTTGTTCTTCTGCTTAAAAGGAGTGAATTTTGATGGGAATCAATTTGCAGTAGAAGCCATTTCTAAAGGTGCAAAGTTCGCAATCATTGATAATGCGGTCTATTCTATTGAAGGAAAAACGATCTTAGTCAACGATGTCTTAAAAACGCTCCAAGAACTGGCAAATTATCATCGTCGTCAATTTACCATTCCAATTCTAGGAATCACAGGAAGTAATGGTAAAACAACTTCCAAAGAATTGATTGCTGCAATTTTAGAAACGCAATACAACGTACTTTATACGCTTGGTAACCTAAATAACCACATTGGTGTTCCCCTTACCCTACTTCAGCTCAACAATACCCATGAAATTGCAGTAATTGAAATGGGAGCTAATAAACCAGGTGACATTAAAGAATTAGCTGAAATTGCAGAACCAACACATGGTATTATTACCAATATTGGACGTGCACATTTGGAAGGATTCAAAAACTTAGAAGGAGTCATCGCTACAAAAAGTGAATTGTATCAATTTATTGCTTCAACAAGCGGTGAATTATTCTACCATTCGGCAGATGAAACGCTTAAAAAAGCAATTCCAACAAATGTAATTACGCACACTTACGGTGAATCGGGAGAACTGAATGGTTCATTGGTTCGATTAAATCCGTTTGTTGAGATGACTTGGACCTATCAGAGTTATTCGAGTCCAATACTGGTTACCAATTTAGTTGGTCAATACAATTTCATTAATTTTTTAGCAGCCATTCGAATCGGTATCCACTTTGGAATTTCTCCTGAAAACTGTAACAGTGCAATTGAGAACTATGTTCCTTCCAACAACCGTTCACAGGTAACCAAAACAGAACGCAATACAGTAATAGTAGATTGCTACAATGCGAACCCCACCAGCATGCGATCAGCGATTGAAAGTTTCGCGCTGATTGAAGACCCCATTAAAATTTTCATCCTCGGTGATATGCGAGAAATGGGAGATGATGCTGCAATGGTTCATGAAGAAATCGTTCAACTTACAATAGAGCATCGATTGACTGGTTTTTTTGTTGGTGAAGAATTCTTGAAATGGAAACACTTACATCCTCAGGCTTTATTTTTAAAGTCTACAGATCCATTAATTGAACATTTTAGCCAAAACCCTCCTGAAGGATTGTTGATCTTACTAAAAGGGTCAAGAGGCATTCAATTAGAAAAACTATTGCCTTTATTGTAACTTTTCTTTAAGAAAAGGAACTAAATCATTGTAGTAAAAACCTTTTCAGCTTTTCAATAACCTGAAACCATCACTTCTCGTATGAAAATACAGTATTGCTGGTAAATTTGAACCTGCATAGTGCATTTACATGAAATGCAATTGCTTACTTAAAATCTCAAAATACTAATTATCAATTGCTTAAACTTAATTTTAAGCAATTTAAAAAAATAAACGTGCATAGCAAACGTTGATAAATTAGTAGGATCTATTCAATAAATAATCTGGTAAAGAGTTCATTTTTAAAAATAGACTTTCAATTTTGTTGAAAATTAGACAATTTTTAACCACTAAATCACAAAAACAACTAACTGAACTATCCTATCTTTAAAACAACTATAAAACGAATGCGATGAAAAAAAAATTAATAACTCTCCTCTTCATCTTGCCTTATTGCCTTTTTGCACAACAGCAAGTTACACTCTCCAGCGCTTCTAACAAGCAAGAACTGATTACCATTGGTTCTGATCAACTCTTGTTCGAAGCATCTACCTCTTCTTTCCAACTTTCTCCAGTTACTAAAAATGGAGCGTCTTATCAGCGTATAATTCTTGATAATTTCCTGAATGGTGCAAAAATAGGCTCACCAGAATTGCCCGTTTACAATCAATTAATTGAAATTCCATTGGGTGCGAAAGTAAAAATATCCGTTTTGGAATCCATCACAACGACCATTGATCTTGATGAATACAACGCTGGAAAACTTTATTCAGCACAAGCAAGTGTCAGTAAAAGTTCAGACCCCACTACCCTTCCTTTTTCCATCAGTTCATCTGTCTATTCATCTAATACCATTTCGAAATTAGAAGATGTAGCCATAACGACCTTAGGAAAAATGCGTTCTGTCACAATTGGTCAATTCAGCTTTTCTCCTTTTAGTTATAACCCTGTTACAAATGAATTAACCATCATTACTCAACTCAAAGCGAATGTGTCATTCACATCAATTGATACCGAGCAACAACTATTGAATCAGCAAAAATTTCAATCCAATACATTTGAAGGAATCTGGTCAAAATTAGCGAATCACTCCACTATATCTTCGCCAACAAAAGATTTGATTGTTACCTATCCTGTGAAATATGTGATTGTTGCTGATCCAATGTTCCAAGCTGCTCTTCAACCGTTTGTGCAATGGAAAACAAAAAAGGGATTTACGGTAATTCAAGCTTATACGAATAATTCGCAAGTTGGAAACACGACAACTTCTATCAAAAATTATCTTCAAGGTCTTTACAATGCCGCAACTCCTGGTAATCCCGCACCTTCTTACGTGCTTTTTGTTGGAGATATTGATCAAATCCCCTCTACTTCTTGTGATGGTGGTGCTCACGTGTCTGATCTCTATTATTGCGAATACGATGGTGGAGGTGACTATTTTCCGGAAGTGTATTATGGTCGGTTTTCAGCCAATACAGTTGCGGAATTACAGCCTCAAATTGATAAAACCATTGAATATGAAAAGTACTTAATGCCTGATCCAAGTTACCTCAACAATGTGGCTATGATCTCAGGTGTTGATGCCAATATGGCACCAATTCATGGAAATGGTCAAATCAATTATGGTACAGATACCTATTTTAATGTAGCTCATGGTTTTACTCCTCATGTTTGGTTATATCCAGCAAGTGAAGGCAATGTTGAAGGTGCTATCATTTCGACTATTAACAATGGATGTGGATTTATTAATTACACTGCTCATGGGTATGAAGAAGGTTGGGCAGATCCAGCTTTATCCGTTACGGAAGTTGCCGCTTTTACGAATAACCATAAATATGGAACAATGATCGGTAATTGCTGCTTAACCAACACATTTACCATCGCGAATTGTTTTGGAGAAAGTTTGCTACGTGCTCAAAACAAAGGAGCAATCGGTTATATTGGTGGTTCCAATGTGTCTTATTGGGATGAGGATTACAGATGGGGAGTTGGAAATAAAAACATCATCTTAAATCCATCTTATGATGCAGCAAATTTGGGAGCTTACGATTGTAATTTTCATGAAAATGGCGAAAACACAAACGATTGGTTTGTTACCCAATCACAAATGATCTTTGCTGGAAATTTAGCCGTTACAGAAAGTGGTTCAGGTTTAACTAAATATTATTGGGAAATCTATCACTTGATGGGAGATCCATCCTTAATGACTTACATGACACAGCCAGATGCGATGGTGGTTAACCACGCACAACAAGATGTTGTTGGAATAACGAGTCTTGTAGTAAATGCTGAACCTCATGCATACGTTGCAATTTCAGTAAATGGGACTTTATTAGATGCAAAATATACTGGTACTAGTTCTTCTGTTACACTCACATTTTCTGCAGTTAACACAATCGAATTGTTAGATGTTGTGGTTACCAAACAAAACAAACAACCTTATTTTGGTACAGTTCAATTGATTTCACCAACAAATACTCCTTTCATTGTCTTAAATAGTCACTTGAATGATGATTCACAAGCAAACAACAATACGCAAGTTGATTTCAATGAATCCATTTTATTAGATGTTGAATTAAAAAATATCGGTGATCTTACCGGTAATAACATCGTTGCAACATTGAGTACAAGTGACACGTATGTTACCATCACAGACAATCAAGAAAGCTGGGGAACTATCAATGCAAATACTGCCGAATTAATTACTGCATCTTATACGTACCAAGTTGCAAATAATATTCCTGATCAACATTTGATCGATTTCTTACTTACAATTACAGATGATGCTGGTCATACTTGGACGTATCATATTAATGTAGTTGCCAATGCTCCCGCAATTGAAGTATTGGATTTATCCATTGATGATGCTGCTGGTAACAACAATGGTCATCTTGATGCTGGTGAAACGGTACAACTTTCCATAACGGCTCGCAATAACGGACATGCTGAATTGTTGCTAAGCAATGGTAGTATCACCACACCATCTGCTAGTTTAACCATCACCAATGGAGCAACTGCGATCGGAACGATG
The DNA here is from genome assembly GCA_043721195.1 of Fluviicola sp. Lineage (GTDB taxonomy): Bacteria > Bacteroidota > Bacteroidia > Flavobacteriales_D > Crocinitomicaceae > Fluviicola. The sequence continues at coordinate 6,234 of JAYSRF010000052.1, read as the reverse complement.
GCAATCAATTCAATTGTTACAGGAGTTTACACTATTAATGTGTCTCCAACAGCAGGATTTGGAGAGATCGTATCGATTACTAATCTTGTTGGAACTGCGACTTATTCGGATGATAAATTGTTTCAACTGCCTATTGGGTTAATGGATGAAGATTTTGAATCAAATACGTTAACTGCATTTGATTGGACCAACAGTTCTCCTATTCCTTGGTTCACAACTGCTACAAGTCCTTATGAGGGGTTATATTGCAGCCAATCTGGTGATATTACCGACAATGAAGAATCCAATATCATTATTTCTATTGACGTTTTGGCTCCAGGAGAAATTAGTTTCATGAAAAAGACATCAACAGAAAGTGGATATGACTTCTTAAATTTTTACATCGATAATGCCCTTCAAGATTCCTGGTCTGGCACAACTGATTGGTCTCCTCAAACCTACTCCGTAACAAGTGGAACCCATGTTTTCAAATGGTCTTATACCAAAGATCAATCTGAGAGCGTTGATAACGATGCTGTGTGGTTAGATAACATCTTATTCCCACCAATGATTGCTAGCAATGCTGAAATTCAGGAAGAACAGATCTACTTCATCAGTGTATATCCAAATCCTGCAACAGATGTTGTAACGATTTCTTTTGAAAGTTCGATTCAGAGTACGACGAATGAAATTGTTATTCGAGACATTCAAGGCAAAGTTGTGTATCAACTTTCAGGATTGACGAATTCAAACAATACAGTTATCAACACAAGTCATTTTTCGAATGGGGTTTACTTTATCGAATTAAATTGTGGGACAATAAAAGAAACGAAACTATTTGTGAAACAATAGTCTCTAAAAGTTAAAAGCTTAAAGCCGTCTCAGGTATCTTAACCTTGAGACGGCTTTCTAGTTTAGAAAAGACCAACATTAGATACTGCTAATCAGATTTTCTTTTTTTCTGTGCGAATGAGTATCAAAAAGGCACAAAAAAAAGGATGCATTCAAACGAAGCATCCTTTCAATTATAGATCTAATTTCAATTAATCTGCAAGCACATTTCTTGAAATAACAATTTTCTGTACTTCAGATGTACCTTCATAAATCTGAGTGATTTTAGCATCACGCATTAAACGTTCAACATGGTATTCTTTTACATATCCGTAACCACCATGAATTTGAACGGCCTCTACGGTATGTTCCATAGCAACCTTTGATGCATATAATTTTGCCATTGCAGAAGATTGATCGAAATTACGACCAGCATCTTTGTCAGCAGCAGCACGGTATACTAATAATCGAGCAGCCTCAATATCAGTTGCCATATCAGCAATTTTAAAGGCAATTGCTTGGTGTTTATAAATTTCTTTACCAAAAGCTTTACGTTCTTTCGAATAAGCAACAGACAATTCAAAAGCACCAGCAGCAATTCCTAAGGCTTGAGAAGCAATTCCAATACGACCACCAGCTAAGGTTTTCATGGCAAATTTAAAACCAAATCCGTCTTCGCCAATTCTATTCGCTTTGGGAACTTTCACGTCATTGAACATCAATGTATGTGTATCACTTCCGCGAATTCCCATTTTATCTTCTTTTGCTCCAACGATAAAACCTTCCATTCCGCGTTCAAGAATCAACGCATTGATTCCTCTGTGTCCTAATTCAGCATTGGTTTGAGCAATTACAATATACACTGAAGCCGAAGAACCATTTGTAATCCAGTTTTTTGTTCCATTCACGAGGTAATAATCCCCCATATCAATGGCAGTAGTGCGTTGTGAAGTAGCATCAGAACCAGCTTCTGGCTCAGACAAACAAAATGCACCGATTTTTTCACCTGTAGCTAAAGACGGCAAGAATCGTTGTTTTTGATCTTCACTACCGAATTTATCCAATCCCCAACACACAAGTGAGTTGTTCACTGACATACAAACTGATGTTGATGCATCTACTTTGGAAATTTCTTCCATTGCCAATACATAGGACATCGTGTCCATTCCTCCACCACCGTATTTCGGATCGACCATCATACCCATAAACCCTAATTCTCCAAGTTGTCTGATTTCTTCAGTTGGAAAACGTTGTTCACGGTCACGGTCAATAACACCTGGTTTTAAAACATTTTGTGCAAAATCACGCGCAGCATCACGCACAGCTTTTTGTTCTTCTGTCAATTCAAAATTCATCTGTATCGCAGTTTATTATATTTTTGTTGAAAGGCAAATGTACCATTTTAATATCAAATTTATATTGTTATGAGTTCATACAAAATGATTGGTTTAATGTCGGGCACTTCACTAGATGGTGTTGATCTCATTTTCACACAATTAACTGAAAAGCGACCAAATGATTGGGGATTTGAAATTATCCAGTGTGATACGGTTGCTTTCCCCCAAACGTTGCTCGATCAACTGCATGACCCAAGTAATCTATTGGGATCTCAATTAGCCCAATTGGATCATGACTTAGGGGTGTTTTTCGCTGAGTGTATCAATGATTTTTGCTCAACATTTTCCATTGACAAAACGACTGTCAATGCAATCGCGTCTCATGGACAAACACTCTATCATCAACCTTCAAAAGGTTTTACTACTCAAATCGGAAATCCAGCCGTGATTGCGTTTCACACTGGAATTCAAACGATCGGAGATTTTAGAACAAAAGATGTACTGAATGGTGGTCAAGGTGCTCCTTTGGTTCCAATTGGGGATTTTTATTTGTTTGGCGACCAAGCTACTGCTTTCTTGAACATTGGTGGATTTGCCAATATTTCCTTTCAAGAAAATGGAATTACAAAAGCGTTTGATGTTTGTCCAGGCAATTTGCCACTGAATAAATTAGTTCGTTCGAAGGAGTTGAGCTACGATAAAGATGGCATGTTAGCCCGCACTGGAGAATTGAATTATTTTCTATTAGACCTCTTGAATAGTCTCCCATTCTATGAAAAAAAGGCGCCAAAATCACTAGGAACAGAGTGGTTAGAACACCATTTTTATCCTTTATTAAAATTCGACAAAGACATAGAAAACAACCTCGCTACTGTTGTTGAACACATTGCGATTCAACTAGCAAAAACATTGAATGATCACCAATTAACTTCCGTCATGATAACAGGGGGTGGTGCTAAGAATAGTTTTTTAATAGAGCGACTAAAAAGGTATTTCAAAGGTGAGATTATTCTTCCTGACAACCAGCTCATTGACTTCAAAGAAGCACTCATTTTTGCATTGTTAGGAGCACTTTATTTTGAGAAGAAACCCAATTGTATTGCCTCTGTAACGGGTGCAAAACTGGATGTGTGTGGCGGTGTTCTTCATCAACCTTAGTCCATACGTCTCCGTTTCAACCAAATACTTTTAGTAACCTGTGTTCGATTATTCAAACTTTGTCAAAACAGCTATAAATAGTGAGATACGACATTTTTTAATTCGGAATATCAAGATATTTCGATGCGAAAAAGGGAAGTAAATTACTGTTTATAGGTGAAAACACATTTTAAAGAGTTAATTAAGCAACTTGTTTTCTTCGTTAGATTTTATCGTGATAACTCGTTATCCCTTATAAAATCAGCCTCGCAACAAAGTCACTTAATTAATTTTGACTTTGTTTCAATAATCTAACTCAGGTTAGTACTTTTGTCCCATCAAAATTTCAAAGTATTAAGTCCATGAAACATTTGCTCGAACAATTTGAAAACAAGCGTCCAGAAATCGTCTTTGAATGGAAAGATGCTGAAACAGAAGCTGAAGGCTGGGTTGTGATTAATTCACTCCGCGGTGGAGCTGCTGGTGGAGGTACACGAATGCGAGCTGGACTTGACAAACGAGAAGTTGAATCACTTGCAAAAACAATGGAAGTGAAATTCACCGTTGCTGGCCCACCAATTGGAGGAGCAAAGTCTGGAATTAATTTCGACCCGAAAGACCCACGCAAGGAAGGTGTTTTACGTCGTTGGTATGCAGCCGTTGCACCTTTATTAAAACATTATTATGGTACAGGTGGTGATTTAAACGTGGATGAAATTCACGAAGTGATTCCAATTACAGAAGATTGTGGTGTTTGGCATCCGCAAGAAGGTGTTTTTAATGGACACTTTCAGCCACGCGAGGCACAAAAAATAAACCGAATTGGACAATTGCGCAATGGCGTTCTCAAAGTCATTGAAGACACGCAATTTTCTCCTGATGTAACGCGAAAATACGTTGTTGCTGATATGATTACAGGTTACGGTGTAGCCCAATCAGTTGGTCATTATTATGACATTTGGGGCGGTTCCATCAAAGGTAAACGTGTGATTGTTCAAGGCTGGGGAAATGTTGGTTCAACTGGAGCGTATTATTTGGCACAACAGGGAGCAATTATCGTTGGGATTATTGACCGTGTTGGTGGACTGATTAATGAAGCAGGATTTACATTGGAAGAAATTCGCCAATTGTTCTTGACTAAAAACGGGAATGAGCTTGTTCATCCACATTTAATGTCATTCGAAGAAGTAAACAACAAAATTTGGGATGTCAAAGCAGATGTATTTATTCCATGTGCCGCTTCTCGTTTGATTACGCAAGAACAAGTTGAACGCATGATCAAAGCAGGTGTTGGAGTGATTTCCGCTGGTGCAAATGTACCATTCGCTGATAAAGAGATCTTTTTTGGTCCAATTGCTGATTATGCTGACACACACATTTCAGTGATTCCAGATTTTATTTCGAATTGCGGAATGGCGCGTGTTTTTGCTTATTTGATGAGCAATGATTTGAAACAATTAACGGATCAAGGGATCTTCGAAGACACCAGCAACATCATCCGTAAAGCATTGGAAAATACACATTTGAAAAATAATAGTTCAACAGGAATTGCCAAAACAGCCTTTGAAATTGCATTGGCTCAATTGGTTTAATAAACGGATTTTTCGAAATTTTAGACTGTCTAAAAAGTATCATTATTGAGTCAACCCTTGAGGTGGATTAAAAATTGATACTTTTTAGACACCTTCTTTTTGGTCTTAAACAGCAATTAAGAATAAGTTGTTGATTATCCGTTGTGCATTCATGTAGTTACCGTTGTATTTTTTTGTTTTTTTGCTTCTCTAATTCCTTTGATGCATTCTTTAATTAGAATTGCATGTAGAAACAGAAGGATTCAATTAGAAATGGAGTATACGAATTGTATTAATTGACGAAAAAAGAATATGAGCGCATTTTTGAATCTGCAAATGGTCGTTGGCAATGAGGCAGCAACTGCAACCGTAAAAGAAATTTCCATCTTAGACATCATTATTGATTCAAACGCAGGAATTGGTTGGGTTGTAAACATTGGATTATTAGCCATGTTTGGTTATGTAGTTTACATTTTCTTTGAACGATTTATGGCATTAAAACGTGCATCGAGAGAAGAAGAGGATTTCTTAAAAAAAATCAAAGGCTTTTTGAACGAGGGAAACATTGATGCAGCGAAAAAATTCTGTGCCAATTCAGAAAGTCCATCTGCTCGCATGTTAGAAAAAGGAATTAACCGCTTAGGAAAACCAATGGATAACATTGCAGCAACCATTGAGAACAGTGGAAAACTGGAAATCATGAGTTTGGAACAACGGGTTAGTTTTCTCGGTACAGCTTCAGGCGCTGGTCCAATGATTGGTTTTTTAGGTACTGTTTCTGGCTTAGTAATGTTGTTCATGGATGTTGAAATGGCTGAAACAGTCGATATTCACACGATTACTCCAGGCATTTTAACGGCGTTAATCACATCAGTTGAAGGATTATTTGTTGGTGTTGTTGCTTACATGGGATACAACTTCTTAGTTGACCGAATTGGTAAAATCGTTTATACGATGGAGAACACAGCGATCGAATTCATGGATTTATTAAACGAACCGGGCAAGTAGTCATGAATTTCGGAGCTAAAAACAAAGTGAAAGTTGGCGGAGGAATGGCATCCATTTCGGCCGTTATTCTTGTCATGCTTATTTTCTTCCTTGTCATGATTGTGGTTGCCAAAAAAGAAGACAAACCATCAACTGATACTGAGACAGCCACAACCTTTACACCAGCAATTACGGTGGTCATCACAAAAGACAATCAGTATTTTTTATTGCCTGACGAATCAGATAAAGACAAACGTTCTTTTGATGAAATCAAGGAATTGATTATCAAGAAAGTGGTTGATTCAGAAACCAAACAATTAAAAATTGAAGGAAATCAACTGGCTAAATACGAATCCATTTACAATGTGGCAGGGCTTGCTCAAAAAAATAAC
>JAYSRF010000051.1:0-14082 GCA_043721195.1 Fluviicola sp. | reverse complement strand
ACCAAGAAGAGGTGGATGAATTTGCAGAATACCTTGAAGAGGCAAATAAGTACTATATATTACATCATTATGGAATTGATGAGAATAAGTTCAATGAGTTTAAAAAGCTCCGTGATGAACAAACGATAGAAAAGCTAAAATTCATCTATGAGCGATTTTTTCGTAAAAACGAATATGCCATTGGACATTATTTCAGACACTTTTATCACCTGCTACGGTTCTTAGAAAAGTCAGAAAACCAACATCTAAATAGTATTGTAGACGAAAAAGAACGAGAAGAGAAAATCATTGAAATTTCTAATGAGTTTCTGGAATATGCTGATTTCATTAAAGCACAAGTAGACATTCCTGAACTAGTTATTTTATTTTACAATTCAATGAATTATATTAAGGCAAAGGATTTGCTGATAAAATATAAAATCTTTGATGTTTTATATGTTGGAAATCTCATCCATGAGAACCATGATGTAGTCCCCGAATATAATCTCATAAAATAATTGAGCACAACATACTTTAATGTTGACAAAAAGTTGATTTTAACTTTCTACTTAAAATTAATTGAAACAAAAAGAGCCAATTTCTTGACTCTATCATTTTCTTAAATCAACTAAAAGTACCTGCTTAATTGGCACTTGCATAGCAGGTTTATTTCTTATCTTAAAATTCTATGAATCAACATTATGTTCCAAGAGTATATTTAAAGAATTTCGCCATTCAACGTGGCAAAAACTACTTCGTAGATGTATTTGACAAATTGGAAAATAGATTTTTCCCCACAAATATCATGAATATCTGTGCAGAAACGCACTTTTATACCCTTCAAGAAGGTTCCTCAGTAGCAGACGATGTAATGGCTATTGAAAATTTATATGCAAGCGAAATTGAACCGATGTATGCTCAAGCGTATAAACTTTTGACTGATGACTCTCTTAATCAAATAAGCAAAGAACAAAAGAAGCAAGTTATATATGGAGTCCTACAGTTACATTTCAGGAATCCAGCAATCCTCAAGACTTTAATTGATTTTACTCTTAGTAGAGTTTCTGAATTTTGTTTGAATGCTAAAGCTAAAGGAGATAAAGGGATATCTATATTAGATGAAGACTATAGCTTCAGAGAATGGGAAGAAGAAAGCATTAAAAGTGATGTTATTAAGCATGTTGTTAATTCTTTTAAGGAAGAGCACTTTGTAGAATTCAAGAAAATGGCTGATTTTCATATGGATGCTAAGCTCGAAGTGTATAAACTTGAAGACAATGAAGAAGGAACTTTTTTTGCCAGCGACAATCCTCTCCTGTCCATTGATTTAATAAAGCCTAATTGGAGTCAATTAACAAGAGAAAAAGAGTTCGTCTTACCTTTAAACAAGAAATATGTATTGAAGATAATGCATGATATTTCAAAAGAATCAAATTGGATTTATCGGCAACATACAGAAAATGGATACTTAACAAGTATAAATGGCAAAATTCTCGACCAGAGTCAACGATTTATCATTACTAATAAAAAAGGATTAGAGTACTTTGAATACATCAAAGCGTTTTTAAACCCTTCGACATTAGATGGAGTAATGAAGATATTTACACTAATAGAAGATGCTATAAAAGATGTAAATCACCATCCTGAACTAAAACAAGTCCTAACCGATTTTTTGAATGAATTCAGGCAAGAAGGTACACCTACAACAGAACAAATTGAGCGATTCGCTTTAAAATCTAAACTAATATATAATAAGCTAATGGAAAAAAGAATCCAATAGATTGATTCAGAAATCTAAAAGGTTTGACGATTTATTGACAAAACATTTGTATCCATTTCTTAATCAGGTAGATAATGGTTTTTCAACCTCTTTAATCCTTTTAATCTTTGTGAAAGTTACTTTCCTAATTAAGTAATTTCACTATCATTACATTATGAGTATCCCAAGAAATCATCATTACGTTTCTCAGTCGTTAAGCCAAAATTTCATGTCTGAAGCAGGTAGAATGTGTAAATACAATAAAACTGCCAATCAAATTTATGATGTCAATTCTACAAAAAGTCTTTTCTCTAAAAAGGATTTAAACTCTATAGTAGATGATGATGGAGAAATCGACCATGGTTCTGTAGAATCTGATTTGAATAAACATTTCGAAATGCATTTTCCGAAACGGTATGAAGTATTGGTTAATGCAGCTTCTGGTAATTATGACGATTATGATATTGGAAAATTTCTTCCCAACTCAGATGAAATCGATGAAGCCATGGAATATATTTTAGGAATGGCTCTAATAGGTAACACTAGGCATCCTCAGAATATGGAAGAGAATCATGAAGCTATATTAGGAATGTTTAAAACATTAGCTGATATAGCGGTACTCGAATTAAAAAATGAAATCAATGAATATCTTGAGAAAGTAGCTCCAGTAAATAATAAAACTCCAATTGACTTTCAAGATTTAAAAAATAACATCAGACAGTATATGGGGGAAGTGCGATTTAGTGTTATGAGGGCTCCAGAAAACCATTATTTCATTCTTCCTGATTGTAGCTCTGCAATTAAACGTTTTCCTGTAGCCCCTGATATAATCGATGGAGAGACATTTTATAATCCAGCTATGATAATCGGATTGACTCTAATGCCAATTAATAGCAAGTTATTAATTGTTGCAAGTTCAAGAGACCTACTATCTGATGGATTAGAAAATGAACCAAGCGGTTTCCACGATATTAATGGAGCTCTTGCAATGAGTTACAATCGCATCTTGTACGAATCTGCATATAATGAAGTCGCTTGTGAGAATAAAGAATTCTTAGAGAAATTTGTCAAAAGCGTTAACCAATAAGAATGAAAACCATTTTTCAAACAATTTATGGTTTTGACATCAAGATTTGCAATAATAAGAAGCTGCTTCCCAATCCTGAGAGCAATTTCAATTTCATTGAATCGTAAGGTCTTCAAATAAAAAAAGAGCCAATTTCTTGACTCTCTTAGTTTTTTAAGACCGTTCCCTTAGACTTGAAAAGTTAAGGTAAAAAACAGCCTATTCGAATTCTATAACTAGAACTTCTTAATAACGGTATAAATCAGATTTGAAAGGACCTTCAACTGGCACACCAATGTAAGCAGCCTGATCTTCTGAAAGTGTTTCTAATTCTACTCCGATTTTCGCTAAGTGCAACATGGCTACGCGCTCATCCAAATGTTTAGGTAACGTGTATACATCGTTTTCATAGTTTGCACTGTTTTCCCATAATTCCAATTGTGCCAATGTTTGATTCGTAAACGAGTTTGACATTACAAATGAAGGGTGACCAGTTGCACAACCAAGGTTTACCAAACGACCTTCAGCCAAAATGATTACATCGTGTCCGTTTACATCGTAGATATCAACTTGTGGTTTTACTGTGTTTTTAGAAGCACCGTATTTACCATTTAACCAAGCCATATCGATTTCATTATCGAAGTGACCGATATTACAAACGATTGCTTTGTCTTTCATTTTTTCGAAATGACGACCAACTACGATATCTTTGTTTCCTGTTGTAGTAACAATGATGTCTCCCATGTGAACAACTGAATCCAATTTTTTCACTTCGAAACCATCCATTGCAGCTTGCAACGCACAAATTGGGTCAATTTCAGTAACGATTACACGCGCACCAGCACCTTTCAATGAAGCAGCAGAACCTTTACCAACATCACCATAACCACAAACAACAGCTACTTTACCAGCCATCATAACGTCTGTTGCACGACGAATTGAATCAACCAATGATTCTTTACAACCGTATTTGTTATCAAATTTAGATTTAGTAACTGAATCATTTACATTGATTGCAGGCATAACCAATGTTCCGTTTTTCTTACGTTCGTGTAAACGGTGAACTCCAGTTGTTGTTTCTTCAGAAAGACCTTTGATTCCAGCAGTCAATTCAGGGAAACGATCAAAAACCATATTGGTTAAATCACCACCATCATCCAAAATCATGTTCAATGGCTCACCACCTTCAAACGCAAAAATCGTTTGTTCGATACACCAGTCAAACTCTTCTTCACTCAATCCTTTCCAAGCAAAAACTGGAATTCCAGCGGCAGCAATTGCAGCAGCAGCGTGATCTTGCGTGGAAAAAATGTTACATGATGACCAAGAAACTTGCGCTCCTAATTCCACCAATGTTTCAATTAAAACTGCTGTTTGAATGGTCATGTGTAAGCATCCTGCGATACGTGCACCTGCTAATGGTTTTGACGCACCAAGTTCTGTACGCAATGACATAAGACCTGGCATTTCAGCTTCAGCTAAAATAATTTCTTTACGCCCCCATGCTGCTAAACTGATGTCAGCAACTTTGTAAGCTAATTTTTCTGTTGTGTTATTCATAAATCAATGATTGTTTGCTCATTTACTTTTTCAGAATACAAAGATAACGAACACCTTTGTGAATTAAAAATTTAAATATAAAACAGGTGATTTCGTGTTTTGTTCATGCAAACAATGAAAAATAAAGATCCACTTTCTTCATTCGTCTAAGGTCGTATCTAAAATTTCATTTTCTAACTGAACGAACTTCTAAACTAATCTTGTCTTTCTAGAAAAAACCATTGAAAAAGTAAAAAAGCCCCCAACAAAAAGTAGAATCAAATACAATTCATTGCGTTGAGTATTATCTGGTGGCAGATTCGGTGGTACTTGATTTTTCCCTTAACGATAGTTGATTGATTGTCGTATCCAACAAATTTGGTGCTATCTATATCGTTTGTAAAATTGTATTGTTCTCTCAATACTTCACGAATGCTATCCAATGCATGTGGGTGAGAAAATAATGGATGGTAACGAACAGTGTCACGACCTTCGCCCCACAGATATCCATAATTTGTACGGCTATTATTTTCATTCTGGTTTTGGTTAAAACGAACGGATTGTTTGGGGCAATAAATGGACGTAATCATCACTGCTGTTGAATCTGAAATATAAATGACGCTATCCAAAACAGCATTCTGAATTCTCTCAGTTGGATAAGCTCCAAAATTGGATAAGGGTGCGGCAAATGAATTAAAGTTCACTGATTTAGAACCGCTATGACTCTTATGGAAGATTAAATTTGTCTGTGAGAATGAATCACGAATAAAGAGGATAGCTAAAATAAGTAGTCCCGTTTTCATAAAATTGATTGTTGTTTGGTAGTGGAATACAACAATCAATACGAATGGTTCATGTTATGGTAAAAACACATCCCGCATCACACGTCCTTTTCCATAAGGCAAGGGGAAGTGCAATAATTCACTGATGGTTGTGGGAATATCAATTTGTTCATAAGGAGTTTGCACCACTACATTTTTTTTGAAATCGGGAGAAATGGCAAAAAATTCAATTTTGCGACAACCCGCACACGCATCGCCATGACTCACATAGCCATTGGAGATACCATTTAAATGACGGCCATGATCATTTGTAACAATCAACGTAGTTTGGTCTTTGTAATACGGATCACTTTGTAAATAGTCCCAGATTAAACCAACATATTCGTCCGATTTTTCAATCGCAGCAATGTATTTTACTGAATCAGCCATGTGACCATAAACATCAGGGTCTTTAAAATTGATCAGCATTAAATCTGGTTTTCTATTTTGTAAGACAGCAATCACATGCAGATAGGTAATTGAGTCGGCGCGGTAACCTCCTGTACCATTTTGATTGACTCCACAATCGATGTAGGGACGATACATATTGTGATAACCAGCTGATTGCGTATTTCCCAAAATATATAATTTATCTTTTGAAGCAACAATATAGGCTTTGTAAGCAGGTTTTTTTGTGAACAATAACATGGATTGAAACATGCTCGGATTGTGCGGTAATTCAGAACCATTGTTCGCTACTGCATCATAATTACCTGTTGCAATAGCAGTATGACCTGGGTTGGTAACGGTTGCTCCATTATTGGAAAAAGGCTCCACTAAAACTCCTTGAGAAAGTAATCCGCTCCGCACAGGGATATGCTCTCTTGACTTAAATCCCCACGTTTCACTGTAACGCGGCCCATCAATTACAATGACAACTACATGCTTCGTTTTATAGACTGGTACATCAGTAACAACTGTCGTTTTATCGCGACAAGTAACCAAAATCAGCATCAATCCAATAAAAAGAATCAGTCGCATATTAAGTATTTGAAAGCAAGTTAGTAAAAAACAATGTAATTGAGAAATGTAACACTTCGAAGTCGTAGTGCGCGTTATTGTTTTACAACTCTCACCAAACCAATCTTACCGTTTGAATCCATGATTTGAACAACGTAAATCCCAGTAGCTAGTTTTGTTAAATCCAATGAAATTCCATCATCTACTAGCTGATAATCATTCTCAACTAAACAATTCACTCCGTATAGATCAACTAAATGGAGTGTTTGAACAGTTGACAAAGAGCCTGTTTCGATAAGAATCTTCTCATTTGTTGGGTTTGGATAAGCATTTAGCGTAACTGTAGCTTCCAATTCCTCCAAACCTACATTTAACCCACAAGGCGCTCCTAATGATGGGTAGTAAGCAGTATCATTGATTGCATAACATTCGAGTTCTGTTTCATAAAACTCAAAAGGTTGCATTGTGCCGATAAACCCCCAATTATGACCAATTCCTTCAATGATCATTGTAACTTCTGTTTGTTGACTTAGATAAAAGACCTTTCGTGTTTCACTGCCAACTTGGAGTGTGCTGATACTATCAACAGTTATATCATTGGCGAAATTGTTAAACGAAAGTGGTAAAGTATCCCCTACTTGTAAATCAAAATCATATAACAATTGATCCTCACTACCATTAAAAATATAGAGTCTTAATCCTTCTTGACGGATCAAAGCATACAATTTGTTAAATGTTTGGGGGGCAGCACAATTACTATTCGGATCGGGCATCATAGGTGCTTCCGTTTTAATACCGTGGTGAAAGATTTTTTTGTAGGTTTGCCCCAAAACCAAGCTATCTCCAGTAATTTCACATACAAATCTTTCGGTATAATAACACGGATTCACCATGGAAAGTCCAACACCATTTATACGCCATTGAGACCCAGATTGCAGGTAATTTTGAGCTTGAACAAAAGGAGCAATCGTAAGAAGCATTAAGAGTAAGGATGTTTTCATGTGAGTTTGTTGTTTTTATGTATTTCAATTATCAGTGACAGTAGTGTGATGCAATTATTTCCAATGGTTGTAAAAATCAACAAAAAAAGGAAATCCCCATCATTACGACAGGGATTTACTAACAATTAAAACAAAGCCTAAGGAAGCTTTGCTTCGAATAAAGCCAACTTATTTTGCGAGCGCTTCTTTCACGAGTTCAGCAACGCGTTTACCATCCGCTTTACCAGCTAATTCTCCTGAAACAGGCCCCATTACTTTCCCCATGTCTTGTGGACCTGAAGCTCCAACTGCTGCGATTTTAGCTGCAATAACAGCGCGAATCTCATCGTCGTTCATCATTTTGGGTAAGTATTCTTCGATTACTTTCGCTTGTACTAATTCATCATTTGCTAAATCTTCACGATTTTGCTCGATGTACAATTGATAGGTATCGGTACGTTGCTTGTGCAACTTCAACACAATTTTATTGAATACTTCTTCTGTTACTTCTCCTGAACCACCAGACGTTGCTTCCAACAACAATTTGCTTTTTATATCACGCAAAGCCGCCAAACGATCTTTGTCTTTGGCTAACATTGCTGTTTTAATATCTTGATTTATTTTTTCTGTCAATGACATTTTTTCCCTTTTTATGAATATTAGACTTAAGACCGCTTCGCTATTAGACTTGAGACGTAAGACGAATTAGTCTTCCGTCTTCAATCTATAGTCTTTCGTCTATTTCAGTCTACGTTATCGTGTAAAAATGAATTATTTGTGCGCAAGCCAGATCCGTTTTCGTCATCTGACAACCCAAAACGACTTACTTTTTGTTCTGCACTTTTGCTTACGTCTTCCAAATGAATATTACGACGTACATACGCTGGTTCATCTTCCAATTCTTTCAAACCTTCTGCTTTTTTCAACTTTACATTGTACTGTTGAATGCGCTCCATACGCTCGGTATTGCGGCGTTGCAATTCTTCTGGAGACAAAGTTGATTTTGTTTGTACGCTTTCCAAGCTATTTTTTTGCTCTGCTTCATCGTCCAAGAAAAAACGTTTCACATCTTCTTTCTCTTCTGAAACAGCAGTTGTAGGAGTTGCCATTGGTTTTGCTTCCGTAGAAATGTCCCAATCGAAATTAATACCACCTTGCGCTGTTTCAGTATTCTTGATTACTGGAGCTGCTTCTTGTACTGGCTCTTCTGTCACTTTCAAAAACGGTTCTTCTGAAGGAGCAGATTCAACAACAGCTGTTGGAGAAGTCAACGGAGCTTTAATTTCGTTTTTCAATCCTGAATTACCAACTGATTGATCTTCTTCCAAGGTACGAACAGTGCGTTCAGGAGCTTTTTCAAATCCCGTTACTGGTCCACCAATTCCAAAACCTGTTGCAATTAACGTAACGCTCAACTTATCACCCAAGGTTGCATCATAACCATGCCCCCAGATAACATCTGCAGTAGATCCCGCTTCATCTTGGATATAATCCGTGATTTCAGAAATCTCATCCATTGTTACATCGATGTCGCCGTACGTAATGTTTAATAATACGTATTTCGCTCCGCTAATGTCGTTATCATTTAACAAAGGAGAATTCAACGCTTCACGCACTGCAACCAATGCACGATCTTCGCCTTCTGCTTGGAAAGATCCCATGATCGCCACTCCACTGTCTTTCATAACAGTGTTTACATCATTGAAATCCACGTTGATTGCTCCAGTTACAGAAATTACTTCTGCAATACCTTTAGCTGCTGTAGATAACACATTATCTGCTTTAGAGAACGCATTTACCAACGACAAGTTCCCCGCCATTTCACGCAAACGCTCATTGTTGATCACCAAAAGGGTGTCTACGTTGTTGCGCATTGCTTCCAATCCTTCTTCTGCTTGCTGACGACGTTTACGGCCTTCAAAGCTGAATGGAACTGTAACAATACCAACCGTTAATATGCCTAATTCTTTGGCTACTTGTGCGATTACTGGTGCTGCACCAGTTCCCGTACCACCACCCATTCCAGCTGTTACGAAAACCATTTTGGTTCCATCTGCTAAAAATGCGCGAATTTCGTCGATATTTTCAACCGCTGCATTGCGGCCTATTTCAGGAATAGATCCCGCTCCACGTCCTTCAGTTAGGCTTGGACCTAATTGAATTTTCAATGGTACTGGAGAAATATCCAATGCTTGTCTGTCTGTGTTGCACACAATGAAATCTACACCTTTGATTCCTTGGTCGTACATGTGGTTAACAGCATTGCTACCGCCACCTCCTACGCCAATTACTTTAATGATGGATGTGCTTCCTTTTGGCAAATCGAATTCCATATGCTTTGTTTTAGTGTTATTGCTTTATTCTGTTAATTATGAATTAGTAATCCATCAATTAGGAAGAAAACTCCCTACTAATTGATGAATTCATCCTTTTCTTTCTTTAATCGTCTTCTGCGAACCAGCTCTTACTTTTTGTAATAATGGTATCGAAGAAAGAGCCACGTGATTTATTGGAATGCGTTTTCACTTGACCTGCTGTTGCTTCAACTGGACGATGTGTTTCCACTCCTTCAAAACCTTTCATCACCAAGCCAATTCCTGTTGAGTACATTGGACTAGTAATACTATCAATGGTATTGGTACTAGCCAAATGTTCTGTAGGCAAACCAACTCGCGTTGTCATTCCTGTTATGAATTCAAACAATTGCGTAATGTGCTTTAATTGCGCACCACCACCAGTAACTACGATACCAGCGATCAGTTTTTTCTCATAACCTGAATTGCGAATTTCGTAATATACATGTTCGATGATCTCTTCCATTCGTGCTTGAATAATGCTTGCAAGATTTCTCAATGTAATCTCTTTCGCATCACGACCACGTAAACCTGGAATACACACCACTTCTGTTTCCAAACTTTCAGAAGCCAAGGCAGAACCAAATTTCACTTTCAATGCTTCCGCATGGCGACGTAAAATGGTACAACCTTCCTTGATATCATCCGTGATCACATTTCCACCGAATGGAATAACAGCAGTATGCCGAATCACACCTTCATGGAAAATAGCCACATCTGTTGTGCCACCACCAATGTCTACCAACACGACACCAGCTTCTTTTTCTTCGAAATTTAATACGGCATCAGCAGAAGCAATTGGTTCCAAAATGATGTCTTTTACCTCCAAACCAGCTTTTTGAACACATTTATTGATGTTCATTGCAGCATTGATATGACCTGTAATGATATGGAAATTTGCTTCCAAACGACGACCAGACATTCCGATCGGGTCTAAAATTCCTGTTTCGTTGTCAACAATGTATTCTTGTGGCAACACGTGAATGATTTCCTCACCTGGTTGCATTACCAATTTGTACATGTCTTCAATCAATGCATCCACGTCTTTCTGGCTGATTTCATTTTCAACCGAACTACGGGTATAAATTCCTCGGTGTTGTAAACTTTTGATGTGCTGACCAGCAATACCAACATTCACAATGCGAATAATCAAATCAGCATCCACGCGATCTTGCGCCTCTTCAACAGCGGCTTTAATCGATTGAACCGTTTTTTCGATATTGGAAACAATACCTCGCGAAACACCCAAGGACTCACTTTTCCCCATGGAGATAATTTCAATCTTTCCATGTTCATTTTTGGTTCCCACCAAACAAGCAATCTTTGTTGTCCCGATATCCAATCCAACTACTATCGTTTTTGATCCTGACATATCTTATTCTATTATTTCGTCTTCTAATTATTCTATTTTGAACGATTTTTAGCTTGCTTTTTTATAGTGCATTACTTGTTGTGTAATGATTTTTAATAAAGTCGCTCTCATTTCGTTACTATTTTTTAGTTGTTTCTTGTTTGAAAAAGCACCATTCAAGAAGCTACCAGTTTAATCGTCTATTCGCAGTATCAGTAAGGAATCACCGGAATTCAATGGTTATTCAATCTAATTAAAGTCCACAAATAGGGATCATGACAAACATAACGGGAATTTCAACAGCTAATGCATCAATAAATAATACTTTTCAATGCTCTATTGTTAATAAGGTAGTAGGTTGTTTTAACGCAATTTAACGTCAACTTTGGGGATTTATGCGTAGCATTTGTTCATTCAAAAAACACATGGAATTAACAGACGATATCCGTTGTTTTTATCCAAAAAAAAGTCCCGCACAATTCGTACGAGACATCTTAAACCAAACTTAAAGCATAAAAGGGTTATTCTATATAACGTTTTTCTAATGAGCCATCATCGAAGAGCAAAATCACCAATCCTTTTTGTGAATCTGGAATTTGCTGACCGAGAATATTTACGCGACCAACGATTGTTTTTCCATCGATTCGATTGTCAATCGCAACAATATTCCCTACAATTCGTGGTGATCCATTCACATCTGTTTGACTTAAACGGTAGTAATTGATTGAGTTTTGCGAAAAAGTAAAGTCATAGAATTGGTAGAACTGCTCAAGCGAAGTCGTACCTGCACCATTGACAACTGTTATCGGTTTCCAATCTGCTACATCTAAACTCCGTTCAAGGATGAAGTAATCATTGTCTATTTCAGATGAAATTGACCAGTTCAATTCATTGTAAGCATCATTTTTTACACCAGAAAATGCATTTAATTCAACAGGTAAAGGTGTACAATTCGTAACTGGCACAACAGAGGTGGCAGGACAGCCATCGCAACGCGTTACGGTAAGTGAATAATTTGTTGCCACAGTTGGATTGGCAGTTGTATTAGGGGTTATCGCTGAGAATCCACCTGGTACAGATGTCCAAGTATAATTATAAGTGGTAACATCTGTGAACACAATATCATCGATAGAAGCGGCTGGATTAGCAACAACAGGACCAAGAATTAAGGCCGCACCGGTATTTCTCCATTGATAAACAATACGTACAGATTGGCCAGAAAAGGCAGATAAACTCACTGTAACTGGCGAATAAACCGTTGACCCGTTGTAAGGTCCTCCTAAAAGAATATTCGTTGCACTGGCTGTAATAGCTGTTCCAGCAACAGGTGTAAACGAAGTTGGGACAGCCCAAACCGTTAATTCAGCTTGACCAGCCTGTCCGTTACATTTCCATTTGAAAGCCAAAGTAGGACTACAATAACTTGTAACCGAATAGTTTTTATAAGCAAAATTCGTAGCTGCTTTTGGTGAAAAGGCCGATCCTATGGAATAATTATTATCCGTAGCAGCTGTTCCAATATACAATCCATAAGCACCCGTAGCAAACGCAGCAGTTCCTCTGTACCATTTGTTATTTGCACCATTTACCAAAGTATAACTGTTGGCGGTTTCAAAATTTTCAGTTGATGAATTGTCCACATTTACAGGAGCAGTTGTTGTTAAATTGACTGGAACTCCTGGACATGCGGTTGTTGGATTTGCAGTAGTAGTAAAAACAATTGGTGGATTCACTGGAACGGTTACACTGGCACTACCCGTACAACCTGGAGTAGTACTAACAGCTGTATACGTTGTTGTTGTAAGTGGTGTAACAGTCAAAGCAGTGTTTGCCGTTCCAATTGGTGTTCCAGCTACATTCCATGTATACAAGGTCATACTTGCTGGTAATGTCAAAGAAACAGGATTTCCAGAACAAACAAATGGTGGTGCTGTAATTCCAAATGTTCCTGCGCCAATGGTGATTTTAATCCAATCATTCCCCGTACAACCTGCTGCATTTGTTACCAATACCCTGTAATAGATGGTTCCAACTGGAGAAGCTGTGTACGATGCAGAAGTTGCTCCTGCAATATTCGCCCAACCTGTTGGTGAACCAAAGAAAGTTGTAGTTGTCGATTGCCATTGATAGGTTCCACCTCCGCTTCCTACAAGTGTAACAGGAAACCCTGAACAGATTGTTTGATCGGGCCCTAAATTCGGCGTAGGAGATGGAGAAACGGTTACCACTACTTGATCTGTAGCTGAACAACTTCCTTGAATGGCAGTCATGGTATAAGTAGTAGTCGCAGTTGGTGAAACTGAAATGGAATTGGATGTTTGACCAGTATTCCACGAATAGGTTGTACCACCAGAACCAGTTAATGTTGCTGAACCGTAATTGGTTGTTCCAAACAAACCTGGTGAAGAGCAAGCCACTTGATCGGGACCTGCATTAGCAACAGGCACAATCAACGTATTCAAGGGATAAACTTGATTTAATGGATTTCCACAGAGGTCATTCATCGAATTAACAGTCAGGGAATAATTACCTGGAGCCAATGCTGGGGAGATCGTAATAACAACACTATTTGTTTTATTATTGATACAATTGGTTGTGGTTAACGCAACAGAATAGCCTGGTAAACTAAAATCAGAAGCTTGCAAGGTAGCACAATTGATAAATTCAGAAAAATTGACCGTAAATGTTGTTGCTGATGCACAATTCCCTGTATAAGCACTTGTAATGGTTGGCGGTATATTATCAACAATATTCACTGATGTAGGAATATTGTGAAAAGTCAAATTAAATCCCGCATTGGTTCCTCCATAATAGTTAATACACAAGGCATATACGTGAGTTGTTAATACAGACTCCAATTGATTGGTTGTTGTTCCAGATGCATCTTGAGAATTCGTGCTTCCAGCAGCTGTCAAACCAGTAGCGCCAGTTGTAGCAGAGAAATTACATGAAACTTGGGTTTTGTTCGCACATCCGTTGGTAATATCCCACAAAACAAAATCGTAATCAGTTGAACCTGTTGGTGAAATCAAAAAATCGAGGTTTCCATTGGTTTGAGGAGTAAATGAATACCAAACAGAACCACCACTACCTGTTCCAGAATAACATGATCCGTTATCGTCGTTAACCAATCCCGTATTATCATACTGATTAGCAGAGGTATTCACCGTAGAATTTCCACAAAGCGGAATTGCATTGATACAATCGCTCTCTGGCATGGTTACTTTTTCATACGGTTCTAGTGTGTATGCTTTAACTGTAGCCTCAAATCCG
>JAYSRF010000050.1:0-5000 GCA_043721195.1 Fluviicola sp. | reverse complement strand
GACCAAAATAGCTCCCAACTTCATTGAACAAGCGTTAGATAATGACGAACTCTCTTTCATTAAACCAACAGCAAAAATTGTTTGGCTAGGGAAGGTTCCAACGTTAAGGCATTTCACCAAAAGCAAAAAAGGCCATCAATGGGAAATGGCAGAATTGACCTTTCATACCAAACAAGCTACTTTTTCCATTCAAATGAATTTGGAAGCGGGAAATTGGTTGTTGGAGATCTTACCGCAATTAACGCCAGAAAACAGCAAAATCTTCACTTTTCAGGAACTAAAAGAACACTTCGAGCAGGCAACGAATGAAGATCTGGAACCGATTTGGTATTCCAAACAATTCAATGTGTTACGCGAAAATGGGTTGTTGGTACTTTAGGTTCTGCTGAAAAACACAAAACTTTTGATTATAAAAGGTTTGAGTTCGATAATCTACGTTCAAGCGCATGTTTTTTGCCTGAAATGATAAAATAAGCTTGCATCTTGTAATTCCAGACAGGCTATTTTTTTGCTAGCCAGAAATAAAGCATCTATTGCGTTGCAGCCAAATCGAAGTATTTATATACATCTTTTTGACTGCGCCTAATAACTACTTCATTTCTGACTTTTTCAGCAGACCCTACTTTAATGAATCGTTCCAAACTATTTCGTCAAATCAAGACTCTCTTTTGTTGGCCCTCCAAAACCAAGGTTTAAGGTCAATAATGAAACCAATGTGTTTGTAGGATTGACAATTGGATCAAACCGATTTCCCAAACTGTATGAAAGTACCACTTGATCCGTTAAGCGGTAATTAAATGTGCCGATGTACTGCAAATCAGTTCCCGCTTCTTTTTTATACAATGTATTTCCGTCGACATCCGTTCCAGCATTCGTAAATGACTGAGACGAACGCCCAACTACCTCAAACTGGCAAGAGAATTTTGCAAAGTGAGCTGATAGTGAAAGACCATAATCTACATTACTTTGATAGACTTTGTTTTGCGGAAAATAGTGTTTGTAGTAATCCAAACTATACCACTCATACCGAAATACACCCATCACTTTCAAAAAGTTCGCCTTTTGACTAAACCGATACGATGGAGTAATCCAAAACGACTGACGGGGAACAATAGAATACTGAAAATCATTGGTAGGAAAGCTAATCATTCCAGCATAGGCAAAATCAATTGACAACCCGCTTCGCTCTTTGACACTTGATTTTAGTGCTTCAAATGACGCATCATTGGTAGCTAATTCGGCATCCAAAGTGGCAACAAATGCATCTAGGAAATCGTCCTGTTTGCTTTTATCCAACGCAGGTAATTTGTTTAAGACGTTGGATAATATTGTTTCAGTGAACGTGTCAATTGTGGCTTTTGAACTATCTGGAACAATACCAGCATTTAAAAATGATTGCCGAACACGTGCTTTAATTCGATCAACAAAATCTTCAGCATTTTTCACTTCTGGTAATTGAACAATCCTTTGAGCTTCACCCATAATATCAGCCGTTGCTAATTGAAGCTTGTTTAACTTATTTTTACTAGACAATACTTTTTCCTTGTCATTTTTATTCGCGAAAAAAAGTGATGTTCTATAGCCCCAAGAAATGGCATTTGTTGCAGCACTATCTCCCAATAGAAAGTTTTGAGTTGAGGCAAGTGATAAAGAAGAGTTGCGTTTAATATGATCCCATTGCGATTTGGGAAAGAGGTATTCTTCCAACGTCAATTGATGGTTTTTTGTCCAATACGGCGTGAATTCGAGCGAAAAATCATTGGGAACAGTTACTTTTCCAGAGCCATTAAAAAAATTAGAGAAGATTGCTGTCTCCAATGCTTGATAGGATTTTGGCGTAAGTACTGCACTTGGTTGTAAACCCAATAAACTTGAAGCGGGCGAAGAAGGTGCACTCAATTTTGTTAATTTTTCTTGTGCAAAAAGAAAGGAGGAAAAACAAGTGAACAACAGTAAGGATAGAATTTTCATGGTTTTGGAAATTGAATGGTTAAGATAATCATTGGTCGATCTGATTCTGATACTTGATTGCAATGTTCTTGCACTAATTGACCATTAATGAAATAACGGATGCGCACCTCATCTTCTTCGGGAATAATATTTGCAACATCCGAAACAACGATCGTATCTTCACTACGCAAAGAAGCGCCATTACCAATCGGTGTTGAACCCGAATCTAGAATTGAAGGATCAGTTGAACCAGGTACATTGATAACTGTTTGTCCTGTGGTTCCATCTGAAATAAATTGTACCGAAAAATTGGCAATCTCATCATCTGCAAGTGTATACGATAGATTTTTGTAGCGGTAGACTTTTCTCATATTGAATAGTGTTTGTGATTCATTTTACATGCTAAATCAATTTCGAAGATACTATTTTTCATTTAAAATTGTATGATTTAGAAAAATATCCATTATACGAATAATTTGTATTTTCAACCCATGCAACAACGCGTATTTTTCTTCAGTTTATTTCTTTGTTTTGCTAGTTCAGCACAAACAATTTTCAGTACACAATCCATTAATCTGGGCGAATTATACGCAAATTCAGAACGTTTTGCAGATGTTTTAGTGACCAACAAAGGCAACAAAAAATCGTATATTCTTCGTGTTGAAAAACATGCTGATGTGGTTTATCTCGCTAGTTCTGATTTACTGTTACCTGATAGTTCTTTTTCATTTCGTTTACAAGTCAATCCTGGGAAAAAAGGACCGTTTTCTTATGAAGTAAAAGTCTTTACAAGCGACAATATGGAACCGACAACTATTCGCATTTCAGGAATGGTGAAGGAAATACCCATGAACGATCTCGCAAACGGGATGAGTTGCCCCGATTTTGGTTCGGAACCTTCACGTGTGGAAACGTCCGAACTCACCATTATTACTGTAGATGAAGATACACGCGTTCCATTGGCAAAAACAACGGTTACAATCATTCGCAACGGAACATCTGCTGGAGCTTGGATCACAGGAAGAAAAGGTTCGTTTCAACAAGAAAGTATTCCCGGTTATTTCTACTTTTTCGCATCCCACGATGGCTATTTCACAAAAGAAGCAGGTGTTTATGTTGGTCCAAAAATCAAAGAGATTACCATTCCACTGAAAATGGATCCAAGTCTTATTGCTGCGATTCCTACTAAAGAGCCAGAAATCATTCCTGAATTGCCAGAAGAAGTGCCAACAGCAACCGTGGAGATCATCATTGAGCAACAATTAACGAGTCAACAAACCGATTCTGTAATTCAACAATCGATTCCAGAATTGGCGACACTTACGCCCACTAATTTTGATCAAACGTATTTCAAACCTGTCAATGTAGTTTTTGTATTAGACGTTTCAAGTTCGATGAAATTGGGCGAAAAAATGGAGTTGATGAAGTATTCACTCAATCAATTGGTTGATGCTTTACGACCTGAAGATCACATCAGTTTAGTGACTTATTCTGATGGTGCAAGTGTGTTGTTACCTCCAACAGATTGTTCTCAAAAAGAAGCAATAAAAGATAAAGTAGCTGAATTGAAGCCACATGGAATGACCGCTGGAGGAAAAGGAATTAAACTTGGGTATAAACAATCGTTGCAACAACTTTCTCCAAAAAAAGCCAATCTTGTGATCATTATTACGGACGGTGCTTTTAATAAAAGTTCGGATGATTACCAGAAAGTAGTACGGAAATATGCCAAAAAAGGAATTACCTTTTCTGTAGTTGGGATCCAAAATCGCCCGAATGATGAACGTGCCATGCGTGAAGCTGCTGAATATGGAAAAGGACGTTATATTCCTATCAATAAACTTGTAGACGCACAGTTTAATTTGTTACAAGAAATTCGGATCGCATCGTTTAAAGGGATTTGACAAGCTGCAATTGAAGGAATAATCGCACAACTATTTTAAACTATTTATTTCGTTACGGCTTTATTTTTGTAATGAAATTGGTGAAATTCAATACTGCACTTCTTTCATAACTAGCGTATGCGTCTACTTTTATTGTTCATTTTAACGCTTCCGTTTTCACATACGCTGCTTTCTCAAGCCCAGGTAATTGACTTAGGAAAATTAACGAGCACTACTCAACGGTATGCAGATATAACGATTCGCAATAACAGTGAACTTACAGCTTATTTGAAGCAAGTAGAACACAGTCCACAAGTTGTTTACCGCACATCGCAAGAAACAATAAAACCAGATAGTACGTTTGTGATGCGCGTTCAAGTAAATCCAGATAAAAAAGGCGCATTCAATTACGTATTGCGATTCAATTTGAGTAGTGAAGAACAACCCATTGAAATTCGCCTAATTGGAGAAGTGCAAGAAATCCCAAATTACGAAGATGGTTTATTGCAAAAATGCCCAGAATTTTCCTCGACAGAGAAACAAGAATGCATTGAAATCACTCTTAAAGCAATAGATGTAGAAACAGGAGAAGCAATTCCTTATAGTACCATTACGATTCTTGAAAACGGTGTTGCAAATGAATCTTGGGTAACAGGAAGTTTAGGAACATTACGTAAAAAAAGCTGTTCAGGATTTTTATATTTCGTGCTTTCTTACAACGGTTACCTCACAACCGAAACAGGAATTTACATTACTTCAAACATGGAAACAATACTCATTCCAATGAAAAAAGATCCTTCTTACAAATTCGAGCAAGAACAAGTATCTGAGGTAAATGAAAACGAATTTGCGACCCAAATACCTGAAGAAAAAGTAGAAGAAACATTAAGTGAACAACTAGAAGATGAAGAACAAGATTCTATTTTGCAACAATCATTTGCTGAATTAGCTGATTACCCATTGGATTATTTTGACAGCAGTGTTTTTAAACCGGTAAATGTCGTTTTTGTCTTAGATCTTTCAAGTTCCATGAAAGTAGGTGAAAAAATAAATCTAATGAAATATGCGTTGAATCAATTGGTCATTCATCTGCGCGAAGAAGACAAAATAGGGTTTGTAACCTATGATCAACATGCAGAGATCGCGATGAAATTAGCCTATTGCACA
>JAYSRF010000049.1:0-14086 GCA_043721195.1 Fluviicola sp. | reverse complement strand
CGGTCTGGACGGGACTCGAACCCGCGACCCCATGCGTGACAGGCATGTATTCTAACCAACTGAACTACCAAACCAATTTTTTATCTTCCTTTCGGGTGACTCTCACAACAGCGAGATTTAAAATTGTGTATACTTTTCGTTAAAAGCGTGTGCAAATGTACACCATTTATTCTTTTACGCAAGCATTTTTGTAAAAAAAATAGACGCTTTTTTTAATAAAGATCAATCTTCTGCTGTCTTTCAGGATTTTAGATCGATAAATAATATTCCTTCATTTCATCTAATTCTCCTATTTGAACGGTAAATCAACAATTATCCTGTTAAATTGTTACAATTAAACACCCTTCATTTTTATTAACATTAATTATTTATTTACCATGGTAACTAATTATAAATTATGTGTACATTTGTCTTCGTAAAGAACAACAAACGATTCAGCAATAAACACACATTAACTATGAAAACAATTATTCATCGATCAGAAGACAGAGGCGCGGCCGATCATGGTTGGCTTCAAGCTAAACACTCATTCAGCTTTGCAAATTATTACGATCCATCACGCTTACAATTTGGTGTACTAAGAGTGTTGAATGATGATATAGTAGCACCATCCATGGGTTTTGGGAAACATCCGCATGACAATATGGAAATCATTACCATACCGTTGGAAGGATCACTTGAACATAAAGATTCTATGGGAAACAGTTCGATCATTAAAGCAGGTGAAATCCAAGTAATGAGCGCTGGAACAGGAATTATGCATTCAGAACAGAATCCTTCTCACGATCAACCCATCAATTTATTACAAATCTGGTTATTCCCGAATAAGCGAGGTGTAACTCCACGCTACGATCAACAAGAATTAAACACTGTTGACATGAAAAACAATTGGAGTCAGATCCTCTCACCTTCTGCTGAAGATCAAGGTGTTTGGATTCACCAAAACGCATGGTTTCATAGAGGTGATTTTGATACGGATAAACGTTCAACCTATACCTTGAAAGATCCAACCAATGGTGTTTACTTATTTGTGATTGAAGGCGCCATCGAAGTAGCTGGAGAAACACTCCATAAACGCGATGCAATTGGGCTAACAGAACTTCAATCGATTGAAATAAACAGTACCAACAACAGCAAATTACTTCTCATGGAAGTACCCATGAATTGAAAAACTTAAACATAAATAAATAAACAGATGAACACTCTTATTCAACAACTCAATTGGCGTTACGCAACTAAACAGTACGATTCAACAAAAAAAATCAGCTCAGAAGATCTTGATGTCTTAAAAGAATCCATCCGTTTAGCACCATCGTCTTATGGCATCCAACCGTATAAAGTCTTTGTGATTGAAACGGCAGAATTGCGTCAACAATTGCGTGAGAAATCATGGAATCAACCACAAATTACAGATGCATCTCATCTCTTTGTTTTTGCTGCTAAAAATGTGACTGGAGCAACTGAAATAGATGAATACATCGAATTAATCGCCGCAACTCGTGGAGCATCAATTGATGATTTAAAAGGCTTTAGCGATTACATGAAAGGCGCAACAGCTCATTTAACAGAAGAACAACAATTGATCTGGAACGCTAAACAAGCGTATATTGGTTTGGGAATGCTCTTAACAGCCGCTGCTAGTTTAAACATTGATGCTACGCCAATGGAAGGTTTTGATGCAATGGAATACAAAGAAGTATTAGGCTTGACAGATTATACACCAGTAGTAGTTGCTGCAATTGGTTACCGTTCTTCGGAAGATCAAACACAACACTATCCAAAAGTTCGAAAATCTACGGAAACACTCTTCGAGATTCGTTAATTGAGGATCTTACTTCCACCAAACATGGGTATACATCTTGTTTGGTGGAAGTTACATTTTAACATCACTTAATAAAATGTGCTGTAAAAAAAACAATTCAACCGTGAAATTGTTTTTTTTACAACAATCGACTTGAACAATAGATTAAATGTTAGTTGAAAACTAGTAAATATTCATCTATCACTATTTCGAAAGCCAATTTCTAAAACGTATCGTATTTTTGTACTACTACTAAATACGACATTTAATGAACAAATTACTACTGCTACTTGCCCTTACTTTTGTGGGCTATTATTCTTGGGCTCAGCCTGCTAACGACAATCCTTGTTCTGCAACATCCCTTACACTTGCCGCCGCATGTACATACACAGGTTACACAAATGCCGCTGCTACAGCAAGTGCAGGAGTTCCTGCTCCAGGTTGCGCTAGTTATTCAGGTGGAGACGTTTGGTTTTCAGTTGTTGTACCAGCAAATGGACAAGTGACCATTGATATGAATACAGGAGTTATAACAGATTCTGGTCTTGGTTTATACACAGGAACATGTGGCGCTTTAACCTTACTTTCCTGTGATGATGATTCTTCTCCTAATGGTTTGATGTCAATGATTGCTGCAACAGGATTAACGCCTGGAAGCACATTATTCATTCGAGTTTGGGAATATGGTAATAATAACAATGGAACCTTTAGTATTTGTGCTACATCACCAGTAGCTGGCCCAGGGTCAGGTGACGAACCATGTTCTGCAACACCACTTACACCTGGAGCAGCTTGTGTTTACACTGCTGGAACAACTGTTGGATCTACTAATTCAGCTGGAATCCCTGCACCAGGTTGCGCAAGTTATTCTGGTCCAGATGTATGGTATTCTTTTGTAGTACCTGCTAGCGGTTCAGTTCAAATCAATTCAAATTCTGGAACAACTACAGATAGTGGTATGGCGCTTTATTCTGGAGCTTGTGGTTCACTTACTTTGATTTCTTGTGATGACGATTCATCTCCTAACGGTGCAATGTCACTCATCAATGCAACTGGATTAACTCCTGGTTCAACAGTTTATGTGCGCATGTGGGATTATGGTGGTGGAACTGGAACATTCTCCATTTGTGTAACATTAGCGCTACCTTGTGGTGTTTCTGGCCCTACAGCTGGAACAAATGACTATTGCCCAACACCAGCTACCTTAACACAAGGGCCTGGATCTTTTTCAGCAACAACAGATGTTACCTTTTCAGCTGATCAACCAGGAAATGTAGCAAGCGTTTTCTGTGGATCCATTGAAAACAACTCTTGGTATCAATTTACGGCTACTGCAACAACAGCTTTATTTCCGATTACGTACGTTGGAGGTTGTGTGACAGGATTTGGAATTCAAGCACATGTATATGCAGTAACGTATGTCGGTGGTTGCTGTTCAGGATTCACTTCTGTTTCCAATTGTTACAATCCCGGAAGCACAACGCTTGGTACAGTAAACGCAACTGGATTAACCATCGGAAGTCAATATTTATTGATGATTGATGGAAATGGTGGTGATGGATGTGAATTCACAATCTCCGGTTGGACAGGAACTGGAATTCTACCAGTTGAATTAGTTGATTTTAAAGGAATTTCAACCGATTTAGGAAATCATATAACGTGGAGAACATTGAGTGAACTAAAAAACGAATATTTTCAAATCACACATTCATTGGATGGTACAAACTATACGGTAATTGGAAAGATCGATGGGGCTGGAACAACAACAATTGATCAATCTTATGAGTTTATTCATGAAACGGCACCAAAAGGAATCAACTACTATCAATTGGTACAAGTTGACCAAGATGGACGACAAAACCCATCTGAAGTGATTACCATCAACAGAAAAGAAGCTAGTGGTCAAACCGCAGTTGTTTATCCAAATCCAACAAAAAACAGTTCTACTATTGAATACCTCTCTGAAACACAAGACGAAGTGTTAGTTACAGTATTTGATCAGTTTGGAAGCCTTGTTTTCAGCGAAGTATTCTCATTAAAAGCTGGACCAAATCAATTGAATTTACCGTCTGAAACATGGAAAAATGGCGTTTATTCAATCACTACAAAAACAGACGCAGTAGTTCTTCAAAAGAAATTAATTAAAGTATTATAAGATGAAATTAATCGTTATTTGTACGTTTCTATTCATGACTGGATATTCATTTAGCCAGCAACAAACGTTCACCCAAAATGAAGAAAAAGCGCGTGTCAATGAAAGCCGTTTTGACCTCAAATCCAATCGGTATATATTCACGTTGAAAGAAGGTATCATCACTGATGATCTTTTTAATCAACTAGTAGCAGCAATGGAATCAAAAGATGGTTATGTTTCTATTCAAATGAATCAATCTGATTTGATCATTGTGGCAGAACATTTCATCACTTCAGCTGATGTTTCTGGTGTTATTGATCAATTTGGTCAAACCTTTATTGAGAAAAATGTAATGGCTGTTAGCTTAATGAAAAAGTAGTATTACCTGTCAACCAAATTAGAGCCACCCTAGTGTGGCTTTTTTTTGTTGCTCATTTTCATAATAACATTCAGCTTGTTTTCGAATCCACTATTTGTAGCAAATTCCTAATGAAAGCGCTAGGCTAACCGTTGCGAACGGTTAGCAACGGTTAGCTTATTGAAACAGAACACTCCATTCCAATATCCCAACGCATTAGTACAACCTAGAAAGTAATTCTGCACTTAAACGAATAGCTTAGAAAATCACTTTTCAGATGATTCAAATTAGTTTATGAATGCAAGTGATCGTTGATTTTTCTTGAGATCATCTGATTAACATGAGTTCTAAATTAGCGGATAATTGAATTAATTACGCTTTTATCCCTAAATTGTGCAACGAAAACCCATTTTATACTTATTAAATAAATTTCAGCTCCATGAAACGTATTTTCTTTATTTCCTTTTCCTCCCTAATTGTACTCTTCACCACATCACTTCATGCGCAACTTGTTCCATGGGAAAGTGAAATGATCGCTTTTGAAGAAGGTGAAAATGAACGTGTAATTATGGGAACTACTGGTATTGAATCAGGAGTTTGGGCAACTTTACCTCAACCGCAATTTTGGCAACAGATCATGTTACTCTCCCCTGACTCTGTATTGGTTAACATTGCTTCAAACCGCAAAATCATTGCTAAAATGTCGAACCGTATGTGGGCAAAACAAAGCGAAGCACAAAAAGCATTGTTTAAAGACAGTGTGAAGCTATCACTTGGTTTGCCAGCAGATGAACGCATTATGGTAACTACTGGAAAGAATGATTTCTACCGTTTTGATTTGGTTTTTGAAAGCTTACCAAAAGGTGTTGAATGTTTCAATGAATTTGGAGTTGATCCATGGTATGCACAATCTATTTTATTGATTGAAAGTCCAGGTCAACTGAAAAAATCGACAGCAGGTGCATTCGGACCTTTTCAGTTGATGCCTGGTGTTGCCCGTTCTATGGGACTCACTGTAAATAAAACCGTTGACGAGCGTAGGGATTTTCGACGTTCAGCTTTTGGTGCAGCAGAATTGATCAGACGCATTTGTATTCCTTCAGCACGAACGATTGCTACGAATGCAGGATTGACTGTTGACGAGCAAGCAATTTGGTTTCGATTATTAGTAATGCACGTTTATCACGCTGGATCACTGAATGTTAAAGCTGTTGTTGAACACATTGGCCGAGTGGAAAACGGAGAAGATTTGATTCAGAAAATGTGGGTTACTACCGCAGCAAGTTTCGGGAATGCTTCTCAGAATTACTCCCAATTAGCTCTGGCAGCGCATTTACAATTAGCAGCTATTTTAGAGTCAAAACAATACCCAATGTATCATTGCACACTTTTCCAAGGCGAAGGAGAAGAATGATCTTTTCAAAAAGTAGTTTAGAAGGTTGTACATTAACTCGTGTTACTTTTTGTTTTTGTTGTATTTATCAATTGATTCTGTATTCCTTGTGATCTGAATTTAAACTGTTGAAACGAATCAAGTGAATAAAGTCATTGTATA
This sequence comes from Fluviicola sp., assembly GCA_043721195.1. Lineage (GTDB taxonomy): Bacteria > Bacteroidota > Bacteroidia > Flavobacteriales_D > Crocinitomicaceae > Fluviicola. The sequence goes on along the minus strand of JAYSRF010000049.1, from coordinate 8,238 downwards.
CCTGTTATTTTTATCTAGTCACACCCTTTTTGGCCAAGAAGTGATCGGAAGAATCGAAGCGAACACAATTCAAGAAAATAGCGTTAAAAGTTGTACTGAATGGACGAATGGTCAAAAAGAAAGAACGGTATTTTATAATTCACTGGGATTACCAGATCATTATTATTTTCCTTCTTCTGCTATTGACTCAACAGGAACTTTAATTGAAGGTGATTTTGGTAAAAGAGTATTTGAATACGATTCTTCAGGTAATCTACTAACTTCAACGATGACCAGCTACGATCCAACGATTGATTCAACCATTGTTTTAACGCAAATTAGAAATCACTATGACGCGAACAATTTACTAATCAAAAAGGAATACTTTGATACGCCTACTTCTATACCAACAGTTGTAAACTATTTCTATGCTGATTTTTTATTAGTGAAAGAAGTCAAATTGAAATCAACCAATAGCTTGAAAGTAACAGCTGAATTTTTCAATGAAGAAGTCATTTACTATGCGTATGACTCATTAAATAGGTTGAGTAGCATGAAATCGTTTTGGGAGGGATACCCGCTAGATTCTACAATAATTTCTTATAATGGAGACACAACTACTTGGAAGCAATTTAACAAAACGAATCAACTCACACCTATTGTTTCCTCCTTTTTTGATGATCAAAAGAGGGAGATTGAACGGATTTATACGGATAAAACATGTAGTTGGATCTACTTAGAGAATGGATTGTTAGATAAAATCGAGTATCACTATCTTTCAACCAATACAACAAGAATTGCAACTTTCATGTATGAGTTTGAATGAACTCAGGTTAATTTGACTAGACTTCCTTTTTAAATTTAATCGAGACTGAATTCACACAATGCCGGGTGTTTTTTGCTGTAAATCGTTCTCCCGTAAATACGTGACCTAAATGACCATCGCAATTTCCACACACAATTTCTACACGTCGACCATCAGCATCGGGCACTTGTTTTACAGCACCTGCAAATGTATCATCAAATGAAGGCCAGCCACAACCAGAATCAAATTTATCGCTGGTTCTATAAAGTGGGTTTTCGCAACGACGACAAACAAAAATGCCCGTTTCTTTCCACTTATTGTATTCACCAGTAAACGGGTATTCTGTTCCTTTTCGAACAATCACACGTTCTTCCTCTGGTGTCAAGGCATTCCACTCTTCTTTGTTTTTTAGCGACATGATTTTATAACCTTAGTTCGACATTAAATTTTGTTCAGAACGCCTATAAATACTTTGATTTGAGTGGAAGCGACGAAGTAATAACGGGTTATTACAAGGAGTTTTCACGAAAAAGATGAGTATTTATAGGTGTCATGTTAAAATGGCTATTCGTTTTAAAGGCGCTCTACTTCGTTGATTTCATTCGTTATCCGCCGCGGCGGATTACTCATAAAACCGCCTTGTCTACCACCTTTTAAACTGAATTCTGAATCTAAATTTAATGTCGAACTCAGGTTAATAACAAATTGGGCGATCGAATGTTTAAATAAAAGGGGATATCACATAGACATCCCACTCATTTTTTCAGTATATATCTTAGCGTAAAATAAGCCAACTTGTTTTAGAATATTGGATGATTTATTTTTTGTCGTTAACACCATTTCTCCACCATCGCGGTCAGCATTGATCACAAATGTATCCATGATTTCCAATACACGCATTTCATCATCTAATTCAAGACTCTTCACATCGATTTGACCAAAGTTAATGAACATAGAAAATGTGTTTTTACCAAATCCTTTTGCGAACGCTGGTATTTTCAAAATCCCAGAATTACTCATTGGAATGGTATAACCATACAAACCATCTTTACGTGGAGCAACAGCCATACCCTCAGTAACAAAGGCATCACCTTGTTTCTCCAATTGCATTAATGTTGCATATTCACTCGCTTTTTCATTGATAAAATCACCTTTAGAACCTAGACCAAGGAAAAAGTTGAATTGCGGCAACATTCCCATGCTGTTTTTGGGATCACCGGTAAGTACAAATCCGAGTTGACCAGAGAACATTTTTCCAAAAGGATGTTCACCCATCATAGCCATTGCCATCATCGCTTCACCTGGCATTGCATTGTTCATTTTTTCTTCAGCATCTGGAGCAAATTCTGCGATGAAAGACTCCATTTTACGAATATCGAGGTTTAAACTAACACCCATCCATGCATTTCCAGTTCCCAATTTTTTCAAAACAGAAGCACTACCATCCTCCTTGAAGAACAAACGATCTTTCAACTCTTCTGAAAACAAGTTCGATACTTTTACAGTCATTTTACCATTTTCAAAATTCGTAACCGATTGAACAAATGCATCAGCAGTCAATTTATCCAATTCTTTTTTCTTCGCTGCATCCAATTTAGTCAGTGAAGTATTCGAAGTTGTGTATAATCGTTCGATGTTTAAACCAGTAACAATATCACCTGAGGCATCCAAAATGGTTGCTGTTTTACCTTCGCTTTCATCGCCTTCCGTTTGTGAAAAAGCAGTTGCTAATAATGCTTTGAAGTCGTAATCGCCACCTTTGATCAAAACAATTGCAAGGTTGTTTCGCACTCCAATCGTTACATCACCATTATTAAAACAATCGATTTCGCCTGTTTTATCAGCAGCATAACCCATACTATTGAATTTATCAATCAAGCTATCTTTGTCTTTTACGTCAAGAATTGCGTAAGTTAATTCGGGCGAACCATCTGCTGCAAATGGCGCTTGCATAGCAACGTAGACAGGTTTAGAAAAATCAACCGCTTTTTCCCATGAACTCAATTCACCAGATAAAATAGCCCCAGCCATTGGTAGACCTTTGTAATCTAACTTATCCAACAACGACTGAACCGAAATGTGACCAAAAGCAACAATGTTCTTATTCTCGTTGATTAGAGCAGAAGTAGCTGTTTTTGCATCGCGATCTGTACTGCTAGAACAACCTACAAGTGTCATCATTCCTAAAGCTGCAATACATCCGAATTGCACTATTTTTTTTACTGGATTCATAGTGTAAATTTTTTTATTGATATCGTTATCAAAAGTACAGTTTATATTTAATTTTGATTCACCTCATTAAAAAAACAAATACAAACATAACGCTCTCTCATTGTGCATTTTATAGAACCATATTTTAATTGGCGTCATGTTTATATCGCATCGGATGATCCGCATTCGCCTTTTTATAATCGTGAATACAGTGAATTCGAATTTGTAGACCGCATTTACAACTACCTTATTCATCCACAATGGGACAATATTGGTTCACGTACTTTGTTTCTGAAAATCTTACTTGTTGACTACGAAGAGCAGTATGCGATCATCGAATTGATTGGTGAATGGAACGATGCCATTGAGAATGATATCATGACTTTGAAACGAGAGATCATTGAACCAATCATGGAACAAGGCATCAATCGCTTTATTCTGATCGGTGAAAACGTGCTCAATTTTCATTATTCAGACGATTGTTATTACGAAGAATGGTTTGACGAAGTAGAAGAAGGTTGGATTGCACTTGTCAATTTTCATGATCATGTTTTGGCAGAATTTTCGAAAGCCCGTATTGATCATTATTTTGTGATGGGAGGTGAATTAGAGGAAATTGAATGGCGTACCTATCAACCTAGAGATTTTTATGATCGGGTTGAGGCCTTAGTCACACGACGAATAGGATAAAAAAGAGAAGGTATCTAAAACGTTGTAATCTGCTTCGTTGTTTTCGGAAATCGACAATGGTCATTTACTCAAGTAAACTCCCATTACCTCATCCTCAACGCCTGGCATTTCCCCAACTTTTTAGACAACTTCAAAACTTAGTGAAAAACAAACCTTTTTAGACAGTCACTTCAGACCATTTTAGTCAGCCTCTTCATTTAAATGAATTATTGAATGTATATTTTTTTCGAAGTGAAATTGTTGTTGACGTTTAAATGTACAATGTACATCCCTGATTTTAATTCAGAAGGTAATTTTACTGCTTTTGAATTGTCACCAATTACTGTTGATCCAATGGATTCATTGAATACAGATTTTCATGAAAGATCTACCAAGTTTACAACTGATTCGCCAGCTGTTAATGCAGTATAATCTAGAGAAAGTACATTATTCGACGAAGCATAACCAATCGTTAAATTCATATCAAAAGCCTCTTCAGCTATTCCTGCGACAGAACCATACGTATGTTGCGACAAACGAATAACATCACCACTAGAATTATTCAAGTTATTGGTCTCGTTAGTTGCTAAATAGAATGTAACCGTTCCAACGTTTGTAGCTGGAGCAGTCCATTGAAATGCCCATGCACTATTAGCCGTTCCAGCAGCTGTTTGAGTTACGTATTTTTTACCTGCAGAACCATTCATGGTTTGAGTTGTCGCTGCAGAAAGTATAGTTACAGTTCCAGCTTGTGCATTATTACCATCTAAAGCAACCACTTGGAAGCCATTTTTTGAACTTGCAGAAGCCATCGATATTGCAACGTTATAAACTGTTCCTGGAGTGTAACTAGTTACAGGTGTTAAATTCTGAGTTACAACCAAAGTATTTACACCAGAACCACTTTGTGCCGTTCCTGAATGGCATTGTGTACAGCTCACTTCACCTGGTGCTCCTGTTTTTCCAGCAGCTGGCCCACCTGTGTTAGCTACATGCGATTTTGATCGATTCAATTGTTCAATTTTATAAACTGAACTGTTTTGAAAACCTACTAATAAAGTTATTCCTACAAATGCAATTGGAAGTAAGTGTTTTTTGTCCATGTGTTTCATTTTTAAATTAATTCCCTTAAATGTGTAGTAGTACTTTAGGTCATTTTTTTTAAAAGGATTTATTTAACCCAATAAATATGTTGTAAATATAAAATAAGAAAGGAAATAGTTGCACACAATTGTTAGGTAAAAATGTCAGAATTCCGTGTACAATTGAGTAGTACATTTGATTAATAAATCGATTTAGTTAATATTAAATAATAAACATTATCTAATTATATCGTTGAAGAAATGCATATTTGTCTAAAAATCAAATGTTATGAAAATGAAATTACTCATTCTGTCATTGTTTAGCTGCATGGCAGTGATGGCAGCAAAGTCAGTAACCCTTACAATTAAATGGACTTTTGAAGAAGTGGTTGAGGGCTACGATCATGAAAACAAGATGTTAGTTACCATTGATGGCAAATCTATGGGCGAATCGAAAGTTTTCAAGGAAACAGATCATTGCACTTTTGTTATTGAGGTACCAAAGGGCAAACATGATATTAAGATTCAAAACTATTCCTTTTATGAAGGAAAATGGGATATTCACACAAAAGAAAACCAATATTCTGTTGATGCAAGGTATGAAAACACACTTGATCTAACTAAGAATACGGTTATTGACATGGTGTTTAATGTTGATAAAGAGACAGAAAACATTACTGTTACAGGAGGAAAAGTAGCTGGTGGAAATGGCGTTCCACTGACAATTACCTGGAAATTCACGAATGTAGAAGAAGGGTTTGATCATCAAAACCGCATGCAAGTGCGTATTGACGGAAAACTTATTGGAACTTCTGACACATTTTATGAATCCAAGTTGAGCACAATGAAGGTTTCTGTTCCAGCTGGAAGCCACACAGTAACTGTAGAAAATTATGCTTTTTATGAAGGTGTTTGGGAATTGCATTCAATCGAGAATAACTATTCAGTTGATGCGTTCTACGAAGCAAACATGACGTTCAAAAAGAAAAAACGATCCATTAATTTGATCTTTGATATTGAAACGTTGGAGACAACAGTAGTGGTAAAGTAATTGATTATTGGATTTGAAATCATTTACAAAATGCTTACAAATTGGAACAAAAAAAGGTCTCGCAACGAGACCTTTTTTTGTTGTTTAGTATTTTGCTATCAAGATTAGTCAACCCAAACTCCCATTGAGTTGAATTTCTCAATCCGATCGTGAACACGTTGTTTTGGATCTATTGGATCCAGTTCTTTCAAATAACCTTGAATTTTACCTTTTACCAATTGAAACATTTCTTCTTGTTTTCTATGTGCACCAGAAAGCGGTTCCTCAATTACATCGTCAACTAATTTCAAGCGCTTCATATCTACACTTGTTAACTTCAATGCATCTGCTGCTTTTTCTTTAAACTCCCATGAACGCCAAAGAATAGAAGAACATGATTCTGGAGAAATAACCGAGTACCAGGTGTTTTCAAGCATGACTACTTTATCACCAACACCGATTCCCAATGCTCCACCAGAAGCACCTTCACCTATAATAATACAGATAACAGGAACTTTTAATTGCATCATTTCGTAGATGTTTCGCGCAATTGCTTCACCTTGACCCCGCTCTTCAGCTTCCAATCCAGGGAATGCTCCAGGTGTGTCAATAAATGTTACAATTGGTTTATTGAATTTTTCTGCCAACTTCATCAAACGCAATGCTTTTCTGTAACCTTCTGGATTCGGCATTCCGAAGTTCCGGTATTGGCGCATTTTTGTATTAATACCTTTTTGCTGACCAATGAACATGACTGATCTACCGTCAACTAATCCAAAACCGCCAATCATCGCTTTGTCATCCTTCACACTGCGATCGCCATGTAATTCATGAAACGTATTATCCGTTATTGCGTTGATATAAGCCAATGTATAAGGCCGATCAGGATGACGAGACAATTGAACACGCTGCCAAGGAGTCAGTCCTGTAAAAATTTCTTTTGTTTTCTCTGCTAATTTGGCTTCTAGTACATCTATGGTTTCACCCATAAAGACATCCGTAGTGCGACCAATTTCGCGTGTCTGTTCAATTTGCTCTTCTAAAGCCTTTAATGGCTCTTCAAAATCGAGATACGTTGACATACTTTGTGTTTTAAGTGGCGAAATTAACGAAAATAGTTCGCTCATTACTACATTTGGGGTATGATATATTTTCCGTCTTGTAAAATCAACCTAGGTCTTCACATCTTATCCAAGTACGCTAATGGGTATCATGAAATTGAAACTGGAATGCTCGAAATTCCATTTAAAGATGTGCTTGAAATCGTTCCTTCGAATGACTTCTCCTTTACATCTACTGGATTAATAATACCTGGTACATCCAACATTTGTGTTGATGCATTCCGGTTGTTTCAAGCATTATTTGATCTTCCTAATGTGCATATTCACCTGCACAAAATTATTCCAATGGGCGGTGGCTTGGGGGGTGGATCAGCAGATGGAGCGCAAACTCTGGTGCTTTTAAATGAATTGTTTGAACTTGGATTAACCACAGAAGAACTAAAAAAACATGCTTCTCAGTTAGGAAGTGATTGTCCCTTTTTTATTGAAGGCGGATTTCAATTGGCAAAAGGTAGAGGAGAATTATTGGAAACACTACCGATTAAACTACCTCATTTTACCATTTGTTTGGTCAATCTAGGGATCCATATTTCTACCAAAGAAGCTTATAGTAATGTAACAACTTCTAGAAATCGTCCAGATTTAAAGCAACTACTAGCACTACCAATAACAGAGTGGAAAACTCAATTATGCAATGATTTTGAGAGAAGTGCTTTTAAAAATCATCCAACATTAAGTAAAGTGAAGGAAGAATTGTATGAAGCTGGAGCTATTTATGCTGCGATGTCAGGCTCAGGATCTACGATGTTTGGTTTGTTTAAAGAACAACCCGAAACGATAAATTGGTATCAAAAGCCAGCGTTTGAGGTCTGGTTGTGAATGCTATTGTTGTCTAGTTTCTTGGTTCTAGTAAAATGGATTGATTTCAATACTTCGTTCTAAGTGGAGAAATACAAACTGAAATGGATAAAACCCAATAATGATAGGGCTCTAAAAGTTTCGAACCGTTAGAAACGGGTAAGATTCATCGAAAATCGAACTGACCCACCTATTGAATAATCGTTTTTCAGTTGTTCCTATTTAGAAGCGGATTCGATCGCGTTTTAAAAAATAGGATAGCTAATCGAAAATCCTAATAATTCCAATACTCTAAACGTTTGGAACCGATAGAAACCCTTATTAGAGTTCCTTATTTAACACTAAAACAGCAAAATTTCTTCACCAAAAATTTCATTCCAATGATCTTTTCTACTATCTTAAATAAGAAAAAACCATTATATGTGTCAACAACAAGCAGCATTACATCGCCAATGTGTGATTTGTAACAGTCAACTTATTGGTCGATCTGATAAACGATTTTGTGATATCATTTGTAAAAACAAGTACCACAGTGAAGTTCGA
>JAYSRF010000048.1:0-43187 GCA_043721195.1 Fluviicola sp. | reverse complement strand
TTATCCTATTCTGGCTTAACACAATCTACGATGTATCAAGTCGTAATTGATGGTGGTATGTGCGTAGATGATACTTCTGGAGTTGCAACATTGACAGTTCAACCGGCTTTGGTTACTGGTACAATCGCTGGGTCTGATTCGCTCTGTATTACAAGTGCTACTGGAGTTTTGACACATTCTGGTGCTTCTGGACCAATCCTATCTTGGGAGTATTCTGATAATAATGGGGCATCTTGGAATACGATTGCCAATACAACCGCTACTTATAATTACTCGAGTCTAATTGCTACAAGATGGTATCGTGTTTTACTCGATGGTGGCTTTTGTCCAGATAATTATTCTGATACAGCAGTTATTTTTGTGGAACAATTAACTTTCCCAGGTGTGCTCGTTGGATCTGATTCATTGTGTGCTTCCAATGCGTCAGGATCAATATCCGTTACAGGTACAGTAGGAACAGTTAGTTTTTGGGAGTCTTCAACCACAAATGGTGCGTCTTGGACAACGATTAATACAACAACACCAACAATCAATTATACTGGATTGACAAGCACAACTTGGTACCGTGTTTTCACTGACGGTGGTCAATGCCCGAGTTATTATTCGGACAGTGCAGTAATATTTGTTCAAGCGGTTCCGCCACAACCAACGTTAATTGGTTCCGATTCTATGTGTGTGACAAATGTTGCTGGATCATTGACATTAACAGGAACTGTTTCTTCAATAATTAGTTGGCAATCGTCTTCGAATAATGGTGCCAATTGGACTTTAATCTCCAACAGCACTTCACTAGAAAACTATAATGGATTGACGAATACAACTTGGTATCGCGTATTAATAGATGGAGGTATTTGTCCAAACATCTATTCAGATACAGCAATCATTTTTGTTGAACAATTAACTGAAGCTGGTACCGTATTAGGTTCTGATTCAGTTTGTATTTTGAATGCTTCAGGATCGTTGACAGTAACTGGCAATATTGGTACAGTTTCTTATTGGGAATCATCCATTAATAATGGAGGTTCTTGGTCACCAATTGCGAATACATCTACGACCGAGAATTATTCAGGATTATTACAAGATATCTGGTACCGCGTTTACACCGATGGTGGATTTTGTCCTAGTTATTTTTCAGATACCGCAATTATTACGGTTGTTCCTATGATTACACCTGGAACGATTCAGGGGGCAGATACACTTTGTGGTTTTGCACCATCAGATACTTTAATTTATTCAGGTGGTACTGGATCAATTGTTTTTTGGGAATCTTCCATTGATGGAGGTTCAAATTGGAATACGATAGGTACTTCAAGTGACACATTAGTTTACTTAGGAGCATTGGCAACAATTTGGTACCGTGTGTTTGTTGAAGGTGAGATTTGTACAGGAATATTCGCTGATACGGCAATTGTTGAAATTTTTCCAGCTCCTAGTGCGGGATTATTATTGATGGATGACACTATCTGTTTAGGTACTTCTTATCAACTAGATTTGATAGGATCAGATGCTGTAAGTTATAATTGGGAATCATCTATTGACAGTGTCGTGTGGACACCAATTGTTGGTGTAAATGATAGCATTAATATTGTAAGTAATTTTTCTGCTGAAACATTTTTTAGAGTAATTGTAGAAAATGGTATATGTCCAGGTGATACTTCCAATGTTATTTTATTATCACTATTCCCAACCTCATTTTCAGATGCAGGAAATGGTGTTGAAATAACGCAAGGTGACTCAACTCAGTTGATTGGAGTAGGAGGGCTGTTAGGAGTATGGACTCCTGGAAGTACATTGACAGATTCACTGATCTTTAATCCATTAGCTTTCCCTTTAATTACCACAACGTATACCTATACAATTATTGATTCGAATGGTTGTTTGTCACAGGATTCTGTTGTTATTAGCGTTGTAGCTCCAGATGTAATTGATATTAAAAATGTTATTACTGCGAATAATGATAACTACAACGATTCATGGATAATAGAAGGAGTGCAGTATTTCCCTGGAACTTTTGTCATTGTTTTCAATATTTACGGCGAAGAAGTCTATAAAAGTGAAGATTATCAGAACGATTGGAAAGGTACCTATAAGGATAAAAGATTGCCAAATGGCACGTATTATTATACCGTAATTCCAGGAGGAACCGAGGATACAATTAAAGGTACTTTAACCATTTTAGGCGATGAATAGATTCCTTTTTATCATTGCTTTTTTCGGGATGAGTTTTACACTCTTTTCACAGCAAGTACCATTCTACAATCATGTAATACAGAATCCATTTGTTTTTAATCCAGCAATGGCAGGATCTTCAGGTGATGTGAATGCATTTTTGGTTCGAAATCAGCGTTATATGTCTTATAATGGTGCTTCGGTTAACAATTACCTTACAGTAGATGGTTCATTTATGAATGACAAAGCGGGCTTTGGATTGCAGGTTTCTCATCAATCGCATGGTATTCAACAGCAATTATCATCATCATTGACGTATGCTTATCGCATTCGCTTAGCTGAATCACATGATTTGCGGTTTGGGGTTACTGCCGGTGTTCTGGATAATCGAATGGATCTATCCGCGATCGATGTTTCGCAAATCGATGATCCATATTTGGTTGGTTTAAGACCGAATGTGACTTCATTTGATATGAGTGCTGGATTGGCTTATAGTTGGAAAAGTCTTCGAATTGGCTTTGCAGTACCACAAATTATTGGGAATAAAGTCACTTATGATGAACAAAACGCTCGTGGTTATTACAGATTAGCGCGCCATTATATGCTATCGGCAGAATATGGTTTTTCACTCTCAAAGTCAAATTCGTTGATTTTAAAACCAATCGTTTTCGTTCGATATGTTCCTGGAGCACCTGTGCAATATGATGTAGCTGCACAATTGGATTACACGAAAATAGGATGGGTTTCAGTTGGATATAAATCCAATTATTCAGTTCAGATGAATGTAGGATTTAACATCCTCAAGCAGTTTAAGGTAGGCTATAGTTATGAATACCTTGTTGGTACCATTAAAAATTATTCTTCTGGTGCTCACCATGAACTAATGCTCGGATTCACTTTCGGAAGAAAAGGAAAAGAAGTTATTAAGATTGTTGAAAAAGTAGTTGAAGTGCCCGTAGAAACTGCTAAAACAGATGAAGTAGATCAAGAAAAGGAAGATCTTCAAAAGCGAAACAAGGAATTAGAAGAATTGCTGGTAAAAACACTTGCTGAAAAAGAATTATTGAAAGAACAACAGCAAGAATTGGTGAATCAAAAAGAAAATATAGAGAAAGAAAATGAAGCTTTGGTAGCTGTTGTGAAAGCCAAGGAAGAAACTGTTGACAAAGATTCTGTTACTGAAACAAAGCAACCAGTAGATGTTGAATTAGAAAAAATACCCTATGCAAAAGGATATAAATTCATTGATCTAGATTTAGGTGATTCACCTGATGGCTTTTATGTAATCACTGGTGTTTATTCAAGTAAGAAAAATGCTGAATTAGCGCTTGCTAATAGCTTAAAAGATTATGAAGGCTCTTATTTAGTGATCAATCAGAAAAATGGTTTTTATTATGTTGTGATAATTTACACATTGGATCAACAAGAGGCTACACATGTCTTTAAAAAATACAAACGAACAACCCGCAAAGACGCTTGGATTCTCAACTATCATTCTGAGTGATTTATTCTATTTAAATAGCTGTTTTACATTTAAATATGTGTAAATTATTTTTTGTAATCTTTGATGGTTATTTCTCGTTTTTTTGATGAATGAGCTTATTTAACAAAACGTGTTTATTTTAACTACCTTTTTGTCGTATTTTTAACAATTAAGGCACGTGTGGTGTTAATATTTCATCTAATAAGGCAACCTTTTTAACGAATTTATGTCTTATATTCGCTGAGCTAGACTGAAAACTGAAAACTAATAACTTCTTTATGTAATGCATTGGTTGTTTGTGATTTCTGTTTTTCATTAAATTGATTTACTCTTTTAAAAATCGATTTAGTAACTTATAGTAAAGCTAAATGAATATTAAACACTACACATAATGAAACACATTACTAAAAAATTAGTAGCTACTATCTTGTTTATTGCATTTTCACTAACGTATTCACATGCTCAATTCCCAGGTTGTCCTGATATTGATGCAGGTCTTGATCAAACGTTGCCTTGTACTACACCGTGTACAAATTTAACTGCAACGCCTTTTCATACTGGTGCAACCACAACATACACTGTTGGTTCAATTCCTCATGCTCCGCCCATTGCATACAATGCTGCTGGTGGTACTGCTGTGTCTGTAAATACAGATGATGTTTGGAGTCCTATTGTGAATTTGCCGTTCAATTTTTGTTACTATGGAGTCAATTACAATACAGTAAACATTGGTTCAAATGGTTCAATTCAATTTGGTCCAGTTGTAGGTGGAGGATTTGCGCCATGGTCTTTTACTGCAAGTTGTCCTTCTGCAGCACTATCTCCAGCAGGTGATGTTTTTGGAGTTTACCATGATACAGATCCAAGTATTGGTGGAACAATAAAATGGTATCTATTGGGTTCAGCACCTTGTCGAATTTTTGTGGTTTCATTTAACAATTTACCTCATTATACAGCCGCTTGTAATGGTCTTACAAGTAGAAGTATGATTGTACTTTATGAAACAACCAATGCTATCGATGTTTATGTACAAAATAAACCGACTTGTGGTACTTGGAACAATGGTAATGCAGTTATCGGAATTCAAAATCCTGCTGGTACTGCTGGACTTGCTGCACCTGGAAGAAATACAGGATCTTGGTCGGTTACTACTCCAGAAGCTTGGCGTTTTACACCGAATGGAGTGCCCAATTATTCAATAGCTTGGTTTCAAGGCGCAACCCAGATTGGTACAGGTCCAACCATCAATGTCTGTCCAGGAGGAACGACTACTTATACGGCACAAATAACTTATACCCGTTGTGATGCAACAACAGTCGTTGAAACAGATCAAGTTACAATATCCTATAATCCACTAACGCCGCCAACGGTCACTCCCGTCAATGAATCCTGTAGTAATTATAATAATGGTTCGGTCACGATCAACAATCCCGTCGGCGCAGGTCCATATACCGTCACGATTGCCGGGCCAGCCAATGCATCAGTAGTCGAACCCAATACAGCGGCGGCTTTTGCGAATTTCACCAATTTACCAGATGGGAATTATACCTATACTGTAACAGGAGCGAACGGTTGTACAACGAATGGTGTTTTTACCATTGCACCTGGTCCGCCTTGTTGTAGTGTAACCGCAAATGGAACAAATATTTTGTGTAATGGTGCTTCGACTGGTACGGTAACAGCTACTCCAGTTGGTCTATCTCCTTTTTCATATTCTTGGACTGGAGGACAAACAACTCAAACGGCTACATCTCTAGCGGCTGGTAGTTATACCGTTACAATGACGGATTTTTCAGGATGCGTTTCAACAGCAACGGTTGCAATTACCGCTCCTGTAGCTGTCTCAGGTTCAACAACGTTTACCAATATTTCATGTAATGGAGTTTGTAATGGAACGATTACCGTTACTGCTGCTGGTGGAGTTGGTCCCTATCAATACAGCTTAAACGGTGGTCCATATCAAGCAGGGAATGTTTTTTCTGGATTGTGTGCTGGAGCCTACTCAATAACAATTAAAGATGCAAATAACTGTACTGTTGTCGTAAATAGAACGATAACACAACCACCATTATTAACCCTAGTTACTGGAACAATTGTGCCAGCAACTTGTGGAGCGAATAATGGTTCAGTTACTGTTACTGCTGGTGGAGGAACACCAGTTTATAATTATTCAATTGGTGGACCAAATCAAGTAAGCCCAACATTTACAGGGCTAGCACCAGGTTCATATACTGTAACAGTTACGGATGCAAATGGTTGTACTCGTACCGTTCCAGTTACTATTGCTGCTATTAGTACACCAATTGCTTCTATTATTAGCCAAGTAAACGTAAGTTGTTTTGGTGGTTCCAATGGCTCAGTATTAATTGGAGCTACTGGTGGAATTGCGCCAATAACTTATTCATTAAACGGCGGACCTTTTCAAGCATCGAATAGCTTCACTTCTTTAACTGCAGGAAATTACACCGCTACAATCAAGGATGTGAATAACTGTACAGCAACTATTAATTTTACGATTACATCACCAACTCAGTTGAGTTTTACATCAGTTCCTACTGCTGTTTTATGTAACGGTCAATGCAATGGACAAATTCAAGTAAATGCTGTTGGAGGTACTTTACCATATCAGTTTTCAAGTAATGGTGGAGCAACCTATGGCATAGCAAATCCACTTACAGGTTTGTGTGCAGGTACAACAAGTGTTGTGGTGCAAGATGCGAATGGCTGTCTAGTGAATGCAAACGTGAATATATCTCAACCTGCTGTTTTAACTGCCACTTTTACCAATACAAATCCTATCTGTAACGGAATTTGTAATGGTCAAGTAGTGGTTGCTGCTTCAGGTGGAACTGCTGCATATCAATATTCCTTTAATGGAGGTGCGCTTCAAGCTTCTCCAACATTGACAGGATTATGTGGTGCTGCCAATACCATTTTAGTTCAGGACAACAATGGATGTCAATTTACTTCTGTTCAAACATTAATTGATCCTCCTGGTTATGGAATTGACCCAGTAACGATTGTAGAATCCAATTGTGGGTTTAACAATGGATCGATTACTGTTGCTGCGAATGGATTAAACGGTCCGTTTTCCTATTCACTTGAATTAGGACCATATCAGCCATCTGGTTTATTCTCAAATTTATTTGGTGGTGCCTATAGTATTACTGCAATTGATCAATTAGGATGTGTTGAACAAGTATTCTTGGGAATCAACGATGTTGAAATGGATGGTATTGTATTGGTTGAAACAGATGCTCTCTGTTTTGGAAGTGCCGATGGTACGATTGAAGTAACGAATGTCAGTGGAGCTGCTCCAATTACCTATGAGCTGGATAATAGCGGTGCAACGCAAACCAATGGTACATTCCTCGGATTGCTAGAAGGAAGTCACGTTGTAACAATTTATGATGGTGGATTATGTGTTTTCACACTTCCATTTATCATTGATCAACCGCCGTTGATTAATTTTTCTGCAACTGTAACAGGTGTTCTCTGTAATGGAGGATCAACTGGACAAATTGTGTTCAACTCGATGGCAGGTGGTACTGGTGCATATCAATATAGTATCAATAATGGTACATCCTATCAAGCGTCAGGTACTTTTACAGGATTAGCAGCTGGAACATATAATTTAGCTGTGATGGATGCAAATAGTTGTGTTGTTTATGGAACCGCCACAGTAAATCAGGCTCCACCATTAGCATTTACATCAAGTACATTTGATTTGACTTGTAATGGAAATAACACTGGATTCATTCAACTTGCTGCTACAGGTGGTACAGGTGCTTATCAATTCAGTATTGATAACGGTACTACTTTTTCAGCAGGTGATTCATTCTTTGGTTTAGCCGCTGGGAATTATCCAGTTGTTGTGCAAGATGCTGTGGGTTGCACCGTCAATGGAGCTTTGGTTTTGACAGAGCCAGCAGTACTTTCTTCAACGTATACACCAACTCCAGCATTGTGTAATGGAGTTTGCGATGGTCAATTAGCATTTGCCGCCTCAGGAGGAACAGCTCCTTATCAATACAGTGTAACCAATGGGGCCACTTTCGGTGTTTCGCCAACAATTACAGGACTTTGTGCGAATACATATACAGTAGTTGTGAAAGATTTTAATAACTGTACAATTTCGTCAACTCAAGTTATTACGGAACCTGCAGGTGTAACTGTCAATGCAATTCCAACAGCTTCAACTTGTTCTCTGCCGAATGGTTCGATTGTAATCAATGCTGCAGGTGGTTTACCAACCTATAATTACAGTATTGATGGAGGATTGACTTTTACAACTGTAAATACTTTTAATGGTCTACTTGCAGGTAGTTATTCAATTCAAGTAACCGATTTAAATAACTGTCCAAAGAATGCAGTTACGGTAATTGTAGATCAAGCTGCCCCAATTATTACAGGTGTTTATTTAACGGATGCAACATGCGCAACTTTCTGCGATGGTGAGGTTGCAGTCACAACTACTGGTGGAACTGGTGCATTATCTTATTCAATTGGTGGTGCGCCACAAGCAGGAACAACAATTACTGGAGTTTGTGCAGGAAATTATACGTTGACAGTGACGGATCAAAATACGTGCACAGATACGCAACCGATTGTAATTGCAGAACCTTTACCATTGACCTATACAACTGTTATAACTGATTTAACTTGTTTCAATGATAATTCAGGTGAAATAGCATTTACTGCCGCTGGTGGTACACCGATTTACAACTATAGTGTGGATAATGGTGCGACTTTCTTTACTCAAAATTCAATTGCATTTTTAAGCGCAGGGACGTATGATTTAATTGTAACCGATCAAAATAACTGTTCTACACCTGCACAAGTAGTGGTAAATGAACCTGCTGAATTGTTGATTCAAAATCAAACATCTAACAATGTTACCTGTTATGCTGCTTGTGATGGTGATGCTACAGTGACCTTTATAGGAGGAACAGGTGGTTATAATTATACTTGGACAAATGGAATTGTTGGTACAAATTCCGTTACTAATTTATGTTCTGGTTCGTATGATGTTACTGGTACAGATGCGAATGGTTGTACTATAGTTGCTTCTTATACTATTACAGAGCCTCCGATGTTATCAATCGTGAGTACTTCTGCAACAGCAGCTCTTTGTAATGGAAGTTGTGATGGAACGATTACCATTAATTCACCACTTGCTGTTGATTACAGCGTAGATGGTGGGTTAACTTTCCAAGCTTCAAATGCTTTCAACGGTTTGTGTGCAGGGAATTACACCATTGTGGTGCGTGATGCAGCAGGCTGTACACAATCGCAAGTGATCGTTATTAATGAGCCACTTCCATTGGTACAAAACCTGATTCCAGAAGATGGAATCACCATTTGTTATGATGGTTATGGAACGCTTTCAGCAAGTGCAACAGGTGGAACTGCTCCTTATTATTATGTTTGGAATACCTTAGATACTGTCCAATACTTGAATGTAAATTTGACATTGCCAGCAACATTCACGTGTACGGTGTATGACCAAAATGGATGTGTATCGAATGCTGTTACTGCTGATGTATTGATCAGACCTCCATTCGTTGCTTCTGTTACTTCACCAGTTAGTGCTTGTCCTGGACAACCAGTAAGTGCAACCGCTTCAGGAATTGATGGGTTATTGAACTACAGTTATGAATGGTTGTCTACAACGCTAGATACATTGGGTAATGGTTCAACATATGGTTATGTGCCTGCAACTTCTGAAACCATTTTAATGGTGGCACATGATGCGTGTTTTCGATACGATACGCTTGAAGTGGAAGTAATCGTATTCACCCCACCAGCTCCGAATTTCACTGTAAACCCTGCTAGTGGTTGCTCACCATTGGATGCTACATTTACCAACCTAGTGAATGCAACGACTGTTGCTTCTGCAATATGGCAATTTGGTGATGGAACTACTTTTAATGGAAATACAAATGTTACGCATCAATATACAGCAGTAGGTTGTTATGATGTTACGTTAGAAGTGACTTCGATAGATGGTTGTATAAGTGATACAATTTTGCCGAATGTTGTCTGTGTTGTTCCTGATCCAATTGCGGATTTCAGTTTCTCACCAACTGCACCAACAACGGTTAACTCGAATGTTAATTTTACAGATCAATCCACAAACGCAATTAGTTATAGTTGGAGTTTTGGTCAATTTGGTTCTTCATCCTTAGAAAATCCAACAATCAATTACGGGAATATCTTGCCAGGTGAGCAGTTAGCTTGTTTGGAAGTTACCTCTCCGCAAGGATGTGTTGATTCTGTATGTAAAACAATTCTCTTTGTTGAGGAGTTCACATTGTTTATTCCGAATACATTTACTCCAGATGAAGATGAATTCAATCCTGAATTTAAACCAGTATTACCAGATGGTTTGATCATTGATGATTATACATTCTACATCTACAACCGTTGGGGTGAGGTTTTATTCGAATCACACAATTATGAAATTGGTTGGGACGGAACTTACCACAATGAAGTAGTGAAAGAAGGGACATATACTTGGACAATTCAATTGGTAGGTGGTCCAACACAAACACGTTATCGATATGACGGTCACGTGAATTTATTGCGCTAAGAATACCATTTGATAGAATTCAACACGAATGTTGAAAGAGTTCCCCAGCGAGAGTTGGGGAATTTTTTTTGACGAATTTTTTACTGATCGAAGTCTCCCTCTATACTATTTTAATTGAATCGAACTAGATAAGAACATATAGGATACATAGAATTTGATAGGTTTTGAAGGTTAGATATTGGTTTGATCCAAGCTATACTAGATTGTTTGGTGGCTATAATTGTATGGCAATGTGAGATTTGAAGGAGTTAAAGTTGTAGATGCAAGTTATAAAGACATAAAGTTTGGATTAGACAAGAAAATATTTTAATATTGACAATACTTGAAAATGCTACACGGCTGACTATAACAAAAATGGAGACAGAGCTAAATGCAAAAACTTTATTGAATCATACGCAGAAATTTTAAACAAAACGATGAAAAAAATAACATTCTTATTATGTTGCCTTACCACATTATTAGCTAACGCACAAATTCCAAAATTTGAATCGGTTAAATTAATCGGTGAAGGTCATTCTCTTGAATCGCGGGCGACGGATGCTTCAGGCAATGTTTACAAAACAGGAGGGTTGTATGGCAAATCATCTTTTGGCTCCAAGGGCGAACATTTTTTGACAGGTGGCTCAGATAGGAGTCCTGATATTTTCATATCTAAAGTTAATTCAAACGGTGACTTTGTCTGGGCAAAAAAAGTCGGTGGTGCTGGTTATGATTTGGGCGAATCCATTGCACTTGACAAAGCAGCTAACGTTTATATTACGGGGCATTTTGCAGGTACAAAAGATTTTGACCCGGGTGATGGTGAATTCAATTTAACCGGCGATATAACAAAAAGCTCTGTCTTTATTTTAAAGCTAGATGCTTCCGGCAATTTTTTGTGGGCAAAAAAAATCGGCGAAAACGAAATCGTCTATGGGCATTCAATTACGCTTGATGCTTCCGGAAACATTTACACTACTGGAACATTCAGTGAAACAGTAGATTTTGATTTGGGCGAGGGTGTTAATAAGTTGACTTCAACCGAAATTGATGGTTATTCTAAAAAAGATATGTTCATTTTAAAAATGGACGCTTCTGGAAATTTTGTGTGGGCAAGAAATTGCTATGCCGGCGTATCTGAACAGGATCATTCAATTGCAGTTGACGCTTCAGGAAATGTATACACGACGGGTTATTTATTTGGAAAGACCGATTTAAATCCCGGCAAAGAAAAATTTTACCTGACGTCAAAAGGCAAAAAAGACATTTTTATTTCCAAATTAGACGCGTCAGGAAATTTTGTCTGGGCAAAAATAATTGGTGGGGAGCTGGACGATGAAGGTTGCTCCATTGCTACTGATGTTGCGGGAAATATTTATATCACCGGTTATTTTAGTGGTACGGTAGACTTTGATCCGGGAAAGGGAAAAGTTGAATTTGAAGCACCTGGCGGACAAAGAGAAGACGACAGCAGAGACGCGTTCATTTGTAAATTTAATGCTGATGGATTATTTACCTGGGCATTACAAATTGGCGTTTTCGGTTCTGATACCGGCGATGACATTTCAATTGACGCTAACAATAACATTTTAATAGAAGGTCAATTTGACGGAAACGTCGATTTTGATCCCGGTCAGGGAACATTTTTTCTCAATGCAGGTTATCACAGCGATTCTTTTTTACTGAAATTAAGTCAGAAATAATTTATTTTCCTCAGAAAAATCTCCCCATCTAAATCCTAACTTATGAAATTTTTATTTTCTCTTTTTTATTTGTGGACTATTTAATGAGAGCAATGCTCAGACACTTTACCCCATTCAAATGAAACCCACATGGATGGCTTCAATGATGCCAGAATTTCTATTGAAGGTGCGTATGATAAAGCATTGCTGTTTTCCGAAGTTTAACACTGGTATGAAAAGAAGAAAAATATAGATTCATTGACAAAAACCGGCAAGGTAATAATTCCTGTAAAATATTTATGATGTACTGGAATAGAAGGGCTTGAAACGGTGGCGTAATTTTATAACCGACAAAAAAGGAAAACCAGCCCATAACAACACCTACCCAAAAGGCGGTTTGCGTGCTTCTCAGACACATTAGTGGGTAGAGAAAGTTCAGGCCTCCACATTAACTTTAGTGATAATTTGCCCGCCCTTCGGGTAGCTGCCAACCGTTATTGAGCATAGGATGTTGGTCGCGTTTATAACACAAAAAAAGGATCGTTCTTTCAAACGATCCTTTCTCAATATATTCAGTATTGTTTATGCAGTAACTTTCGGCGCAGCAGCTAAAATATCAGCTGATGTTTCTGTAGCATATAATTCAAAGTTCTTAACGAATTGTTCAGCTAAATGATTTGCTGTTTTATCGTAAGCATTTTTGTCAGACCATGTTTCGCGCGGATTCAAGATTTCGCTTGGAACACCTTCGCAAGAAGTAGGGAATGCCAATTCGAAAACAGGTAACGTAGAAAATTCAACTTGATCTAATTTTCCAGTAAGTGCTGCAGTAATCATTGCGCGCGTGTATGATAATTTCATACGACTTCCAACACCATAAGCACCACCAGACCAACCTGTGTTGATCAACCAGACTTTAATATCTGTTCCATGCAATTTCTCACCTAATAATTTTGCGTATTTAGCAGGGTGAAGTGGTAAAAATGCTTTTCCGAAACAAGCAGAGAAAGTAGTTGTTGGTTCAGTAATTCCAACTTCAGTTCCAGCGACTTTTGCAGTATATCCTGACATAAAGTGATACATCGCTTGCTCTTTCGTTAAACGAGAAATTGGAGGTAATACACCAAATGCATCAGCAGTTAGGAAGAAAATGTTTTTTGGTCCTGCACCAACTGAAGGAACCATGATATTATCGATGAAATCAATCGGGTAGGAGACACGTGTGTTTTCCGTAATTGAATTATCCGCATAATCCGGAGTAGTTGTTCCTTCAACAAATCCAATGTTTTCTAGAATTGAACCAAATTTAATTGCATCATAAATTTGTGGTTCTTTTTCTTTCGATAAATCGATTGTTTTTGCATAACATCCACCTTCGAAGTTAAAAACAGAATCATCTGCCCAACCATGTTCGTCATCACCAATCAAACGGCGATCTGGGTCAGAAGATAAAGTTGTTTTTCCCGTTCCAGATAAACCAAAGAAAATAGCAGTATCTCCATCAACACCAACATTTGCAGAGCAGTGCATGGAAAGTACATTTTTTTCGTGTGGTAAAATATAGTTTAACACAGAGAAAATTCCTTTTTTGATTTCGCCTGTATAACCTGTACCACCAATGATGATCATTTTACGCGTGAAATTCAAAATAGCAAAGTTGTGTTGTCTTGTTCCATCAATTGCTGGATCAGCTAAGAAACCAGGTGCACAAACGATGTTCCATTCTGCATCGAAGTTTTCAATTTCTTCATCCGTAGGACGTAAGAACATGTTGTAAGCAAACATATTCGACCAAGGAAATTCAGCTGTTACACGCAAATTCATTCGGAAATTATTGTCTGCACATGCATAAGCATCACGTACATACACATCTTTTCCAGTCAAATAGGCTTTCATGCGGTTATACAAGGCATCAAATTGTTCAGTAGAAAGAGGAATATTAACATCACCCCACCAAACACTGTTTTCTGTTTTTGCATCTTTCACCACAAAGCGATCTTTTGGCGATCGACCAGTAAATTCACCAGTTTCGATTGCAATTGCTCCTGTGTCTGTTAGCTCTCCTTGCCCAGTTATAATAGTATCTTCTACTAATTCCGCAGGACTCAAGTTCCAGAAAACGTTTCCGAGATTTTCTAATCCGATTGTTGCTTTCAAATCGGCGTTGTTTCCCCGTTTACCAAATTCGTTCATACATTCGTTTTTTAGCTAACGCTATTTTGGGGACAAAAGTACGGTGCTTCTGTTAAAAATGACTGTTTTTGCAAGATAAATTTCAACAATGATGCGGTGTGATCTGAGTGATTCAGAATGTAATAGTCAATTAATCAGTGTTTTATGTATAATTATCGGTTGATAAGTTATGTGAACTGATTGTTAAGTTCGATTGATTTGTAACAAAACCTAGATTCAGATCGAAAAATAGAAGGTCAATGGATCTAATTGATTTATTGAACATTAATGAGGGATTAACCCAAAATCGACTGCAATCCAGTATGTACTAAAAAAATCAGCATCAACGGCAAAAGGCCCTGTTTTTCCGCCTTGGGTAGCTTCATTTCCGGGATTGATCATGAGTTGGTGTCCCAAACCTTCAGCTTGGTAGAAAATGACTTTCGCTTCTCCTTTTTCATCCGTATAAATGAATTTTGAGACTCCTTCTTTGCCTTCGTAATGGATCATTTTTTCATCGAAAGTACTATCAATATGATGGATACTCGTCCACTGTTCGATTAATTCTGTAGCATTTTCGGGAACGACAACTTTATCATTTGTGCCTTGTAGAATGATGATTTTTGGATATGTTCCTTTGAATTCTGGATGTTGATTTTCAATTAATTCCTGCCATTCTTCGGGCGTTTTTTGTGGAGATTTGAGTAGTAATGAAAATGCTTCACTTGCGTTATTCGCTGCTCCAAAAGCAACACCTGCTAAAATTGCACCTGAATGAAACAAGTTGGGATAGTCTGCCAATAAAGCAACTCCCATTGCTGCTCCAGCCGATAATCCATAAACAAAAACCCGCGTTGTGTCGATCGCATAATCCTTCATTACAGCTTGAATCATGCGTTCAATGGAATAAACTTCACCTTGATCTTTAACATGATCAGCACTTCTAAACCAGTTGAAACAGGAATTTCCATTGTTAACTGTACGTTGTTCTGGGTACAATACATGAAATCCAAACGTGTCAGCTAGTTTGTTCCAACCTGAATTGTCTGCAAGTTCTTTGGCGTTTTGAGTACAACCGTGTAATGCAACAACCAATGGCACTTTTTCACTCAGGTCTTTTTTTGTAGAAAAATGAATGTATCCTTTTAAATTACCAGGATTGGGTTTGAAATCTGGAATCAATTCTAAGGATTTTTGGCTAAATAGGACACTACTAAATCCTATATAAAAGAAGAAACCGATTAATCGAAAATTCATATAACGCCCATTTTCTGCATCAGAAAGGTAGCGCTTTTATTTTTACAAATGCCGTCTCGGAGCAGGTAATCAAAGTGCAATTCATCGTCAATTATTTCCACTTCAAAACACTTGTTAATCAACAAATCTGGGAATTCGTAAGTAGTGTTACATACTTCTAAATCGTGTGTTGCGATGGCACCAATTGCGTTCTTTGAAATGACTTTCTTCACGACCTCAATCGTTCCAGTTCGTTTGTCATCTGAATTAGTACCTCGTAGAATTTCATCCAATAAGATAAAACAACGACGATTATCCAATTCCATCATGATTTCTTTTAATCGCTTTACTTCAGCAAAGAAATACGATTCACTATCGGTCAATGAATCAGATAAACGCATGGAAACCAAGATGTCCATGGGCTGAACAGATGCTGCTTTTGCACAAATGGATGATCCAGCATTCGCCAAAATGAGGTTGATTCCTAACGTTCGAAGAAAAGTGCTTTTACCAGACATATTCGATCCAGTAAGTATGATAAATGGTTTATCACTAAAATCGACTGAATTTGAAACACGTTTCGTAGCTTTTATGAGGGGATGACCAAGTTCGCTGAATTGAATGCCTGCGTCTTGATTAAGGTTTGGATAAGTGAAATCGGGATTGTTATAATTTAAATTGGCGAAAGAAATCAATACTTCCATTTCACCTATAAGCGCTAACCATTCGGTTAAGTGCTGCGCATGTGCTTGTTTCCAATGTATTAGTTTTCGATACGTATGAAGATGGTATTGAACCAATCCGTTGAAAATAATGGCACCGAAACCATTTTGTAGACTTTCCAACGATGCAAAAATGCGTGATAATGTGTGGATTTCTTTACTTGCAGTTGTTTCTGATTGGATCAGACGCAATTTAGCTTCTTTTAATACATCACTTTTCCACTCAACCTGTTCGATGGCAAGCAATAATTCACTGTAGCGCAAAAGTGTTTCGTTGATTTTATCTGCAAAAGCGATTTCACGGTTCATCTTTTTGAGCTGCGATGCTAACGTAATTAAATTGATGATAAAAACAGTAACAGATAAATTGAGGAGTAGTGGATTAAATCCTTTGATGATTCCAGCAATTGTTAAAGACAAACCAAGTGCAGGAAACACATAACTCATTAGTTTGAGTGCTACAGTTAAAGGTGCTTGTTCACTATTCCAAGAACGAAGTGTCGCGACAATTTTTTCAGAATCCTTTGCTAAAATACCTTTGGCCATAAAATCTTGGCGCCATTCGATCATTGAAGTTAGTTCTTGGGTTGCTTCCTGACGTTGAAGAATTAGTTCGTCAGGAGAACGCTCCAGTAATGCATTGGCTAATTGCGTGCTACCCATTACCGTTTTTGAACGGTTCAAATGATGAAAGAGCGAATGTGGTCCAAAAACATCAAGATCGTAGGTATATGGGTGGTTGGAATGAAGAAAAGCAACTCCGTCTTCAAACGATAATTCGCCTTTTTCGAGAAAATTCAACTCTACTTGATTGATTCCTAAAAGCGTGTTTTCAAGGAGTAATTGTTTTTTTATTTTGGTGTGAAATCGCAAAAAAACGAGGAAAGTAAGAAAGCTTATTCCAGCTCCAATAATCGTAAAAGTAATGTGATAACGAACAGCAAAATAACCAAATGTCAGCGAGCTTAGGATGCTAATAAGTCGAAGAACTGCTAATAAATTGTATTGTTTTTTTAATCCTTGCACTGCTTCTGAGTGAACAGCAATCAATCGTTGATAATCGTTTGTCATAAGAAAGTTAAATCAAGTCACGCAAAGCCGCAACTGCCAAACGAATATTAGAATGAATCTCAAGAATAGAGGCCTCCATCATGTAGCAAGGAGCTGTGACGATTTTGTTTACTGTATCAATTTCAATTTCTTTGATTGTTTTCATTACAGGAGTTACCGCTAATTGTGACAATCCGTTTGTGAAATCTGTAATGGTGTAGGGTGAAGGCTCTTTGTCTGTCCCAATGGTCATAGAACTCTTAATTCCAGAACCTTCCAAGGCTTTAGCAACTACAATTGGACTAACACATAAAGCAGCAATGGGTTTCCCCACATTGATCAGATTTACTAAAAGCAACTTCACCTCTGGTAGAATAGTGCCAGTTGGCCCTTCAAATGCCCAGTTGGTTAAGTTTTTTGCACTTCCAAAACCACCTGGAATAATGAGTGCATCAATATCAGCTGGTGCGATGTCTTTGATGTTTTTAATTTCTCCCCGAGCAATTCGAGCAGCTTCAACTAGCATATTGCGGGATTCATCCATCGTTTCTCCAGTGAGGTGATTGATGACGTGAAATTGATCAGCATCAATACCAATACAAACGTAATCTGCGCCAATTTCCTTGATCGCTAAAAGTGTTAAAATCGCTTCTTGAATTTCAACGCCATCGTAAACGCCGCATCCAGATAAGAGAACTCCAATTTTCATGTTTTTTATTTGGGAGTAAAAATACGATTCTTTATGGATAGCATGATTCGTTTTACGCTCTCAACAACAATCATTTTTACTTCAGTATGCTCTAGTAATAAGCAATAGAATTGATTTAGTTCGGTCGAAAGTACTTTTTATCACCATTCTTGTTTGAATCAATTAATCGACTGAAAAAGCAATTAATTGGTCATTCAAATGGATTTATTCTATCTGAAAAGCAAGTGTTTAGTGTTTAATAAATCTGTGAATATTGCAATTCGAAGAGTATAGTATGTAACTTTTTTGAGACGCAATCAGCTCACCTTTGTCAAATTAAATACTCATCTACAAAACCAATAAATAGTATAACATGAAAAAAAATCTACTATACATATTTCTCACCCTAATCACGGTGTTAAATTTCCCGAAAGCCAATCTTGCTCAAGCTCCTACTTTAGGAACAACGGCTGATTTTGTGCTTTTCTCGACGGTTGGAGCTGTCTCCAATACAGGTATAACCCACCTTACCGGACATGTAGGAACCAATAGTGGTTCAAGTACAGGTTTTGGTAATGTTGATGGGGTTATGCACGATCAAGATCCTGCAAGTGCTCAGGCAACAGCCGATTTATTGATTGCTTACAATCAGTTAAATGCAACGGTTCCAACTTTTTTCCCAGGAGCATTACTGGGTAGTGGACAAATTCTAAATGCAGGTGTTTATTCAATCCCTAGTCCAGCAACATTGAACTTGACATTGACATTGGATGCACAAGGCGATCCCAATGCCGTGTTTATCTTCCAAATCGGAGGTGCTTTTTCAACTGGAGCAAATGCAAAAGTTGTACTAATTAACGGTGGTTTGGCTTGTAATGTATTTTGGAAAGTAGAAGGATTGGTGAATATGGCCGCTGGAACGACAATGAGAGGAACCATCGTAGCGAATAACGCTGCAATTGTGATGAATACCGCAGATACGTTAGAAGGAAGAGCACTTTCAATTGCAGGTGCAATTACAGTTGATGGAATTTTGGCTCGAATCCCAATTGGTTGTGGAAGTCCAATTCTTACAGGACCTGCTAATCCTGTCTTGGGAACAACCGAATGTTATGTCTTGTTTTCAGGAATTGGACCAGTTACGAATTCGGGTGTAACAACCCTTACTGGTGATATTGGAACAAACAGTGGCTTAACAACTGGTTTCAATCCGCTTTTTATCACGGGTACAATTCACCCAATACCTGATGGTTCAACAGCACAATGTGGAACTGATTTCACAACTGTTTACAATAATTTAAACGCCTTACCATACGATATTGAACTCTTGTATCCGGCCCAATTTGGGAATAATTTAGAATTGACTCCTCATACGTATCTTATGAATGGTGCTGTCACTTTTACTGATACACTTATTTTAAACGCTCAAGGAAATGCGGATGCAGTATTCATTATACAAATCAATGGCGCATTTGGAACAAGTACCTATTCAAATGTTGTTTTGAAAAATGGTGCGCAAGCCAGAAATGTCTACTGGAAAATAGATGGTGCAGTTGACATCAATGATTATTCCATTTTTCGTGGAACAATTATTTCTCAAGGAGCTATTAATTTATATACTGGAGTTACGCTTAACGGAAGAGCTTTAACGGGTGTTGGTGCGGTAAATACTACAGCTATCAGTGGAGTTATGCCTTCTAGTTGTGCACCATTTACGGTTACTGAGCCTGCTGATCAAATTGCTTGTGAAGGTAGTTCAGCAAGTTTTTCGATTAGTGCAACAGGAGTTGGATTAACGTATCAGTGGAGAAAAGGGAACACCAATTTGATTAATGGAGGAGCTATTTCTGGCGCGAATACTGCTACCTTAACGATTAATCCAGTTACAGTCTTAGATGTTGCTACTGATTACAATGTTATCGTATCTGGAACGTTTATGCCAACTGATACATCGAATAATGTTTCACTGACAATTACTGTTGCTCCGTTGATTACCACTCAACCAATCAATGTTACAGCTTGTGTTGGCGATTCAATTGCGTTTGTTGTTGTTGCCAGTGGCATCGGAAATACCTACCAATGGAAAAAAGGATTGGTTGATTTAGTTGACGGAGTTTCCATTTCTGGAGCAACAACAGCTACGTTAATTATTGACCCGATTAGTGCATTGGATGCTGCAATTGATTACTCAGTAATCGTTAGCGGTACTTGTCCACCGGATGATACTTCTACTATTGTTTCATTAACAGTGAATGTTGCTCAGTTGATTACCAGTCAACCGATCAATGTTACAGCTTGTGTTGGCGATTCAATTGCGTTTGTAGTTGTTGCTAGTGGCAACGGAAATACCTACCAATGGAAAAAAGGATTGGTTGATTTAGTCGACGGAGCTTCCATTTCAGGAGCAACAACAGCTACGCTCATTATTAATCCAATAAGTGCAACAGATGCAGGAATTGATTACTCGGTAATCGTTAGTGGTGTTTGTTCGCCAAGTGATACATCAAATAACGTTTCGATTACGATCATCAATTGTGGAATTGATCTAAGCATTACCAAAACTGCTTCATCCATGACTCCTGCTGTAGAATCGACTGTAAGTTTTAGTATTACAGCGAATTATGTTGGAGATGTCAATGCAACGAACGTTCAGGTATCTGAAGTATTACAAAGCGGTTATGTTTTTGTATCTTATTCCAGTACAGTTGGTACGTACGACAACTTAACAGGTATTTGGACAATTGGAACAATGATTCCAGGAACACAAGCTACCTTAACACTTGTTGCTACTGTAGCACTAACAGGTAATTATGACAATACAGTCGTTATTACTTCTGATCTTATTGAAACCAACATTGCCAATAACACTGCAACAATTCTATTGGTTCCGAATGATTTCTTTATTCCTGAAGGATTCTCGCCAAACAACGACTTGATCAATGATGTATTTGTAATACGCGGAATCTTGAATTTCCCGAATAATAAGTTCACAGTGTTTAATAGATGGGGAGTGCGTGTTTATGAAATGAATGGCTACGAAAACACTTGGAACGGAACATCTGATTCTGATTTCAATCTTGGAGGAGATGTATTGCCTGTAGGAACTTATTTCTACATCCTAGACCTAGGTGATGGTAGTGATGTCATTAAAGGAACAATCTACTTAAATAACTAACATTCAACGTGTATCAATACACTAAAAAAAATACTATGAAAACAGTTAATAAACTAAAAGCGTCCTTGTTGTTATCGCTCTTTTGCGGCACTGTTCAAGCGCAACAAGATCCAATGTATACGCATTACTTTGATAATACCTTATCCATTAATCCAGCTTATGCAGGGAGTAGAGATGCATTGACGATTACAGCACTTCATCGCTCCCAATGGGTAGATTTCAAAGGAGCGCCGATGACACAAACGCTCACACTTCATTCCCCGATAGGGAATAGACACATTGGATTGGGATTAGCTGCTTCGAATGATAAAATCGGTCCAACGAACAACACATCCGTTTCTGGTCAATTCGCTTACATCATGCAATTGAGCAAGAAATCGAAGTTATCGCTCGGTGTGAGTGGGGGAATCAATGCTTTTCAGGCAGATTTAAGCACCCTTGCTCTCGATAACCAGAATGATCCAGCTTTCCAGAATAACATTAAAAATAGAGTTTCACCAAGATTTGGAGCAGGTGCTTATTACTCAAGAGAACGTTTTTATGCTGGGGTTTCTGTTCCCAACTTAATTGAGACCAATTATTCTAGTCTGAATTTGGTAGATGGTACTTCCTTAATTGGTAAATCGCACCGTCATTATTTCTTTATTGTTGGAGCAGTCTTTAATTTGACAGATAATCTTGCCTTCAAACCAACAGGACTTTTAAAAGCGACTGTAGGTTCACCTGTTCAAGTTGATGTTACAGCTTCATTCATTATCGCTAAAAAACTAATGCTCGGCACTGCTTATCGTACTGGAGATTCATTTAGTGCCTTAGTTGGTTTTAATTTATCCCAACAATTTCATATTGGCTACTCTTACGATTGGTCTTATGGATTGAGAACCTTCAATTACAATCAGGGGAGTCATGAAATTGTTCTTCGGTATGATTTTATTTTCTCTGGTAAAAAACAAATTCATTCTCCTAGATATTTTTAATTCTTTCAACTAAATAGTACCAACATGAAACAGATATACATCTTATCAATCCTATTATGCGGGTTTGCATTGAATGCCTTTTCTCAAAACAAATCTTCACATGAAATAAAAGGTGACAAACAGTTCTTTATTTATGCTTTTGACAATGCAATAAGTTGTTATAAAAAAGCAAAAGATCTGACACCAAATGGGCAACGGAAGCTGGCAGAATCATACCACATTTTGGGTTTAAACTCCGAATCTGAAGCTGTTTATGCAACTCTTGTTGCCTCAAATGAAAAAATTGCGGAAGATTATTACAGTTATGCAATGGTGTTGAAAAGCCAAAAGAAATACGAAGAGTCAAACAAATGGATGGATTTATTTGGTAAAGAAAAACCAATGGATTTACGTGCGAAGAGTTACCTTAAAAATAAAGGTAAGCAGCAGGAGTATTTATCGAATAATGCCAATTACAAAGTAATCACGCAATCGATCAATTCACCATCGCAAGATTTCGGAACATCTTATTACAACAACAAGGTAGTATTTGCCACGACAAATGTTCCACCCAAAATGGTCAAAAGAAAATACAACTGGAATGGTGAACCTTATCTCAACATGTATGTCGCTGAGGTAAATGATAACCAATTGAAAAACAGAAAAAAAATGGACAAACTGTTTAAGGGAAAAATGCACGATGGGCCTGCGAGTTTTAGCAATAATGGGACTTTTATGGCAATGACAAGAAATACCTTAAATGACAAAACAAGTGATAAAATTGTAGAGCTTCAAATTTCGTTTTCCAAATTGGAAAATAACAAATGGTCAAAGCCAACCTATTTTGAATACAACAATGAAAGCTATTCAACTGGTCATGCTTTTTTAACCGAAGATGGAAATACAATGTATTTTGTGAGTAACATGCCTGGAGGTTTTGGAGGGACAGATATTTACAAAACCACCAAAGTTGGGGTAGATAAATGGACAAAACCTGAAAATTTAGGAAACAAAGTCAATACCGAAGGAGACGAATTATTTCCCTTTTTTGAAGAAACGCAACAACTGCTGATCTTTAATTCGAATGGACATTATGGATTAGGAGGGCAAGACGTTTTCCAAATCAAACAAAATGGAACTTCGTGGGAAGATGCTCAAAATTTAGGAATGCCCATTAATTCAGAAGCTGATGATTTTTCATTCATCTTCAACGAGTCTATCGACAAAGGTTATTTTTCTTCAAACCGATCTGGGGGGCAAGGCTTAAGTGATATTTATGCGTTTCAATATACCAAAGAGAAGCCAGTTGAAAAAGTGATTGCAGGAATTGTAATGGATGAAAGTGGAAATCCAATTCCTTCTGCTTTGGTGACACTTCTTGGAGAAGACGAAACCATCATAACTACAGCCTATTCTGATACGAAAGGAGCCTTTCTCTTTAAAGTAGAGACAGATAAAAACTATGATTTAGTTGGTAACAAAAATGGTTATTTGGAAGGTAATGCGACTGCTGAGACCTTTGGTGATGACAAGGAAATTATTGCTGACATTGTGTTGCCTCAAATTGAACCTACAGAAGAAGTAACCGACGTGAAAGAAGAAGAAATCATTGTCAATCAAGACCTAGCTAAAATTGCCAAGTTGAAATCGATTTACTTTGATTTCGATCAGTCAACCATTCGCCCAGATGCGGCAAAAGAGTTAGACAAGATTGTGAAAGTCATGAATAAATACCCAACCTTGAAAGTTGAATTGAGTTCACATACAGATTGCAGAGGTTCAGAAGCTTACAATTTACAATTATCTGAAAATCGCGCAAAAGCAACTGTAGATTACATCCAATCAAGAATAAGTAATCCTTCTAGAATTACAGGAAAAGGGAAAGGTGAATCTCAATTACTTACTACTTGCTTATGTGATGGGATTACAGTTTCAAATTGTACGTCTAAACAACACCAAGAAAATAGACGCTCGGAATTCATTATTATTAAATAAAATGAATAAAATCAGTTGATAATCTATAGACTTAGACAACTTATTTTATACAGAAAAAGCACGTTTCTCGTTTG
The DNA here is from genome assembly GCA_043721195.1 of Fluviicola sp. Lineage (GTDB taxonomy): Bacteria > Bacteroidota > Bacteroidia > Flavobacteriales_D > Crocinitomicaceae > Fluviicola. The sequence continues at coordinate 19,214 of JAYSRF010000048.1, read as the reverse complement.
AAACGTGCTTTTTGCGCTAAACCTAACCTGATTGCTTATTGCTTTATGAAGCGCTTTTGTGAACCTGTTGTCGTTTGCAAGTAATAAATACCCGCATCGAGCTGTTCAATATTCCAAACTAGTGTTCCTGACAACCATTTTACGTCAATGAGTTGCCCAATGGTATTTGTTAATTTAATTTCAATTGGTTCCGTGGAACTAGTTGTTATTGTGAATGCCGTTGTCACAGGATTGGGAAAGATGTCATAGTTGATTTCACTTGTTTCTTGGATCCCAACACCTCCACCTTGAATAACTACTGGAGTTGAAGTCGCAGAACAACCGTTTGCATCTGTAACAGTTACAGTATAAGATCCATCGCCGTGATTGGCTGTTTCAATGCTTGTAGCGTTTTCACCTGACAAAGGATTGCCATTTAAATTCCATTGAATTGTCAAAGTGGAAGAAATGGAAAGGATAGAACCATTTGCAGTAATGGAAGGTGCTATTGGAAGTTGATACGTGCAATTCGATTGACCAACGATTCTACTATCAGCGAGAAGCAAATTATTAAAGACGGTCCAATCGGTGCAAATACCTTTTAAATAAAAAGATAACCATGGATCCAAAAGGTCAAACAAAATGTCGTGTTGATCTGCTCGAGTTATTGTAATCGTACCGCCAGAACTAGCTTCTCCAAAATCACATGCCGCATTAGAATTGGCAAAATAACAATGTGCGCCTCCTGTAATGGCTATAAATTGTTTACAAATGGAATTGGGAATGGCGTTGTAAATAGGAATGTGATGATCTGCTGGAGGTGTTACAGCATCTGCTGTCCCTGAAAAAATAATGGTTGGTAAGGTAATTGCCGCCGCCGATGTAATCGCAGAAGGAGTCGTTTCGGCTGGAGCTAATCCAACTACTGCATCAAAAGGATTAGAAGACCCAGCTGCTAAAAATGTTGCTCCACCGCCCATTGAATGACCCATAACAGCAGATTTTCCATTCCATTTGTTGTAAAATGGACTCGCTATGTCAGATGCTAACAATTGCATTTTTTCGCCACACACAATTAAATCCATTCCAAATTCTGCATGTGTAGGACTTAGACTTCCTTCTGTTCGCGGGAAAACAAGGATGTATCCAGCATCCACGTAGTGTTCCCAAATATTGGTATAAGCATCCCATGACATAAAGAATCCATGTCCAAATACAATAATCGGGAAAGTTCCATTCGCAACGGGAACGTTGTCACCAGCAGTTGTTCCAGGATAATAAATTTCACATTGAATTTGTCGACCGGCACCTCCTCCAGATCCGAATCCGCCAGTTCTAGTTGGATCGTTGAAGGTAATTGTGCTGTGTCCAACAAGGGCTTGGACAGCTATTCCTTTAATCGTAAAAAGGAATAATAGTAGTAGTAAGCGTAGGGGTGCTTTCATGTAGTAATGTTTTGTTTAATAGCACCACAAATATGTTCCTGTTAAACGATTGGTTTTTGACCTTTTCGATGAATGGTAAAGAAAATTGGTTGAGTGGTTATTTTAACCGTACGTCTATTTATTTAACATTTTTACATTTAAATTAAAATACATCGTGAATTCGAACGATTTATCAATTCATCTTAAATATCAGTCAAAACGATATTAGTTGTATCTTGTTCGCTCAAATTAAGATATGAAAAAACAATTTTTACCCTTTCTGGCACTTGCTGTGGGAATAGTATTTTCTTCTTGTGGTGATGCAGGAAAGACAGATGATGAAGTTACAACGAGCAATGATGTCGTAGCAGATCGTTTTGCCGATATTCAAGTATTGCGCTATCAAATTACAGGTTGGGATAAATTAACTCTCGATCAAAAAAAACTGGTGTATTACCTTTCTCAAGCTGGATTGGCTGGTCGTGATATTATTTACGATCAAAACAATATCCATAACTTGGAGATTCGCAAAGCAATTGAAAACATTACAGCTTCATTCAGCGGTGATAAATCGACTGAAAATTGGAAAGCATTCGAAACCTATAGTAAACAAGTGTGGTTTTCAAATGGAATTCATCACCATTATAGCATGGATAAAATCAAACCTGGATTTGATAAATCCTACTTTGCAGAATTGTTAAAGGATTCTAAGACAACTATTTCTGCTGATGCGAAAGATGCGATCTTCAATCCGAATAAGTATGCCAAGCGAAAAGTAAAGGATTCCAATGTGGATATGATTCAAGCATCTGGCAACAATTTTTATGGTAAAGGTGTTACGTTAAAAGCAGTGGAAGAATTCTATGCTGCAATGATTGATACCACAGACGCTACTCCAATTGAATATGGATTGAATTCGACGTTGATTTTAAAAGACGGTAAATTGTTCGAAGATGTTTGGAAATCAGGTGGAAAGTATGGAAAAGCAATTGATCAAATTATTTTCTGGCTTAAAAAAGCAGTAACTGTTGCTGAAAATGACGAACAAGGGGCTGCATTAGAAAAATTGATTCAATATTATCAAACAGGTGATTTGAAAATTTGGGATGAATACAACGTATTGTGGTCAACAGCAACCAAAGGCGATATCGATTACATCAACGGATTCATTGAAGTGTATGGTGATGCAATCGGTAAGCGTGCAACGTATGAATCCATTGTTCAAATCAATGATTTTGAAGCTTCAAAACGCATGAAAGTGGTGACAGACAATGCTCAATGGTTTGAAGATAATTCTCCCTTGTTTCCAGAACACAAGAAAAAAAATGTAGTAGGAGTGAGTTACAAAGTTGTGCAAGCTGCGAGTGAATCGGGTGATGCGGCTCCTTCAACTCCAATTGGTGTGAATCTACCCAATAACAATTGGATCCGTGAAGTTCATGGTTCGAAATCGGTTTCTTTAGGAAATATCATTGAAGCGTATGAAAATGCAGGTGGTCCTTCACTTGTAGAAGAATTTGCGCATGATCAGGAAGAAATAAACAGAGCTAAAAAATATGGAGCAGTCGCTGGTAAAATGCACACTGCTTTACATGAAGTGGTTGGTCATGCGAGTGGGCAAATCAACAAAGGAATTGGTCAACCAGCTGAAACGCTTAAAAATTATGCCTCTACTTTAGAAGAAGCACGAGCAGATTTAGTTGGATTGTATTACATCATGGATCAAAAATTGGTTACGCTTGGTTTAATTGAATCATTGGAAGTTGGTAAAGCTGAATACGATGGCTATATCCGAAATGGAATGCTTACCCAATTGCAACGATTAGAAGTGGGGCAAAATGTGGAAGAAGAACACATGCAAAACCGTCAATTGGTTGCTGCTTGGGTCTTTGAAAAAGGAAAAAAGGACAATGTAATCGCAAAAGTGGTGAAGAATGGTAAAACGTACTACGACATTAAGGATTACACCAAATTGCGCAAATTGTTTGGCGATTTATTGCGTGAAATTCAACGTATAAAATCAGAAGGTGATTATAAAGCTGGTAAATCATTGGTTGAAACCTACGGAGTGAAAGTGGATAAAGCCATTCACAAAGAAGTGTTGAAACGTGTGAAACCTTTAAGCATAGCACCATACAGCGGTTTTGTTTATCCTGTATTCGTTCCAGTAATGAATGCTAAAGGCGAAATAACGGACATTACGGTTGAAAACAAACAATCGTTCACCGAACAAATGTTGTTCTACGGAAAGAAATATAGCTTTTTGTAAAAAACGGGCAGAAAAATAGTTTCTGAAAGATGAGACGATTTTAACCACATAGAAACATAGAAAACACAGTATACTCTATGTGTCCTATGTTTCTATGTGGTTCATTTTTTTTAAAACCATAAATTAAATCCTAAATGCTACTTTTCTTTTAAGTTTTAATTGAGTTTCGTATTGATATTTATTATCTAAAACAGTTAAATAGCGATCATTTTCATGAATTACCTTGGGCATCTTTACTTATCTGGCAACGACATCGAACTGATGCAAGCCAATCTGTTTGGTGACTTTATCAAAGGTTCTCAGTTAGATCATTTACCAGCAAAAATTCAACAAGGAATTCACCTACATCGTAGAATCGATCATTTTATTGATAATCATCCCATCATTCATCAATTGTTGCCCATTTTGCGCATTGAACTGCCGAAGGTTGCAGGAATTGCAGTGGACATTTATTTTGATCATTTATTGGCGAAAAATTGGAAAGCATTTCATCCGCAGGAGTTGACAGCTTATTTGCAGGTTATTTACAAGCGATTTGATTTGGAGAATACGATCTATTCAACTGATTATAGATCGTTTCTTGCACTATTAATACAGCGCAACTGGATTAGTCATTACCCAACGCTTGATGCAGTTGATCGCATGTCACGGAGTATCAGCTCACAACTTTCGTTTCCAAATCAACTGGTGAATGGAAAGTTGGTTTTTATTCAGCATGAAAAAGTTATAACTGAGGCTTTCTTTGAATATATGCGAGTAGCAAATGAACATTTCTTAGCTGAACAATTGAGAATATTGTCGTAATTTGCAGTGCATTATTGAACTGTATGATTGTAAAAAAAAATGCTGTATTTTATTGCTTATCTTGGGTGTTAGCCTTCACATTGGTCATAAATACAGGTTGCAGTTCAACTAGTCCAGCCCCGCAAAACCGCCCGTTAAACACCGATAATGACGATCTTCCAGGTATTTTAAAAAATGGAAAGTTGCGTGTTTTAGCAGAAAATTCTTCTACATCTTACTTTATTTACAAAGGAAAGCGAATGGGCTTTGAATATGAAGTATTACGTGAATTTGCAGAAGATATTGGTGTTGAATTAGAGATCATTACAGTCAATGACCTCAATGAAATGAATACACGACTGAATAATGGAGAAGGTGATATTATCGCTTGTAATTATACCATTACGCGGGTTCGTCAAGATGAAATTGCTTTTTCTAGACCATTTTTTCAAACAAATCAGGTACTCATTCAACGGAAACAAGATACTACGAAACAGATTTCTCCCGAAGTTTGGAATAAATACCACATTACTGATCCGCTTCAGTTGGCGAAAAAGAAAATTGATGTCTGGGGAAAATCAAGTTATTACACCCGTTTGATTAATTTACAAGACGAAATTGGCGATACCATCTATATTCGCCCTACCCAAGGAAATCAAAGTGTAGAAGAATTGATCGAGATGGTAGCTGATGGTAAAATCGATTACACAGTTGCAGAACGAAACGTTGCCCAGATTAGTGAAAAGTTCTACGACAACCTAGATATTAGTTTACCCATTTCGTTTAAACAAAATGTAGCGTTTGGTTTACGAAAAAAAGCGCCCTTGTTGAAAAAACGATTAGATGCTTGGCTCGCTAAATTCATGCAGAAAGAAGCATTTTCATTCATAAAACGCAAATACTTTGAGCCTTCTAAGCAGGTAGAATCATTCCAATTCGGTAATTATTCCAGTAAAAAAGGAAGTCTTTCTCCGTTTGATGCCATTATGAAAGCAGAAGCGCAAAAATACAATTTTGATTGGCGTTTATTGGCATCCATTATTTACCATGAAAGTAAATTCAATCCAAATGCCCGCGCGTTCGGTGGTGCGTATGGAATGATGCAGTTTATGCCTGGTACTGGTCCTAAATATGGCGTTTTCCCAGGTTCTTCCCCCGAAGTGCAAATTCGTGGTGGAATGAAGTACATTGCTAAAATCAACTCCATGTGGTTTGATATTGTAGATCCTAACGAACGCAATAAATTCATCTTAGCAAGTTACAATGCGGGATCAGGACATATTAAAGATGCTCAAAGACTCGCAGCAAAACGCGGTTTAAATCCCAAAATTTGGAATGACAATGTTGAATTAATGGTCATGAACCTAGGGAAACGTGAATATTATTCTGATCCAGTTGTTAAATCGGGCGCACTCAGAGGAACAATCACTTACAAATATGTACGTGGAATCATGGCCCGATATGAAGGCTATAAATCTATGTATTAAGTGGTAACTGATCATTTATTAACAGGCATTCCAGTTCTGTTTTATGATGGAGATTGTGGTTTCTGCAACCGTTCTGTTCAATTCATACTTGACCATGAGCGCAACAATCTAGTTCATTTTTCTGCCTTGCAATCTGAAACAGCAAAAGACTTTTTTCGTGAACATCAGTTACCACAACCCGATTTGAGTACTTTTTATTTCTGGAACGGAAAAGAATTGTATCAACGATCTTCTGGTGGATTACAAGTGGTGAAATTCCTTAAGGCTCCTTATTCTTGGTCACGGATTTTTATGATCGTTCCCCGATTTATAAGAGATGCAGTTTATAATTGGATTGCAAAAAGACGCCACAAATTTGCCAATCAACAATGTGCACTTCCTACGCCAGAGCAACGAAAACGTTTCTTGAACTAATTGGTGTTAATGACGATTGGTGATTTTAAATCGAGCTCCAAACAATAAGTTGTATTGCACAAAGAAAAAGTGTTGACTCGCGCGATCTTCTTTATGCATTGTTGTGCGGATATCAGGCATGTGAATAAACCCACCTTTTAGTTCAGATTGAATGAAAAAATAATTGAAAAAAGTAAGGTTCAATCCACCAACAACTCCTAAACCATAGCCAGCAAGATGAAATTGATCATAGCGTTGATTGTTCAGTAAAGTAGTGTTTGTTCGAGGCATTAAAGCGCCAATTCCACCACCTTCTTCAACACTGACAGAAAAGTTTTTGCGTGAATACAAAACATCTGTGCGTCTGATCTCCGTATTCAGATAATTCAAACCATCCGTGTGTTCAAATTGCAAGAAATTTTTTGTCAAGGTAATATCTTGATTGGCGTAATTACCATCATAAGATGTTCCTGAATTGGCTATTTGACCATCAATTTTCACTGTTTGGTCATTTTTCATAACGTACTTCATGTGATCTACTCCAATAGAAACGTGGTACTTGTCCTTAAAATAATAGCCTAATCGTAAATTATATTGGGGAATGGTCATTTGAGTAGGGTTTAAGTACAAGTTCGTTCGATATTGCGATTGGCGGTCATTTGCAATCACATCTTTCAACTCAAAATCATAATCTGTTCCTGAAAAATGAATGTCAGAATTAGTAAAAGCCCCACGATTCCAACCCCAATAGATGTAGAACGTACCTTTTTCGTTCGGTAATGGTTTCGTTTTCTGACCAATAACAGTTGAAGAAAAGAAGGGTAAAAAGAGTAGAATACATGTAATTAAACGAATCATAAAGCCCAATTTAGGGCGTAAAAGTAGAGATGGATCAGTTCATAAAATATGATTTAAATCATACAGCCTTTTTCAATAGGTTAATGGGCTTGATCAAGTAAAACCAAATAACTGGTATCAAGCAATTGATCATAATGTTTCCTACCTTTTGATTGCGCGAAAGTGTGGATGATTGACAGATTTTGTAGGAAAAAACCACAGAAATGAAGAGGTATAAGCAACAAATAAGATAAATCAACATACTGTAAAAGTAGAACAAATCGACTTTTATTGAATATTGTATCGTTCATAACTTCATTTTTATAGCTGTTCATTTCCAAACATCTTTCATTATTTTTGCTGAATGAGAATTTCGGCTTCTATTTATTCGGACAAAAAACGCGATTTGCAAGCTACAATTGCTGATTTGGAAGCGCATAAAGTTGATTTATTGCATGTAGATTGCAACGACGATGTACGTGTATTTGAAGATATTCGCAAAATCCGTTCATGGTGTTCTATTCCAATTGACTTGCATATCATCACGGATTCTCCGGAAAAATATTATGATTTGCTTGTTGAAAATCCAGTTGAGTATGTAACCTTTCAATTGGAGGATTTAAAATCACCCCTTGATTTGCCTGCAACAATTACTGGTAAAAAAGGATTGGCCATTACCACTCCAACGAGCATTGATGTGTTTGACGACTACGCCTCGTTTGACTTTATACTTATGATGGCAACGGTTCCAGGTCAGAGTGGTGGCGTTTTTGATGCATCTAATTTCAAAAAAATAAGAGATTTTCAGCAAAAATACCCACAGAAATCGGTGCATGTTGACGGAGGTGTAAACGGTGAAGTTTCATTTATCCTTCGAAATATGGGAGTTCATTCTTCCGTTTCTGGATCCTATTTATTCAATGCGCCTAGTATTGGACATGCATTAATGGATTTGACAAAGCGCGAAATGCATTCGCAGTTTCAAGTGAAGGATTTTATGATTCCCTTGAATGAATCACCAACGATTGCGATAGAAAGTGCATCATTTGCGGCTGTTTTGTCTTCAATTGAACGTGGTAAATTAGGATTTACGCTTGTTTTGGCTGACGGAAATTCACTTAAAGGATTGATTTCTAATGCAGATGTTCGGAAAGCATTAATCTCACACGGAACTGAAACCTTTGAATTGCCAGCTACAGACTATATGAATACGCATCCTGTCGTATTGAATCATTCAGCAACTGTAAATGATTTATTGCGTCTGATCAAATCGTGTACTTTCCCAATTCTCTATTTACCTGTTGTGAATGATGCCGGGGAAGCCCAAGGAATTGTTACTTTTGTGAACCTTATCAAGGGAGAACTATGATTTTACATTTAAAAGACTCAATTACCGCGCAAGAAGCAAACCAATTGGCACAAGCCCATCAAGCGTTTCATGTGGTTTCAAACAATATTAACGTTTTAATTACTAGTTCAGGAGTAAAGGAAGTTCCAGCTGAATTAGAAGCTAAAATAACAGAACATTGGGTATTTCCAAATGACATGCAATTGGCTTCTAGGAACTACCGCAATGAAACCCGCGAAGTGAAAATTGGTACCCAAACAATTGGTGGTAAAACAGGAAATACATTGATTATTTCTGGACCTTGTTCCGTTGAATCAGAAGAGCAAATCCGTCAATCTGCTGCTTTATTGAAAGCCAATGGATTAACCTCATTACGTGGGGGTTGTTACAAACCAAGAACAAGTCCTTACAGTTTTCAAGGAATGGGATTGGATGGATTAAAGTTACTAGCCAAAATGCGCGAAGAATTTGGTTTTACAGTAGTAACTGAAGCGCGTGACGCAACACATATCGATGAAATCATTGAACACGCTGATGTTATTCAAGTAGGAGCGAAGGCGATGTACGATCAAGGAATCTTAAGAGCTTGTGCAAAAACACAAAAGACTGTATTGATTAAACGTGGTTTTGGAACTACACTTCAAGAATTTGTTCAAGCAGCTGAATTTGTTTTATCTGGTGGAAACGAGAATGTTGTTTTATGCGAACGAGGGATTCGTACGTTCGAAACAGGAACACGTTTTACACTTGATTTATGCGGTGTAGAATGGTTGAAACACTATACCAATTTACCGGTTGTGTTAGATCCAAGCCATGCGATGGGTTATGCTTACGGGGTTGCTGGTTTAACAAGAGCTTGCACAGCATTAGGAGTTGACGGTTTGTTGATTGAAGTTCATCCAAATCCGAAAGTTGCAAAATCTGATGCTTCGCAACAACTCAATCATGCAGAATTTGAAGCATTATTAAGTTCAATCAGACCCATTGCGAATGCGGTTGGTTATACCATTGTTTGATGCAGTTTCTAGAGCAAAATATCAAAGGCTTGTGCGCGAAATTTGGCGTTGATTTCAACCAATTTATGGGCGATTTTCAAGTCGATCACGTGAGTGAATTGTCGATGCTAGATTTAGAAGCTTTTGCAGAAGAAAATGAAGTTGATTTGTATGCGTTATTGTACAAACCACTTTTTTTATTGGATCATTTAAAACCTCGATTAGCTAAAATAAAACTTTTAATTTTGGATGTCGATGGTGTTTTAACTGATGGCGGAATGTATTACACTGAATCAGGAGATCAGTTTAAAAAATACAACGCCAAAGATGGAATGGCCATCATGAAAGCGCAGGAAAAGGGTCTGAAAATAGGAATCATTTCTTCGGCGTTTAAAGACAAAATGGTTTTGAATAGAGCTGAGACATTGAGTATAGAATACGTATATGCTGGTCGTGAACCCAAAATGGATATTTTGACAAAATGGTGTCAGGAATTGGGAATTCAACTAGACGAAGTTGCAATGATAGGCGACGATATCAATGATTTAAACGTCTTAAATGCAGTTGGATTCAGATGTTGTCCTGCTGATGCTGTTCAACTTGTGAAACACGTTTCAGATGTAGTCCTTCAAACAAAAGGTGGACATGGATGTGTACGTGAATTGATAGATAATTATTTATTAGAACAACCAATTGGAAGTTCAGAAAAAAAATAGAATGAATCGAGTGAAATTAGGTGTTATACGTGAAGGAAAAGTACCACCAGATAAACGTGTTCCGCTAACTCCTCAACAATGTAAATTGGTGCAAACAAAGTTTCCCCATGTTGATGTAGTTGTGCAAACGAGCCACGTTCGAGCATTTAAAGATCAAGAATACACGGCAGAAGGAATTCAAATTGTTGATCAATTAGATGATTGCGATATCATTATTGGTGTCAAAGAAGTCAATATCAGCGACTTGATTCCGAACAAAAAGTTCATGTTTTTCTCCCATACAATTAAAAAACAACCTTATAATCGTCCGTTATTACAAGCTGTATTGGATAAGAAAATTCAGTTGATTGATTACGAAGTACTGAAAAACAAATCGAATAAACGCATCATTGGTTTTGGCAGATATGCTGGAATTGTAGGTTGCTATAATGGTTTGCGTACGTTTGGGATGAAACATGGACACTACCAGTTGAAACCAGCACATGAATGTCATGACCGTGTTGAAATGGAAGCAGAAATGAAAAAGATTTTGTTTCCGAAAGACACCAAAATTGTTTTAACAGGATTTGGTAGGGTAGGTCACGGTGCCAGAGAGATTATGGATGCATTGCCAATTACGGAGGTTAGTCCAGAAGAATTTTTACATGAGTCATTTGAAGGACCAGTTTTCACGCATTTGGATATTGAAGATTATTACGCACGAATAGATGGGACACCTTTCGATAAACAAGATTTTTACACCAATGCACACTTGTACAAATCTGTTTTCCCACCGTTTCTATCAGCAGCGCACGTATACATTGCTTGTCATTTTTGGAGTAATAAATCGCCGAATATTGTCACACAAGCAGAATTACAAAATCCAACGATTAAAACATCTGTAGTTGCAGATATTTCATGCGATATTGCCGGACCAATTGCTTGTACAATCCGTCCATCTATTGTTGCCGATCCTTTTTATGGATATGATCCAGCAACAGGTTTGGAAAGTGATCCTTGGGCAAGTCATTCAATTGCAGTGATGGCAGTTGATAATTTACCATGTGAATTACCAAAAGATGCTTCAGAAGATTTTGGTAATGAATTGATAAAATATGTTTTCCCATGTCTATTTGGAGATGATCCAGATCAAATAATAGCGCGTGGTACAGAGACAAATGCAAATGGAAAATTAACAACGTATTTTGCGTATTTGCAAGATTATGTTGATGGAAATACGGTTTCACAGTAAATGGAGGAAAAAACGATCATAGATGCACCTAATTCAAGAGAGGCAGGGCATAACCAAATTAAGAAAGGTGATAAACGAACCATTCGTGGTTGGGTGATGTACGATTGGGCAAATTCTGTTTACAATTTGGTCATTTCATCTGCCATCTTTCCTATTTTCTATGATAATGTAACAACAAATGCTTTTAAAGCGAAATACTTTCATGAGACTGATCCGGAAATTTTAAAAACATTGACGCTGCCTAAGGATGTTGTGGTTACTGTTGATTTCTTTGGTTGGGAGGTAGCCAATTCTGCTTTAATGAGTTTTGTTTTGGCGGCTTCATTTTTAATGGTTTCCTTTCTATCTCCGTTTCTTTCAGGAATAGCTGATTATTTGGGGAACAAAAAGCGATTTTTGCAATTCTTTTGTTACCTAGGTGCTTTTTCCTGCATGACATTAGTGTTCTTTGAACCAGAACGCATTGAATTGGGATTACTATCACTTTTCCTCGCTAGCATAGGCTTCTGGAACAGTTTGGTTTTTTACAATGCTTACTTACCTGAAATAGCTGAACCAAAAGATCACGATAAAATTTCTGCACGCGGGTTTTCGATGGGGTATGTAGGAAGTATGATTTTATTGATTATTTGTTTGGTGCTGATTAAGGTTCCATTGTTTGGTTCAAGCCCAATTCCTGCAAGGTTTTGCTTTGTGTTAGTTGGAATTTGGTGGATCGGATTTTCACAATTTACGTATCGCCGACTTCCAAATACCAGTTCTGGTCGACCAAAAGAAAAAGGGTATATCTGGAAAGGTTTCAAAGAATTACGCAAAGTTTTTCAAGAATTCCGCCATACTTATCGTTTGAAACGTTATTTGGTAGCTTTCTTCTTTTTTAATACGGGTGTGCAAACAGTAATGTTGATGGCAACCTTTTTTGCGAAAAAGGAAATCATGTGGCCAGTTGACCCTGTTACTGGGAAATCGGACGATAGCGGTTTAATCATTGCAATTTTGCTGATTCAGTTATTGGGAGCCGCTGGAGCATTTATCATGTCGCGTTTGTCAGGGAAAATCGGAAATATCAAGACACTCGGTGTTTCTCTGGTCATTTGGATTGGGGTTTGTGCAGCTGCGTTTGTCATTGAAACGCCTTTTCAGTTTTATCTATTGGCATCTACGGTTGGTTTAGTAATGGGTGGTGTTCAAGCAATAGCGCGTTCTACGTATTCTAAATTTTTGCCAGAAACCGAAGATCATGCTAGTTATTTTTCATTTTATGATGCCACAGAAAAGATTGGTATTGTTACAGGGACACTCTTCTTTGGTGTAATGGAAATTGCAACAGGATCTATTCGTTATTCTGTGGTTGCTGTCGCATTTTTCTTTATCATGGGAATGTTGATGTTGTTGCGTGTTCCGAAAAACGAACGCGCAAACGGCTGATTTTTTTTCGATTTGTTTTATTGTTTTTTATCGTTGGCACGGGATTCATCCTGTACTGATTTTTCAATTAATTTAATATCCTATAGGCTCGTGATGCATCCCGAGCCTACGATAAATCGTTTGTAACACCCCCAATCCTACGATAAATTGTTTATTATGCATCCCGATCCATCGTTGTTTAAATCAAAACAAATGTGTATATTCAATTCATGTCTGATCGGTATAACGGTATTTACAGAAATGGAACCAATAGGTTACAGGGTTTTGACTATGGAAGTTCTAACCACTATTACATTACAATTTGTGTGAAGGAACGCGCACCTGCTTTTGGTGAAATAATAGATGGTAATATGTTTTTATCACCATTGGGCAAAAATTGTTCATACAGAATGGAACAAGACGGTTTCAATTAGGGAAACAATGAATTTAAAGATAGGTGAGTTTGTTATTATGCCAGATCATTTTCATGCAATTCTTTCTGTTGGTGAAAATGTATATAATAAGAATTTCATTCCTAATAAAATGGGAATCCAATCGAATAATATTGGTTCAGTAATTCGAGGATTTAAGGCCGCTGTTACAACTTACGCAAGAAAAAATTCAATAGTTTTTGATTGGCAACCTCGGTATTATGATCGAATTATTCGTGATGAGGATGAATATTCGAGAATAGAAAAATACATTCAGAATAACATTCAGAATTACCAGGTAAAATAGGATATCGTAGGCACGGGATGCATCCTATGTTTATGCGATGTAGGCTCGGGATGCATCCCGAGCCTACATTGTTAATCAATTAATTCAATTTTTTAATGCGCCTCATCTTCTGGATCAGGAGGAAATAATTTCACCGGATCTTTAATTTCTTGCAAACGATCCAACATATCTTCCAATTGAGAAATTGTTAATTGCTTCCCAATGATTTTTTTGTCTTTGTCCAACACAAAAATACGCGGTGTTGCATACAAATCATACGTCGTAGAATAATTCAACGATTCTAATGTTGTGTATTTGGGTACAAATTGTGCTGCATCATTCAACGCTGCTTCATACAATTTCTGTGTGAGTGCGACATTGATGAAAGATAAACCATTGTCTTTAATGAATTTCAACCATTTTTCGTAATCCTCGCCAGTTGCTTTACCTACAGCAAATACTTCAATATTGCGGGCTTTTAATTTTTCAGCATACAATTTCTGTAATTTAGGAGTGGTTTTTTTACAGTGTCCACAATCTGGATCCCAGAAGTATAAAATCGTGTAATCGCTTTTTAAGCTATAGAAATTCCTCCATACATTGTTTGAATCTGGAAGAATCACATTTGGTGGAACAACACCTTGGACTAACTTCAATTTGATGTCGATGTCTTCACAAGCACTTTTTAATTTCTCTTCGCTCATCCAGAAAGCAGGTGATTTTCCATTTGCATCGCGTGCACAATAGTAGCGTTTCACCATACTGAGGTATACTTTGTCAATTCCCATTTGGTTTGATTTCGCTGCCCAATTGGTAAGGTAATCAACCGCAAACTTGAATACTTCACTTCCTTTTGTGAGTCCATCAATGAATGGAAAGGCTGTAGCTAAAATAGAATCTGGATGAGGAACGATCAATGTTTTGCCAAAAAACAATTCCATTTTTTGACTAAAAACAGGTGTATTCACCAAACGATCATCTTTCAAATCGATATTATCCCAAAAATGTTTACGGTAATAATTCAGTTGAAACATGTTATCGATCACTTCACCCTTTTCATTCGTTGGAGCAGGAGGAATGACTATATCAATAGACATCTTGATGATTTTACTCACCAATTTTCCTTCATGTGTTTTCATCCAATCAGTTTGATAAGTAGTTACTCCTTTCGAAATACTATCTAATTGTTTGGTCAACAAATCGTGCTTTGGATCTTCCTTTTTTAGTTGATCTAATTTTGCCTTAATATCATTTGCATTAACGCGTTGTTTTTGCAAAAATTGAACATAAGTTATAAATGCTTTATTCTCTTCGGATTTTTTCACTTTCATTGTACCAACAAGATCAGCCAATGTAGTTTCCATTTGAATTTCCTCATTGTTGATAATAAACTCGAAGTACTTTTGATTGGGCATGAATAATGCAAACATTCCCGGTTTTAAATTGGTTGGATTAAATTCAACAACACCACCTTTCATTTCTGCAGTGTCAGCATAGAATAGTTTCGATCCGTAATAACGAGTTAAGAATACGGTTGTATCTTTTTGACCAACTACTTTTAATCGAATTTTTTGACTAAAACCACTACTGGTTATACAAAGAAGTAAGAATAATACTATGTTTTTCATGAGAATTGAGTTTGTTATGTCTTATAAACGGTACAAAAATAATAAAGTCATGCGTTTAACAGTTTGTTAACCATTTTCAGATTGACGAATTCCTTTTCGCGCATTGAGATACGAAACACATGCGAAAATTCCGTACGCTAAAAAAAGTGCGAGGATGCTTGACAATGTGTAAGTTGTGCCAATGTACAATCCGCCATCTTCAAAGATGGAATCGAGCCAAAATTTAAATCCGACGAACGCTAAAATACTGAGTAGGCCAATGACACCAAATACTTTTGTAAAGTATACAAAGAAATGTCGTGTGAGCAATTTAGGCGAATATCCCAAACGGAGAAGCGTTCTAACTTCATACGTGTTTTTGCTTAGGAGCAATTGTAAATATTGAATTAATACGAGTCCTGAAACAAATACAGCAATCACAGAAATCCCTAACACAACTAAAATCAATGTTCCTACCATACTTTTTAAACGACCAACCACCATTTGTGCATTTTTCGATTCAAGGTGTTTGATTTTTAGCATTTCTTCTACACGACCAAATTCACTCTCTTTTCCAGAAATCATGACTTGTGTAATACGTTGATTGTCATCGATTCCGTATTTGTTATTTGCCCATTTCATGAATGATTCAGGAACAAGAATAGAAGACACTTCATTTGTGAAACCAATAATGCGAACGTTGATCCATTCTTTTGATGTTTCATTGGATAAGGTGAATTTGAACTTAATTTCCATTGCCAATTCATCACTCACTTGTGGAATTCCACTCGCACTCATAAAGGTATTGAGCATCACAAGAAAATCGCGTGGCATAATAATAGGAACAATCGAATCTCCTTCTTTCCATTTCCATTTTGCCGATTTTACATCTAAAAAATCAGGATCAACTGTTTGGATAAAAATATCGGAACGAAAACGAGGAACATTTTTATCTGCTGTTTCAAAAGAAACATCGAAATTGTTTGTTTCCACTGGTTGAACATCGATTATATAAGGTTCTTTTCGAAGCATCTCTAATTCGTGTAACGTGAAATCGCTTTTGGCAATATTCAAGGTATTGGAATTCGATACTTTTTTCTGAACAATGATGGTGTTTGGTCCTAAAATATCAGCACCTTCTCCAAATTCATTCACTTTGATTAAGTAGTGAATGGAAGTCAATAAAAAGGTCATTCCCATAAACGATCCAATGATAGCGATGATCAATTGGGTTTTATCCTGATGGCGAAAGAGTAATTTGCGTAACATGGCCAATTAGAGTTTAAGTTCGTAATCATAAGGAAATCGTTGATCGTCGTCGAGTGATGTGAGAACAAAACCTGCTTTTTGGGCTTCGCATTCACGTGCGATCATTTCTAAACAACGAATACTGTTTCGTTCATCTAAATGCGAAAACGGTTCATCCATAATTAACCAATGAAATGGTTGACACAATGCTCTAACAATGGCTACACGTTGTTGTTGTCCCATTGAAAGTAGTCCACAACGGTCATTCCACTTGTGTTCGATCTCCAAAATGGCTAACAAATCTTTCATCTGTTGATCCGTTTTAAAGTCGGTAAGACTATTTTTCAGTTGCAGATTTTCGGCCACCGTTAAATTATGAAACAACTGTAAATCTTGAAAAACGGTTGCAATTTTACGCTGACGAATTTCAACCCACTCTTCAGTGGTCAATGTTTGAATATCCCGATCGTCGTAACGAATAATGCCATCGTAATCTTTTCGAATGCCAAAAACGCACATTGAAAAAGTTGATTTTCCTTTCCCACTAGAGGCGTTTAATAGAATTGAATGACCCGCTTTGAGAGCTACTTTGCTTCCCCAAATACTATCAGAACTATGCTCAATAGAGGCGAGCGGGTGTGGCATGACGTTTTCAAAAAGTATGTCCATTAGTTGTGTATTTGTAATAGGAAATTCAAGAATCGTTCCAAGATTTCAGCCGTCTATTTATCAAGGTGTTGCAGGATCATTTCAAGCATTTTTTGATTTTCATCGAACGCAATCCAACTTGATTCTGGATGACGTTTAAACCATGTGATTTGACGTTTGGCATAATTGCGGGTGTGTTGTTTTATTTTGTCAATGCATGTTTCATAATCAATCAATCCATCAAAGTAATCAAAACATTCCTTATAGCCAACTGTTTGCAACGAACTTAGGTTTCTGTAGGGCATCATCGATTTCACTTCATCTAGTAATCCAGCAGTGATCATGTTATCGACGCGTTGATTGATCCGATGATACAATTGTTCACGTGGGTGATCAATGACAAAACGTTTCGAACTAAACGGTCTAGGAGCAGGTTTATTTTGTCGCCAGGTTGAAAAGGGCTTTCCCGTAAGACGAATGACCTCTAAAGCTCTAATAATACGGGTTGTATTCTCTTTGTCGACTTCGTTGAAGTAATCAAGATCTTCTCTTTTGAGCTCGTCTAATAAGTTTTCAAGTCCACATTCTTCCAATTCAGCGCGCAATTGTAATTGAAGGGATGGATCATTTGGAATAGGATCTAAACCAATGCAAAGTGCATCTATGAACATTCCAGAACCGCCAACCACAACGATTTGTTGGAAGTTCTTTAATTCGTTCTTTAGTAAAACCAGTACTTCCTGCGCGAAACGGGCTGAACTAACGGGATCATGAATGGAATGAGAATCAACAAAATAATGCGTTATTCCGTCCATTTCTTCAATTGATGGTTTAGCTGTTCCAATCGCAATTTCTTTGTAAAACTGACGTGAATCTGCAGAAATAACAACGGTATTCAATGTTTTCGCCACTAGAACACCTAAAGCAGTTTTTCCGCTAGCTGTTGGTCCTTCTATGACAATGAGTTGCTGCATCATTCATGCGGTGTGTAACATTCTCCAGCACTGATCAATGGCGCAACCGTATTCTCGGAAGGTGGAATGGGGCAGGAGTAACGTGCTGAATAAACACAATAAGGATGATAGGCTCGATTAAAATCAATGATGATTGTGTTGCCAGTTGATTTTTCCAAGTCCAAATAACGTCCTCCTCCATAGGTTGAAATGGCGGTAGTTCCATCTCGAAAAGGCAGAAACAAATAGTTTTTAAACTCCTTTTTCTTTTTTAGGCTTAAATTTTCATAGACGACTAACGAACAAAGAGTATCATGAATGGTGAAGGAAACGATACCATATTGACGGTAATAGACCAAACGTGTTTTAGTCATTGGCATAGCAAACTTTTTCCCTTTTTTACGTTTGAATGTAGCTGTTACACGGTAATTCGAATCAATTGGGAAATAACAAATCCCTTCAAATGCTTTTGATTCAGCTGAATCCAATACTTCAACCAACATTTCCAAATTGCTCGTTGATCTGTGCAGTTCTATCGTTTCTGTGTAAGATTGGGCATTTATCGAAAAACAGCACATCCAACATCCAATTATTGCTAACTGTTTCATCGTGTACCAAATAAAGTGCTACCTATGCGAATCATATTGCTACCTTCTTCAATTGCAATTGGGTAGTCACCACTCATGCCCATCGATAAGTGTTTGAAAGCAGGATTGAATTTAAAATAGTGACTTTTTATAATCTGAAAATAATTGTTCAGATTTCGAAATTCATCTCTGATTTGTTCTGTGTTTTCAGTAAAAGTTGACATTCCCATTAAGCCTACAATTTGAACATGTTGCATTTCAATAAACTCGCGCGATTGTAATAATTCTTCCGCTTCACTGAAATCAAGACCAAATTTAGCTTCTTCTTCCGCGATATGGAATTGCAAGAGACACGGAATAATGCGTTGGTATTTTTGCGCTTGTTTATCAATTTCTTGCAGCAATTTCAAACTATCTACAGCATGAATAAGATGTACAAACTCAGCGATGTATTTTACTTTATTGGTTTGTAAATGACCAATCAGGTGCCATTGAATGTCTTTCGGAAGTTGCGCGTATTTATCAACTAATTCCTGTACCTTATTTTCTCCAAAAGCTCGTTGACCAGCTTTGTACGCTTCTTGA
>JAYSRF010000047.1:0-43331 GCA_043721195.1 Fluviicola sp. | reverse complement strand
CGCATCATTAATTCATCAGCAGGAGACTTGTCTTTATAACCACACAAATGAAGCAAGCCATGAATGCAGACACGATTCAATTCATCCATAAATTCAATAGATAAATCTTGTGCGTTTTCTCTCACACGATCCACACTGATAAACAAATCACCACTTACAACACCATTCTCCGTATAATCAAACGTGATAATATCCGTGTAATAATCATGATCCAAATGGGTTCGATTCATCTCCAACAAGTGCTCATCCGAACAGAAGATCAGATTCACATCACCCAACGATTTGCTTTCTATTTCACACACTTGTGTAAACCATGCAAACAAAAATTCCGAGTTAATACCCGGAATCTCCACAACATCTTCAATATGTATTTCAACCATTATTTATTGAATAAAACCAACACCTCATTACCCGATTCGTTGAACTCAACATCATCAGCCAAGTTTCGCATTAAGAAGATACCACGACCATTTTCCTTCTCAATATTTTCAGGTGAAGTAGGGTCGGGGAGGTTGTGGTAATCAAAACCACTACCATCATCAGCGACACTAAACCCAAAAGAACCTGATTCATCGTAAACACTTAAAGCAACAGAGGCTTCTTTGTTCAATTTATTTCCGTGGATAATCGCATTATTGACAGCTTCTGTAACAGCAATCAGCACATTACCATATAAGTCCTCATGAACACCAACCGACTGACAGATACGGTCAATTAAAGACTCCACAACCGGTAAATTTGTTAATTCCGAACGAATGGTTAACGAATCAATTAGAGTATAACCTTGCTTCATTGCCTCACACTACTTTTATAAATACTACTGTGCTCGGTTGAAATATTCGCTTGCTTTATCTTTATAATACTTAGACAACAAAGGGTCTACACTGCGCAACAATTCAATTTGACCGAGCTTTTGTCGATTATACTCATCAAATCGAATAAGGTTACTAGGATTGCGTTCTTTTCCACTTTGAGATTCGCGTTTTTCTTCAAATCCTCTTTCTTTCAAGGCCTTATCGCTCTCCAATAAACGCGTCATGATATCTTGTTGACGACGGATCATTTCTGAACCAAAATTCTTGTTGATCAAATCCTTTTCTTGTTGCTCTAACTCTTTGATCAATGGATTCAGACCATTTCCTTTTCCTTGACCTTCTTTATTCATCTCGTTTCGCATTTGTTCTAAACGCTGACGAATTGCAGTTTGTTGAGCAGCCATTTTAGCAATCTCCTTATTACCCAAACCAGGCATTCCAGAATTTCCTTCACCAGGTTTATCACCCGGTTGTTTACCGCCAGGATTTGGACCCTTTTTCATTTGATCCAATTGCTTTTTCAACATTTCTTTCATATCCTGACCCGACATACCTTCGCCCGGTTTCTTTCCAGAACCACCAGGATTATCGCATGAACCAGAACCCGGTTTTTGACTTTGCGCCTGTTGTTGCATACTCTGTAAACTCTCATTAAGTAGCAAAGCCAAATTATTATAACTGGTCATCACCAATTGTTGATGTTGACTTAATTCACGACGGCGATGTTCATCAATTTCATCTACCATCAGTCGAAAATTAGAATTGATTTCGTGTAGTTCTTTATCAATAAAACTTGAAATCTTCGGTTGACGTATTGCTAATGCCAATAAACTATCCTCCACAACCTTTGTATCATCCATGATACTTCGCTGCTTACGACCCAATTTACGGTAAGCAGGATCCGTGTCTCTCACATCCGTAAAGTCATTCAGGTTTCCTTCTTGGTCGAAACTCAAGGCCATCAAGTTCTCCAAAAGGATCCTCAAAAGACCCATATCTTCTTCATCTTGCTTTTTGTTCGATTCTTTCTGTGCATTGTCCAACTGATCAGACAACTCTTTCATTTCATCAGCCGCTTTCTTTTGACTTTCTCCAGCTTTAGATTTCTTTTCTTTTTGCAATTGATCGGAAGCTTCTTTCATCTTTTCATCAATCGATTTTTTCTCTTCCTCAAAATCACCTAATTCCATCGGACGATCAAGCTCCTTATTCAATTCATCCAATTTCATTAAGTCTTCTTTTAACTCATCAAACTTCTTATCAATCTCGTCTTGTTTCTTCAACGACTCTTCTTTAGAAAGCTCATTCTTTTCGATCTCTTTCTTTAAATCTTCTTGTTCTTTCGCCAATTCATCTAATTCCTTTTCTATATCATCCACCTTTTCATTCACTTGGAGACGCTTTAACATCTCAAGTGTACGATCCAATTGCTTTTTCATTTCCTCCGATGATTGATCCAATTTTTCAGATTCTTCTTCCAACTGGTTCTGTTGATTATTCTTCATCATTTCTTCCAGTTGATCCAATAATTTCTTCAACTCATCATCCATGACTTCTTTCATCAACTCTTCAATCATTTCTTGTTGCTTCAACAATTCTTCATCAACCTCAGAAAGCTGATTTTTTTCTTCCATGCTTTGATTCAACTTCTCTTGCACATTCTCTAATTCCTGTTGTAGAGATTGTTGCTCTTGTTGCAATTGTTGAATTTGTTCCATTGTTTTGAAATCAGTTTTCTTATTAGAAAGTGACTTCTGTAACTTATTGACATCTAATTGGAATTTTTCAGCCTTCTTAATTAAATCCTTTAGAGATGATTGTGCATCCTTTTGTGTTTCATCACGTTTGTTATTCAACTCATTTAAAGTCGGTAGTTCGTAAACAAAGGATTGAGATCGCGTTGTTTTAGAACCATTCACTCCATCATTATCAGAAATGGTAAAATAATAGGAAACTTTATCCTCTACATCGAGTTCTTCACGGTTAAAATCAACAGCAAAACCAAACTTATCAGATGTACCAGAAACGCGTTGAACAGACATAGAACGCTTTATTTCTTTTCCTGTCTTTTTTGAAATGACATAATGAAATGATAAACCATTCAAACCATAATCATCTGAAACGATGCCACTAAATAATCGAACACCTGAACGAACACTATCTACTTGTTCATTGACGAGAATAGTTGGATATGCATCTTTGATAATCTTCAATTGAACACTGGAAGTATCCAATTTAGCAGTAACAGCATTCATCAAAATGAACTTTAACTCACCAGAAGAGCGGTACTTTTTACTGAATTGAACTTCAGATGTTGGATACGTTTTAGTAGAATCATTCCAATTAACACCGATACTTTTCACATTTTTAGCAGCAATTCTCCATGTAATTTGGGTCCCCTCTGGAATATCCAAATCAGCAATATTGGAAACAATTTCCGTGTTTCTTCCCAAATAAGTCGGGTACTTCAATTCAGCAACAAGTTTACCCAAAGAAGATTTTCCAATCACATTAATATGAAAAGCTTTAGAACCCACATCGCCCGATTCAAAATAAAAATCAGTGGAAGACTTCATATTATCGAACGTATAAACAACTTCATTCTTACGTATTTTCTTCATCAAGAAACGACCACGCTCCGAAACAATATATACTTTATCAGGAATTTGTCGACCGGAAATTGTTGCTTTAATTGTCACTGATTCCCCCTCATCAACACTTTCTAGGTCAGAAGTCAAATTAAAGGCAAAAGGGGCAGGTTGTGCTTTTTCATAATTGACAATACTAGAAGATCCTTCAACCAATAAAGCAGGAACAAAAACTCCAATCGCAAGAAATATCAGTGCAATTGGAATAACAAATTTCAAATATTTCTTCGATTCATTAAAGCGCACAGCATCCACAAAAGGAACGGCAGTTAATTCATTCGATCGTTGTGCTACACTAGCGCGAAGCAATTCAAAACTTCTATCATTCGGATTTGTAGTTTCACTTAATTGTAAAGTATTTAACAATCGATCCGCCACACCTGGGAAAAAAGAACCAATTATTTTAGCGGCTTGATAACGATTAATCCGTCTCCCAAAAGAGTACAAACTCATCAAAGGTTTAACAAAATAACGCAACAGAATATAGGCGTTTCCTAATACAAAGGAAATCAATAACATAAAACGAACAGTAGAACTGAATTGACCGAAGTATTCCAATGTGCTCACAAGTAACCATGAACCCAATAAAAAACCAACGAACACCAGAACACCCTTGATCATTTCATTCTTATAATACTTGCGAATGAATGCATCAATTTGCTCAATAAGGCGATCAAAAGCTGACATAAAATTATCTTATTAACTCAACAACATACTAAGTTACGAAAGCACATTGTAAA
Source organism: Fluviicola sp. (assembly GCA_043721195.1). Classification (GTDB taxonomy): domain Bacteria; phylum Bacteroidota; class Bacteroidia; order Flavobacteriales_D; family Crocinitomicaceae; genus Fluviicola. The sequence continues at coordinate 39,128 of JAYSRF010000047.1, read as the reverse complement.
CTCCGCAACGAAAACCAACTACCGTACACTTTTCCCACGATTAAGCTCAATTAATAACTATTTTTGCGATTCTAAAGAAAATATTCATGATTTCAGGCGTACGCGTGCGGTTTGCACCATCACCAACAGGACCATTACACATGGGAGGAGTGCGAACAGCACTTTACAATTACCTGTTTGCAAAAAAAAATAACGGAACATTCATTATTCGTATTGAAGATACCGATCAAACTCGTTTTGTACCAGGAGCACAGGATTACATTTTGGATGCATTGAACTGGTGTGGAATTATTCCAGATGAAGGTCCAGGAATAGGTGGCAATTATGGTCCTTATGTACAAAGTGAACGTCAAGAACTGTACAAACCATACGCAGAAGAATTAGTAGCCAATGAAAAGGCGTATTATGCATTCGATACACCAGAAGAATTAGATGCGGTTAGAGAACAAGCTAAACAAATGGGAATGCCTAATTGGCAATACAACAGCGTTACTCGATCGACTCTAAAAAACTCATTGACGCTTTCTGCAGACGAAGTTAAAAGAAGACTTGATGCTGGGGAACAATATGTCATTCGTATGAAAATGCCACGTAATCATGATGTACGTTTAGAAGATGTAATCCGTGGTTGGGTAGTTGTGAACACGAATAACTTAGATGATAAAGTTCTATTCAAAAGTGATGGAATGCCAACCTACCATTTAGCAAATATTGTAGATGATCATTTGATGGAAATAACTCATGTAATCCGAGGAGAAGAGTGGTTACCATCAGCACCATTACACGTGTTATTATATGAAGCATTTGGTTGGGAAGCTCCAAAATTTGCGCATTTACCGTTGTTATTACGACCAGATGGAAACGGAAAACTTTCCAAAAGAGATGGAGATCGTTTAGGCTTTCCAGTATTTCCAACAAATTGGACAACAGCTGACGGCGAACTTTATTCTGGCTACAGAGAGAAAGGATATTTCAAAGGAGCGTTTATTAATATGCTCGCTTTCCTAGGTTGGAATCCAGGTACTACTCAAGAACTATTCAATATGGATGAATTGATTGAGGCATTTACTTTAGATAGAGTAGGGAAAGCTGGAGCAAAATTTGATCCAGACAAAACAAAATGGTTTCAACAACAATACTTGAAATCAGCAACAGATAATGAACTAGCTACTTTGCTTAAGGCAGAGTTTATTTTGACAGAATCCATAGAGAGACTTGAACTCTTTTGTCATTTAATGAAAGAACGTGCAACTTTTGTAGCAGATATGATGACGGAAGGTGCTTACTTAATCGATCGTCCAGAAAACTATGATGAGCAAACGGTTGCTAAAAAGTGGAAAGAAGATTCTTCAGCACTCATCCAAGAATGGAAAGAACGTTTACTAGCAATCACCGAATTTTCTGCAGCTAACATAGAAACAACGTTTAAAAGCTTTTTAGAAGAAAAACAATTGGGTATTGGAGCTGTACTTCCCTTGTTTCGTTTAGTAATAACAGGTGCAGGAACAGGACCAAGTATGTTTGAAATTGCTCATTTTTTAGGCAAAGAAGAATGTATTGCTCGTATTGAAATAGGTTTGACTACCTTAAAATAACCGATGAAACAGCTGATAGAAGTTAATGGAATCAAGCTCTATGCGTACCATGGATGCTTAGAAGAAGAAGGAAAAATTGGTGGTCACTATACAGTTGATGTTACCATGAAAACAAATTTTTCGAAAGCTGCAGAACAAGATGATTTAAGTCAAACTATTGATTATGTTCAAGTTAATCAAATAGTAACTGAAGAAATGGCTATACGTTCAAAATTAATAGAACACGTTGGTCAACGAATTGTCAACCGTATTCAGCAAGAGGTTCAACAGCTAGAAGCACTTCGTGTTAAGGTAGTTAAGATCTGTCCACCCATCAATGGAGACGTAGAAAACGTAGCAATAATTATAGAAGAAGGAAATTGGACTTCATAGAATAGAAAAATTGTGTATTTTTGTCACCGCTCAGATGGTTTCGTGGCCGAGCGGCTAGGCAGCGGTCTGCAAAACCGCCTACAGCGGTTCGAATCCGCTCGAAACCTCAAAAACCTGTTAAGAAATTAGCAGGTTTTTTTTATTGCCTAAAATTTAGTGAGATTAGTAATATAGCATTTACACAGAATAAGAAAAATAAGGCGCAATCTTAAGTACATAGAATACCTTAAGTTTCCTCATGCAATACGATTTAAGCAAAATGAAAGATGAATAGATCTAACTACTGAACGCAACCAACTATTAAACAAGCCAGTTAAAAATCAACATTAGAAATAAATAGAAATGTGCTTAAAGCATTTTGATCCGATTTGTCAGATCATCACGATAAGAACCACCAATTGGAATTAATTTACGATCGTTTTCCAATTGTAAATTTGGAAAATCAATGGAAGCAATCTTGTCCATACGCACAATAAACGATCGATGAACACGAATAAACTGTTCACCGCCCAACTTGGATTCAATATCCTTCATGGTTGAATGAATCGTATAACGTGTTTCATTGGTATTGATGACAACATAATCCTTCAACGCCTCAATAAAGAAAATATCTGCCATATTCAACTTTACCAATTTACTGTTAGATTTAACAAAGATAAAATCAAAGTGAGCCTCCTTTTCCTTGTTCTCAACCAACGAATAGAGCATATCACGCTCTCTTTCTACTTCCTGTTCTTTTTTGTGCTTATACAGCGCCATTTCAATGGAAGTGTGTAAATCAATTTCCTTGAAAGGTTTAAGAATATAGCCGTAAGGTTCTGTAACTTTCGCTTTCGCTAAAGTAGCTTCATCGGCGTAAGCAGTCAGGTAAATAACGGGAATAGCATATTCATTTCGAACTATTTCAGCAGTTTGAATTCCATTCATTTCACCTTTCAGCATGATGTCCATCAAGACAATATCAGGTTGTTCCAATGCCAATAATTCGAGTGCCTTTTCACCAGAAGGTGCAGCTCCTATGACGTTATACCCCAACTTCTTCAAGCTAGATTGTATATCCTTTGAAACAATAAATTCGTCTTCGACAACCAGTACGTTTGCCTTTGTCATAGCGTTTAGCTTTGCAACCAAAGGTATATAAAAAATCGTTTTTAGCTATACCTTTAAATTAAGTTTTAAATCTTTGTTGTTCCGTTGAGTATTCGAAAATACGTTTTCAAATCCATACTTCCAATAAATTACACCTTACCTGAAAAACTATAATAAAAGGAATAAAGAAATTTTAAAATTTTAAAAACCTTTATTACTATTATTAAGGGTGTTAATAGGTGAAGAACTTTTGTACTTTTTCTTAGGAGAAGTCAGTTATACAAGAAAACGGGCTATTTATGAACACTATATATTGTATGTATTACGTTGATTGTATACTCTTTAATCAGTTATACACATTTATGTTAATAACATGTTGTGTTAATAAAGAGTTGGATAAACAGACTGTTAAACTACTATGAAACGTGTGTGAAACTTCTCCATAAAAACAGCTAACTTTTGATTGTCAATTCAATTATTTGAACATATATGACGGAATTCTGAATAATGCAAGACTTTCTTTTGAGTAGTTGTGAACCAGTATTAACAATTATAGTTGTTTTTATGTTTATAAACCAACCATAATTAGCGTTGATAATCAGTCTATTAAAGAATACAAAAAGTGATGGTTGTTTATATCTTGGTTGTTTTGTTCATAAGCAATACCTTTGGTAAAAAACGTAAAAGATGTCTCAAATTATTCCAATTGGCGCAGACCATGCTGGTTTTCAGCTAAAAACAACTGTTATTGCTCACCTTGAATCAAAAGGTTATTCAGTAAAAGATTATGGTTGTTATTCCGAAGAAAGTATCGATTATGCTGATTTTGGTCATCCAGTAGCGACACACGTAGAAAGTAATCCGGAATCACTTGGAATTGTTATTTGTGGAAGCGGAAATGGCATTAATATGACTGTAAATAAACACCAAGGAATTCGCGGTGCTTTATGTTGGAAGAAAGAGATTGCTGAATTGGCTCGACAACACAACGATGCAAATATTTTAACCTTACCAGCTCGTTTTATTTCTACTGAAGAAGCATTGGAAATGGTTGACGCTTTTTTCTCAACAGCATTTGAAGGTGGTCGTCACCAAAACAGAATTGAAAAAATACCGTTTCTTATCGATTAATCTTATGAAAAAACTCCTGTTGGTTTTAACCTTATTAACAACGGTTACTATAAGTGCCCAAAAAGAAGACCTGGCTAAAAAATACGCAACGTTTATTGATTCTATCGATTTAAAAAAACACTTATCGGTTTTAGCAAGTGATGCGTATGAAGGTCGGGAAACTGGGAAAAAGGGACAACAAATGGCTGCCACCTATATTGAGCAATCGTTCAAAGAAGATGGTTGTTCATTTGTTCCCAGCATGCAGGAGTTTCAACAATCGTTTGAAGTCATTGAAACGGTTCCCGGTGGATCCTTGAAAGTGGGAAAGAATAACTTGGTTTTCAAAAACGATTATGTGTATTATGGAGCAAGGAAACAAGTTTCGTTTCAGGATTTAGAACTCATAACGCTTGCACAATTAACGCTTGAACCAAAAGAAAATTACGCACTTATTCATTCATTAAAAGGAATGGATATTCAAGCTGAAGTTGCTTTAATTCGCAAAAATAAATTGAAAGGAGCGAAGGTGATTGTTTTGATCACTACAAACTATGAAGATTTGTATGAGTATTTAGAACATTATGCTACTGCAAAATCGATGCGACTAAAAGAAGAAATTGTAAAAGAAGAGCTGCCCATAATCATCGTAAATGCAACCGCACTTTCTGGAGCATTTAAAAAATCGTTTTCTTATTTGTTGGGTAAAGGAAAAGAGAAAAAATCAAAAAAAGGAGCGGTCGTTTCGAAACTTTCAGGCACATTAAATTTAGAGGAAACGCCACTAAAAAGTTCCAATGTTTTGGCTTTTATTCCAGGAAGTGATCCAATCCTTTCTAAAGAAGTGATTGTGATTACGGCACACTATGATCATATAGGAATTGAAAATGGTATTGTTTATAACGGTGCAGATGATGATGGAACCGGCACAGTTGCATTATTGGAAATAGCGGAAGCTTTCATGCAAGCAAAAAAGGATGGAAATGCGCCAAGAAGGTCCATTCTTATCATGACTGTTTCGGGAGAAGAAAAAGGGTTGTTAGGATCTCAGTATTATGTGAGTCATCCGATTGTTTCTTTGGAGAAAACGATTGCTGATTTGAACATTGATATGATTGGTAGAACTGATATTGCACATGAATCAACTCCTGAAGAGTACATCTATATTATTGGTTCCAATATGCTCAGTACTGATCTACATACAGCAAACGAGGAAGCAAATCAGCGTTACACAAACATAAAGTTGGATTACACATTTAACTCTAAAAACGACCCTAATCGGTTTTATTATCGCTCAGATCATTACAATTTTGCGAAAAACAACATTCCCAGCATTTTTTATTTCAGTGGAATCCACGAAGATTATCACCAACCAGGAGATGATATTGAGAAAATAGATTTCACGAAAGTAGAAACAGTAGCGCGATTGGTATTTGGAACGGCTTGGATTTTAGCGAATGCGGATAAGAGACCACGACTTGATTATTAATGTAAAATGTAAAATGTAAAATTGAAAAAGTGGATTTAGTGAACGACAACAATTTTTATAATTGATAATTTTCAATTTTACATTTTCAATTATTGTGCGAGTAACGATTCAATCAACGCATTTGTTTTAGTGACGTATTCTGTATAATAACTACCCGTTCCCGGTCCATTAAAACCAGTATGAATACGTTTTACAATTCCATCGCGACCAATAAAAAAAGTAGTTGGGAATGAAATAACTTCATTGAGCATGGCAAAATCTTCGGAAGCTTTTCCTTTGTTAGCAATGCCACCGACTAAGAACGTAAATTCTAGGTTGTGTCGTTGTTGTAAATGTTGAATTTTAGCAACTTGTTCTTCAAAAGTATCTGCAGCTTCGTAACCAATGGAAATGATTTCCAATCCTTGGTCGTGGTATTTGGCATATAATTCTTTGTAGTATTTTGTTTCATCCATACAATTCGGACACCAAGTACCCATAATTTGAATGATCACCACTTTATTTAGAGTTGCTGTATTTGGAAAAGAGAACTCAGCACCTGTTAAATCCTTTAGTGTAAATTTCACAAGGGCATCAGATTCTTTTAGGTAGGTTAATGAATCCGAGTTTTGTAATTCAAACAACTCATTTTGAGAAGCTGTCCAACTGGTTTGATAATGTTTACCACTGTAAAACGTTCCTTTTATAACACCATTTTCGAGTGAGCCAGTAATTAGAAATGCGTGAGAACCATCAAAACAGGAAACAAAAAAGGAAGAACCTTCAACAGTTCCTTCAAGAAAACGATAGTCACCAGTTTCAGTAAGGAACGTTCCAGTTACCTTATTCATCTCTTGTTTAAAAAGACCAATAGCACTTTCTTGATCGGGTGTTTTTGGAGAAAAGTACGCTTCCCATTTTCCGCCCAATTCTATTTTAGGTGATGCAAGAACCGGAGGGCTATTTAATAAATGTGCTTCAAAAGGGATATTGTAATTATTCGCTTTATTGTAGTTGACCCAAAGGCCTTTTAATCGTTTCTTTTTCGAGGCAACAACACGTAATTCAGATTCAAAATTTGGAAATGGGAATACAAGAGTGTCACCAACTTTTTTAGAAAGTCTCAATTCAATTCGCTCTTCAGCGTTATTAATGACCAGAATGGTAGATTTATCCTGCCGTTCAACCGATAAACGGATGGGCAAAGAGGTCGTTTGATTCAACATCAAACTAGCAGCATATTTTCCCGTTTTTAGGGATATATGCTGGGCAAAGATAGCGCTGGCGCTTAAAAGCAGGGTGAAAACACCAGTTGTGATGAGTTTCATTTTTCTATTCGATTGCGACGAAATTAACTTTTTTATTTGTAGAATGTTTTACCGTGCAACCTTTTTCCTAAGTTTCCAGTCTTATAAATCAGCAAATGCTATGGACGATAGAACATTGGTAACAGAATGCGCCAAAGGAAATCCCAGAGCACAGCGAGCGTTGTTTGATAAATTTGCTCCTAAAATGCTAGCAGTGATCATGCGGTATTTGCGGAACATGGATGAAGCTGAAGACACCTTACAAGACGGTTTTGTGAAGATTTTTCATAAAATCGGTGAATTTAAAATGGAAGGTTCATTGGAAGGGTGGATTCGCCGAATTATGGTAAACACCGCTTTGGATATGTTACGCAAAAACAAAAAACTGCTAGGAGATGTACAATTGGATGATGTATCCTACAAAGTTTCCTACGAAGACACTGGATTCGATGAAATGAATGTAGAACAGCTTCTTCAACTGATAGATGCCTTGCCTGATGGGTATAGGATAGTATTTAACATGTTTGCAATAGAAGGCTATAGCCATAAGGAAATAGCAGACACTTTAGGAGTAACGGAGAATACCTCCAAATCACAATACTCACGTGCCCGTGCTTTCTTGCGCAATCAATTAGAAAAGATTGAAAGTGATTGATAAAGACAACATACAAGAACTATTTTCCAGGTCTCTGGAAAATCATACCACTCCGGTAAGGCCAGAGGTATGGAACGGTTTGCAAGCTAAAATGGCTGCGGCTGGTGTTTCTTCTGTGGTAGCTACGAAAGGAATTTCGGCGCTTGCTAAGTGGATCATCGGAAGTGCTGCTGTTACTGGTGTTGCTGTGGTTACTACATTCGTTGTACTGAATTCGACAAATGAAGAAACTCAAACAACTCCTCCAGTAAAAGTAGAGACAACTTCTCCTTCTAAAGAGGTGGAAACAACTCCAATTGTTGCAAATCAACCTACTCAAACAATTCAAAACGCATCGACTGATGTGAATGAAGAATTAGAACAACGACTTCCAAGTCATTTCTTCCAGATTGACAAGGTTATCGATCTGGTTGATGATATAGTAGAACCCCAACCAAAAGTAACGATAAATCAATCTACTTCTGAGCCGTTTGAATCAGTTGCATTTACTGGACTATCTGATGAAAATGAAAATCCAACCGAGCCAGTTATTTTTCAATCATCCCATTCTGAAGAACAAGCAACAATTGAAAAGGCAGTGATTGTTTTTCCAAATGTATTTACACCACTCAATCAAGATAACCAAGAAGATGAGTATTATTTAATTGACTACAAACACGTGATGAGTGTTGAGGTGACGATTTTAAATACTAAAAACGACGCAGTATATCGTTCAACTGATCCTGCATTTCATTGGAATGGAAGACTGAACAATGAGGGTGATTTTGTTGAACCAGGCATGTACGTTTGTGTAGTAATCTACAAAGATTTGGCAGGGAAATCGCATAAATCAATGAAATTATTAGAAATACCGAAACAATAAATAGTTTTAACTAGATAAAAGGAAACCTGCGGAAACGTGGGTTTCTTTGTTTCTTATCGGTAAAAATTTATTAAAAGAAGGAACAAATAATCATATAACTGGCTGATAAGGAAGTGTTCCGTATTCCGATTGTTATCGGAAGCGGGATTACGGAACGGTTCATCCATTATTGAAAAGCTAACAACTAAATTCTGTTTCAAAAACAACAACCAATCACAGCACCAACACCAAATCAATTTGTCGTCGTCTCGGATGCACTTCCGTAATCTTAACTTTTACAGCATCCCCAAAATTGTAGGTTTTCCCAGTTTTCTGCCCCACAATCATGTAACGCTTTTGATCAAAATGAAAACGATCTCCTGGAATTTCTTGCATTGGAACCATTCCTTCACAAGCGTTTTCTGTCATACGAACGAACAATCCAAATTCAGCAACACCCGTTACGATTCCCTCAAATGTTTCACCAATTTTATCGTGTACAAATACCACTTGGAAATACTTGTTTGATTCGCGCTCAGCTTCTGTTGCTTTGCGTTCTTGACGAGAAATGCGTTTACACACATCATCCAACACAGAATTGTATTTGTGTGGTTTCTTTTCAAGTGTTTCTAACAAAATTCGGTGAACCATTAAATCTGCATATCGCCGAATTGGGGAGGTGAAATGTGAATAATAATCAAATGCTAAACCGTAATGACCAATATTGAGTGTTTCGTAAGTGGCTTTTGCCATGCTTCGAATCGCCATTTGTTGAATAATACTGAATTCGTTTTTCAAGCGAATATCATCCAATAATTTATTGATGCTTTGTGCAACTTGTTCAGGATTCGAAAATTCCAATTTATAACCAAAATGATCAATAAAGACACTGAAAATAGAAATTTTATCAGGATCAGGTTTGTCGTGACAGCGGTATACAAACGGAATAATGTCTTGACCTTTTTTCGGTTCGCCCACAAAAGTTGCTACTCTTCGGTTTGCCAATAACATAAATTCTTCGATGAGTTGGTGGGCATCTTTCGATACTTTTACCATCACGCCAATTGGTTCACGGTTTTCATCCAGTTGAAAACGAATTTCTTCTGAATTGATCATTAACGCACCTTTTTTGAAACGTGCATTACGTAAAACTTTGGCAATTTTATCTAGGGTATGCAATTTATCTTTGTGCGGACCTTCTGCGCCTTCAAGAATTACTTGGGCTTCTTCATAAGCAAAACGGTGATCGGAATGAATAACCGTTTTTCCGAACCATTCATTGTAGATTTTTCCATTTTCATCCAATTCAAAAACGGCTGAAAAAGTAAATTTATCTTCATGCGGTCGCAAAGAACACACCATGTTTGATAATTGTTCAGGCAACATTGGAATAACGCGATCGACCAGGTAAACCGAATTACCACGTTTCAACGCCTCTTTATCCATGGCACTTTCGGGACGTACATAATGACTAACATCAGCGATGTGGACACCAATTTCCAAATGTCCGTTTTCTAAACGCTCAATTGAAAGGGCATCATCAAAATCTTTTGCATCAACAGGGTCAATGGTGAACGTTAACTTATCACGGAAATCGCGGCGTTTTTCAACTTCTACAGGATCTAGTTCAAGCGTTACTTGCTCGGCTTCCGACATAACAGCTGCATCAAATTCGATATCCAACCCATGACTTACCAAAATGCTGATCATTTCATTGTCGTGGAGTGAATTTCCCCCCAATGTTTGAATGACTTCACCAAATGGATGTTCAGCAGATTTTGGCCAAACTGTAATCTTCACTAAAGCTTTGTCTCTATTTTTTGCGCCGTTGAGTTTTTCCCGAGGAATTTGAATTTGTACGCCCGTTCTTGAATTATCAGGGATGAGGTAAGCGAATTTATCGTGTAATTGAATGGTTCCTACAAACTGTGTGCGTTCGCGTGAAACAACTTCAACAATTCTGCCTTCAATGCGTTCAGCTCCACGACGAGTGATGACAACTTTTACTGTATCACCATGAATCGCTTGCCCAATTAAATGAGGAGGAATAAAAATATCAGGTCCTGACTTATCGGTTAATACAAAACCAGAACCACGTTGCGTCAATTCTAAATCTCCGACAACAAATTCTTGGGTGTTGCTATAGATATAGGTAGCATGTCCGTTTTGTTTGACAAATCCTTCTTTGTTCAAATCGGTAAGTATAGAAACAACCAATTTGCGTGATTCACCATCTTTAATATGCAAAAGGGTGCATACTTGTTTATAGTTCAACAACGCATCTGGATGTTCTTCAAATAATTTGCGGATGATGTGAAAAAGACTTTGTTTTAACTTTTTGTCTTTCCTATCGTTTTCTTTTCTTGGTCGTTTATAGCCCATTCTCTTATTTATACTTGTGCTAAATTACGATTAATTCACGCAACCAAATTGGAATAAATAAGAACAGAAGGTTAACTTTGGAACAAACAAATGAACTTTTCAAATTCAAAAAACAAAAATCCCATGAACGACCGTATAGAAAAAGCGTTGAATGATCAAATTCAAAAAGAGAGTTCATCTTCTCAATTTTACCTTGCGATGGCTTCGTGGGCTGAAAACAATGGATTGAATGGAACGGCTAAATTTATGTATCAGCATTCAGATGAAGAGCGGTTTCACATGCTGAAATTGATCAAGTTTGTCAATGAAAGAGGAGGTGTTGCTGTTGTACCAGCTGTTGGTCAGCCTCCAGTTTCTTTTGATTCATTGGAGCGCGTTTTTGAATTATTATTGGAACATGAATTGATGGTGACTGCTAGCATTAATGATGTTGTTGATGTGTGTTTACAAGAAAAAGATTATTCTACACACAACTTTATGCAATGGTATGTTTCAGAACAACTGGAAGAAGAAGCATTGGCAAGAGGTATTTTAGATAAACTACGTTTAATTGGTGGTGATAAAGGCGGGTTGTATCTTTTTGACCGTGATTTGGAAATGCAAGCTGCGAAGGCGCCTGCTCCTGGGGCGAATGAATCAGGAAAATGAAGGTGTCTAAAAAGCTGCAATCTGCTTCGTTGTTTTCGGAAATCGACAATGGTCATTTACTCAAGTAAACTCCCAATGTCTCATCCTCAACGCCTTGCATTTTAGCAACTTTTTAAACCCCTTGAAATTCAGTGTAGAGAAACCTTTTTAGACAGCCTCGCTTGGAATAAAGGAATGAATCGCTATATTTAAGCCATGTTCAACCGTTTGTTGATTCTTTGTTTCACGCTTTTTTTAAGCTCTCTGGCATTTAGTCAGTTAGCTTATCGATTCCGTAACTTTACAATTACAGATGGTTTATCACAAAGTTCGGTAACGTGTATCGTTCAAGATGATGTTGGTACATTGTGGATCGGAACCCAAGATGGATTAAATCGTTTTGATGGTCGGCAATTTGAAGTGTTTACTTCTGATGACACAAAAGGACTAGAAAGCGAATACATCAATTGTTCATTGAAAGACAACACGGGTCGTTTGTGGTTTGGCACGTCGAATGGTTTGACAAGCTATGATCAAAACAAAGAACTTTTTACTACCTACGGAATTGGAGCGAATAATCCATTAACCGTTCAAGCCTTGGATCAAGCCACAAATGGTGATTTATGGATGGCAACATCTACCCAAGGAATTGTGAAATGGGAAAAAAAATCGCGAAAAATAAAAATCATACCTACTAAATTACCAACCAAACGCATTCACAGTGTTCGATTTTTAGACGATCTACACTTACTTATATCCACAGAAGATCGAGGTGTTTTCAATTACAATATTCAAACAGGACAATGGTACCGTGTTCTTCCCCAAAAAATAACGGTTAACAATTGGGTCATCAACGATATTGAATTTTTTACGGGTTCAGTTTACTTATTAAGCACCAATAAAGGATTGTGGCTCTATGATTTTAAAACGAACAACCTGCTTCCTTTTCTGACTCAAATTGAAAGCAAACTTGGAATCATTGAAATAGCCGATGTTTACTTACGAACGACTGGTGAATTTTATGTGGCCACTCAAAATAAAGGTTTGCTGACAGTTAAAAAAGAAAAAGGCATTTATATCATTCAACAAAGCAAACAAGATCTTTTTCAGAAAAACGCACTCTTGTACGATGCCATTAATCGATTGTTTTCAGATGAAAATGGTGCGATATGGATTGGTACCTTGCGTGGATTGAGTTGTTTTGATCCAATCAACCAAGGATTTTTAGGAATAGGACCTTCTGGAAACAGAAAACAAGGACTTCCTTCCGCAAGTGTTTGGGCTTTTGCGGAAGATCCACAGGGAAAACAGACGTTTATTGCAACTGATTTTGCGGTTTCAGTCATGGACAGAGCAAGTGGTACATTTCTGCAGTATGATTTAGCGAAAGGATCTGAAAACAAAGAATCCAGTATTATGTCATTGCATTACGTGAATGATCATGAAATGCTTGTTGGTTGCACAGATGGTTTGTACGCATTGTCTTATTTTGGTGCAAGTTATTCATTCACGAAAATAGCGTATAAAAAAATTGAAAACCCAACGAGTTTCGAACGCGTTTACCGCATTATTCCTTACGAAGACAATCAGTATTTTCTAGCAACGAAAGGTGGCGTACTGTTGTATGACACGAAAAAGAAAACTGTCGTCAGCTTTGTTCACAATCCCAAAAAACCCAAAACAACCATTGGACCAGGCGTGTGCCGATTAGCTTTTAAAGGGTTGGATGGCACCATTTATTTTGGCACGAGTTCAGGAGGATTGGCTGTATTAAAGAAAAGTAAAACGGGTGAATTATCCATTGTTCCATTTCGCTATAACACCCAGTTGACGCAGGTAACAAAAGATTATGTTTCGTCACTCTATCAATCTTCTGCAACCGAATTGTGGTTGGGTACAACGGGTTCAGGTTTACTTCGATTGAATTTAACAACAGGCAAAGTAAAAAGTTATTCCAAGAAACAAGGGCTACCAAATAATTTTGTCTACGGAATTTTGCCCGATCCAACTGGAGCTTTGTGGTTGAGTACCAATAAAGGGTTAGCAAAATTTAATCCAGATTCGGGAATTAGCACCAACTTTTCTGAGGTGCATGGATTAATGAGTAATGAATTTAATACAGGAGCTTTTTTAGGATCTGTTTCAGGAGAGTTGTTTTTTGGCGGAATTGCCGGGTATAATTTTTTCAACCCTGGGTTTCTCAACAAAACCCAACAACCGTTGGAAATTCGTTTCACTAAATTCAAATTAGATGGAAATTGGTTGCATCCAGGTGATAAGGACGCACCTTTTAAAACGACGATTTCTGAAATTAGACAGATAGAATTGCCGTATAACCATCGAAGTTTCACCCTGCATTTTGTTGCTTCTGATTTGATGAATCCGCAATTATTGGAGTACAAGTACATCTTAAGAGGATCAGATGAAGAAACGATATTTTTAGGAAGTACCAACGAAATCCGATTCAACTCCTTGTCGCCAGGAAGCTACACATTGGAAGTTTTTGTTCGAAAATCAGGTGGTCAATGGATTGCGAATTCTGCTACAATGGACATTGAGATTGCATCTCCCTATTGGTGGAAATGGTGGTTTTGGGCAATTATGGTTGCTTTATTGACATTGATTACGCTTGGTGTTATTCGTGGACGGATTGAACAAGGTAGGAGGGAACAAGTTCGGTTGGAAATGAAAATTGTGGAGCGAACAAAAGAAATTCGCGCACAGAATGTGAAGATTGAAATGCAAAAAGAGATTATTCAACAGGAGAAAATCAAAGTTGATGAACAAAAACGCTTGTTGCAAATCGAAAAAGATAAGTCAGAAAAATTACTTCGAAACATTATTCCAGAATCAACGGCAAAAGAATTAATTTCTAAAGGAAGAGCCTCGGCACGTGCTTACAAAACGGTATCTGTACTTTTTACAGATTTTGTTGGGTTTACCAAAATTGCAGAGCACATGAAGCCAACCGAGTTGGTGCATCGATTGGATGTCTATTTCACCAAATTCGATGAAATTATTGTGCGCAATAACTTGGAGAAAATTAAAACCATTGGCGATGCATACATGTGTGCTGGTGGCGTGCCTGTTCGAAACAATACCAATCCGATTGATGCTGTTCTTGCTGCGCTTCACATTCAAGATTACATGCAGCGTCTCAAAAACGAGGCCATCGCCAACGGAACAGAATATTGGGATTTACGTCTTGGTATCAACACGGGTGAAGTAACAGCTGGAGTAATTGGTTCGGAACGCTTGGCGTATGATATTTGGGGAGCGACGGTGAATCAAGCTCAGCGAATGGAAATGATGGGTGAACCTGGTCGTGTCACGATTTCTGGTGCGACATTTAAACTCATCGAACCGTATTTTGAATGTACGTTCAGAGGAAAAGTACAATCCAAAAGCAAGGGAATGATTGACATGTTTACCGTTGAACGGATTAAAACAGAATTATCCGTTAACAGTGAAGGGTTGTATCCCAATGAACGTTTTCAGCAGATTGTCAACCTACACTTGTACAGTAGTATCAATTATTACAAAGCAGAACGCCATATTATAAAAGTGTTGGAACGCGGGCTGTCTTCCAAATTGCATTATCACAGTATTGCGCACACGAAAGATGTTGTAAAAGCCGTTGAGCGCTATGCTTTATTGGAAGGAGTAACCGATGAAGGATTGTTTTTATTGAAATCCGCAGCGACCTATCATGATGCTGGTTTTGTGGAAGATTATGAACGAAATGAACCAATTGGCGCACGAATGGCGGAGGAAATTCTACCCAAATACGGCTATTCAGAACAACACATTGCCCAAATAAAGGAACTCATTTTCGTTACCCAAATTCCGCATAAACCCAAAAATCATTTGGAAGAAATCATTTGTGATGCCGATTTAGATTATTTGGGAAGAGATGATTTTCATGAAATTGCTGATAAATTGCGTCGCGAATTAAAAGAGCATGGAAAAATAGATAGCGATCGTAAATGGGATGAATTGCAAGTTTCGTTTTTAAGAATGCACACCTATTTTACGCCAACTGCTATTGCCAGTCGTTCTGAGAAAAAAGCCAAAAATTTGCAAGAGGTATTGGATCGTTTGGAACGCAATGAATATGCCGATTAACTTATTAATTTACCCGAACTGATTTTTATCAGGATTCTCACGAATAAAAGTGGTTATTTTTGCGCCATGAGACAGCTCTTATTTCTTCTACTATTAATTTCCTCAGGAGTAACAGCACAAACAATAAACGATTATACGGTTTACTTAAAACCAAAGCAGATTCCTCAACTTATGGGAATTCAATCGTATGCTTTTGGTCAACATGACGGAAAATGGATCATTATTGGAGGGCGTTTAGATGGCTTGCACCGTCGCCAACCGTTTGCTGCATTTGACTCCATTGGACACAACAATCAGATTTTGGTCATTGATCCCCGCACCAATGAATTGTGGAAAGCTTCAGTTGATCAACTTTCTCCTTCCCTTCGAAATCAACTCAAAGCAACGAATACGTGTTTTACCCAAGATGGCGATCAATTGCTTTTAGTGGGTGGATATGGAATCAATCAACTGGCAGATGATCACCAAACATTTCCTTATTTGACAACGATTCATCTTCCTGATTTGGTGAAAGCGGTGCAAGAAGGGCAAATAAATGATCCATTGTTTCAGCAGTTGGAAGACTCACTTTTTGCTGTTACTGGCGGTCAATTGCTAAAAATGAATAACACGTTTCATATAGTCGGTGGTCATCGTTTTGATGGTCGTTACAATCCTGCCGACCGACCAACATTTACCCAAACGTATACCAATTCAGTGCGTCGGTTTACGCTAGATGAAAATGGAAAACCTACTTTTTTGGTGGGGGCTGAAGATTCATTACTGATGCATCGCCGCGATTTTAATGTGGTTTTAGGATTAACTGCTTCCAATAAACCGTACTTAACAGCCTTTTCTGGTGTTTTTCAATACGGAGTCGATTTACCCTATCAATCTACGATTCTTATAGACAACGTTGGGTTGACAGAACAACCGAATTTCAGACAGTATTACAACCATTACCATTGTCCAGACATTAGTTTGTATGAACCTACTACTGGCGCGATGCACACGATTTTTTTCGGTGGAATTGCTCAATTTTATGACAGTTTAGGAATTTTGGTGCAAGACAACAGCGTTCCGTTTGTTTCAACCATTTCACGGGTCAGTCGTTTTGATGATGGTTCGATGAGTGAGTTCAAACTTCCTGTCGAGATGCCAGCATTACTTGGAGCAGGAGGGGAGTTTATTCCGAATCCAACTCTTCCAAGATTAGAAGCAGGAGTTATTCGGTTTGATGCTGGGCAAGATTCCATTTTTCTAGGAACCATTTTAGGTGGAATTGCCAGTACTGCTCGCGCTATTTTTTGGACCAATGACGATGAAGAAAGTGCTGCATTTAGTGGTATGTTTGAGGTGTATTTGGTAAAAAGTACTGTTCCACAAACGAAGAATAAGATGAGTACATCTTCGCTTGATTTACGCGCAGTTAGAAACCAAGCAGCAGCACGGTATCAAGTTCAATTTACACTAGAAAAACCAACTCTTGTATCCATTCAGTGGACCAATAAACGCGGAAAAGTAAAACACAAAGCTACGTTTATGGGAAAAGCAGGAACACAGCTCTATCCAGTATTTCTTCCAGAAAAAGCCGGATTTTGTTGTTTTCAATTGACAGTAAACGATGTTGTAACGAAACAGTACTTTTTAATTCCTGAGGAGGAGTGATAGAAAAAGGAAAGAGTGTTGTTGAAAAAAAATGCTTATTTCAACACCCAGCCATTCAAGCCTTCAGCCTGCAATTTCGGATTCAACTCATTGAATTGAGCTCCGTCACCAGCACTTACACGAATTAAACCACTTCCATCTAAAACGCGCGCATCGAATCCTTTTGCACGTAACGTAGCAACCAAGTTATTGGCATTGGTTACATCACTGAAACACCCAACAATGATGTGTGAACCGGATGTCGATTTAGCAACAATAACTGTTGTTGTTGATTCAGGAACAATTGTTTCAGGAGTTGAATTCGTAACGCGAACGGGAATATACCAATCGTCATCAATGGAATAGGAAAAGATAGAAACACCGTCTGGAATCGTTTCCAATTGGTTGGTTACAGGACCATTCGATTCAGCTTTATAGGTATTGGCACTTGGTTGGTAACGTGTAGGATTGTTGGTATGAAACGGATTAAAATCGTTCAAGGAAAGCATGCCAGATTCTAACACATCTGTTTTCATTGGAATCCAAAACGAATAAAAAGCGATTGGTAACAATGCCGCCGCTGCGATATAACGCCAAGTGCGAACAGGTGTTTTTGCGCGATCGATTGGAATAATAGGTGCTTCTTCTTGAGGAGACGCTACCGCTTCAATGTGTGCAGGTTGGAATTCAACTACTGGTTCTAAAACAGCTTCTTTCACCAATTCACGAATCACTTCATGTGTGTTTTTCGCTTCTACATCAGCAGCTGAAACAAAATGAATGGCACCAAGTCCATACGATTCCATCAATAAATTGTAGAAACGGTCTTGTTCAAAACACAAATTGCGTTCTAAATCGAAGTACAAAAAACCAACGCGATCAATTGAAATGCGGAAACCATCTTTTAATTGTTGATCCCACTGATTAATAACAGCACCAACTGCGATTTGTGCATCTTTGTAATCGATCTTATTTTGCTGAGCGTAAGAAGCGATTAATAAGCCATCGTTGTTGATCAACTGACGGTTAAAAAGAATGGCTTTTCTTGGCGGAGTCATGGTTCCATTCACCGCATCCAATTGTGCACCAACACGTTGAGCAACAAAGCCACCAAACGCAGGAACAACAACACAATTGTGCTGCATTAACAAATCACCAATAATACCTTCAACTGTCAGCATTTCACAAAGTTACAAAAACAACCTGATTTTTTACGTGAGGAATGGAAAAGGGTTACAGAAACTGCAATACTTTTTCTACATCAGCTGGAACATCAATATTGGGAGTCTCGATGGTTGTTTCCACTACTTTGATCGAATAACCATGATACAACCAGCGTAATTGTTCCAATGATTCAACTTGTTCTAAGGCTGTTGGAGATAACTGACTGATTTGTTTTAATGTTTCAGCGCGGTATGCATACAAGCCGATATGGCGTAAATACGGATAGACATCTAAAGGTTCACCTTTGGCATTCGCAAAATTGGGAACGGCGCTTCGTGAGAAATACAGGGCGTTGTTTGCATGATTCACCACCAATTTAATGCGATTGGGATTCGCCAAATCATCTACATCAATGGAACGAGAAGCGAGCGTGCCTATAGTAACTGTTGGGTCTGAGAACACAGCCAATAAACCATCCAATTGTGCTGGATTCACAAGTGGTTCATCTCCCTGAATATTGATGATCACATCATACGAATCATTGAGTTGAGCAATGACTTCGGCGCAACGATCGGTTCCTGTTTGGTGGTGATCAGCCGTCATGATTACTTTTCCTCCAAAACGATTGACTTCATCAACAATGCGTTGATCATCTGTAGCAACAATCAAATCAGTGAGCATAGTAGATTGTTTCGCTCCTTCATATACACGTTGAATCATTGTTTTCCCTTTCAAATCGATGAGTGGTTTTCCTGGAAAACGGGATGAACCATAACGGGCGGGAATTACACCAAGAATACGCATAGTTTGCAATTTTGGGTAAATGTAATGAGGATTTCACCAAAGGCACAAAAAAAGAGAGGCAACACTACTCGCCTCTCTACACGCTACCTAAACCTAACTACTACTACTTATGAACAGATCCGGACTGAAGCCGGTGTCTATTTCCTTTAACGCACGAATTTCATTTTTGGTACATGAGAAATTGTAGTTTAACGTCTTTTAACGAAAATGGCCATGAAATAAAATCCACCAAACTCATTAAAACACTGTTTGTCAACAGGATAAAAAAATGATTAATGCTGATTATTTTAGTTGAAAAATGTGCTTCGTTTTATTTTGCAAGAACGATCGCTTCTTTTTTTTGTCCAGATAGTACCAAAGGAATCTAAATCGAGTAAATCCTATCAAAGCCAATACTGAAAATTATGAATGAGAAAAATCATGAAGGCGATCCCTGTCTTAATTATTAATCAACCAAGCTGTAAAACGAATAAGACGTTAGACTGAAGATAATAGACTAAAGATTGATTTAGGAATCTAATCTTTAGTCCTTAAGTGAAGCGGTCTTCTGTCTCAATTCTTATTCTTAAAGATTAAAACACGTTTAAAAATCAAGTAAGTAGGATCAAAATCTATTCCTCAATCCAATTTACAATTTTACATTTTCAATTCCTCATTAATAAAGGTGTTTCTTCACAACGTCCAACAACTGCTCATCAGAAAACAGCATGCGCAATTGACTCAATCGTTCGTGTGTTTTCTCCTCTGAAATTGGTTCAAAATGGTTTATTTTATGAATCAGTTCAAGCGGTGTTTCAATGATTTCACAAAAAATTTCCAAGCCTGACCCTGCCACCATTGCTGGAGTAGCAATACATCTTTTACCTGTTAAAAGCGCATTGAGTAATTTTAATTTAATCCCTGAATGTTGAAAACCAATCAACAAATGCGCTGTTGCACTTTGCATCAATTGTTGCATCATTAAATCATTTGGATCAGCAATCAACTGGAGATTCGTTGTTCCATTACAACGCTGCATCAATGCTCGACTTGGTGATTTTCCAGCTATGACAATTTCAAGATCCAGTGTGTGATGTGAAAGCACATCCAAGATCCAACTCACTGCTTCTTGATTTTCTGCAATACTCAAATTACCATGAAACAGCAAAAAATGTGCTCGTTGCAATGGCTCAACGTGTGTTGGAAATAAATTTAAACCAACAGGAAGATAAACCACTTCTGAAAAAAGCGATTGATAATAAGCGGTATCTGAATGACTGATACAAGCGAGTACAGAAGCATATTTCAGTTGTGATTCATTTCTTTTTAATTTCCGAGATTCCGTCCAAAAAAAGAGCTTTTTGAAAAAGGAGGTTGAGCGTTTGGAGAGTTCCGCATAATATTGCCACTCAATATTGTGCAAGCGAACTAACTTCTTCCGTGATTGAAGTTGCGGATGATCAAGAAAAAAGGTGCAATGCTGTCCTTCGATTAAAACCGGTGCATCATCTTCTAATAATCGACTCAGTAATTCGTTGTTATTCCGTGTTTTAACAATAAATGGTTTGCGAGAAAACCAAGACCAAACAAATGAATTGCGGTCATAATAATGAATTTCATCAGCAATTTCACTCGCATCCTGTGTCCTTCCTCTGCCATATTCAAAACAGTGCAAAATGACATGATAACCGGCATTCTTTAATGTTCGACAGCGGTAATAAATGTCAATCACCCCTCCATAATCAGGCGGCATTGGCACATCGAATGCGACAATATGGATGCTTGATTTAACGGACATCAGGATAGATTGTTTGCAATATTTCTGTTTCTTTTCCCCAGTTTTCAAGTTGCGCTGCCACTTTACAGTTTTCATTCAATTGCCTCATGCGTTCAGGGTTGTTAATCAATGAACCAATCTGCGTTGCCATGTTTTGTGGGTCGTAATCATGCACTACAATTCCTACGTCGTGTTGGGTAACGACACGTACAACTTCAACAACATTAGAACACACAACAGGAGTTGTAGCATGAATGTAATCAAACACTTTATTGGGAAGCGAAAACTCATAATTCGGATTGGTTGGTTGATCTAAACTCAACCCCAAATCGGCATGATGGGTAAATGCCATGAGTTCAGCGTAAGGTCTTTTACCAAAGAACACTACTTTTTCTTGTAATTGTTCCTGAACAACACGTTCTTTCATTTGCGGAATGACATCACCATCTCCGACCAATAATAGCACAGCGTTTGGTAAAAAGTTCATCATTGCAATCGCCTCTTCAACACCCCGATCAATGTTTAATCCTGCTCCTTGCATGATGAGTAAAAATGTGTTTTCAGGAATTCCTAATGTCGCTTTTGATGGAATATTTTCAGGTCTCCACAAAGGCGAAACATTGCGCACCACTTTTAATGCTACTCCATATTTTTCCTGGTATTTACTTGCAATGGAATGATTTACGGTATAAACCGTTTTTAGCTTCGGGAAAACAAATTGTTCAATGCGTTCCCAAATGCGTTTTATTTTAGGGCGGTGAATCAACTCTGGAACCTCAGTAAAGTATTCGTGCGAATCATACACCAATCGTTTGCGTTTCAAGCGTGCAATCAGATAATTGGGTAAAAGCGTGTCCAAATCATTTGAAACCAAGATCGTACTTCTTCTCACTAGAAGAAAGAAAAACAATCGAATGGTGAAAAACGCATAGAAGAGTGCTCCTTTTTCAACCAACAGAAACATGCGATGCGTGCGGTAAGCTCGATCGGTTAATGGAATACTGTCTCGTTTTCTACGACCCACCAATAAAACATCATATCCACGATCTGTTAAAAAAGTGCAGACTTTGTGTACACGTTGATCGGTACTCAAATCATTGATGACACTAACAATTACTTTTGGTTTGGACATGGGTATTTTGTTGTTCAAAAGTATAAAAACTTACTGATCGTGTTGAGAAGTTGTGTTAATTACTACCTCTAACTCATTGTTAATAAAAAAGAATGAGAAGAATTACTACCGCAAGTATCATGAGAGGGGGAATAATGAGGCAACTAAAAATTAATGTTCTATTTGCCCTGCTTATATAATCTTGTCCAACTTCTGTTACATATTCATAAGACCTAAAACGTCTAATTTTCATCAAAGTGGCGATTATTCCAATAAAATAAAAGGGAAAAAAAATAATAGACAAAAGAGGAACAAATGAATAGTGATATGCTTTTTTGGCGATCTCTTCCGATTCTTCTTCTTGCGCACGAACTTCATTTGCAGAAAGAGCTGTTTTTCTAATTGTGTCGTCAATTACACTATTTAGATCCTGATTTTCTATCATAGAAATAGCATCTTCTTCTGTTGGCTGAATCGAACTTGATTCTGGAGAACCAATCTTTTCAACTGGTTGTGGCGAGATCGAATCGCTGGAAACACTCACTTCTTGTTTCGACTCATGAACAGCAGTCATTTTTTTCTTGCGATACGAATCATCACTTTTTGGAATTCCACGATGAAGGGCTTTATAGCCAACAATTAAGAAAAGACACATGAAAAGGAAAATGAAGTGGCGCATAAAA
The DNA here is from genome assembly GCA_043721195.1 of Fluviicola sp. GTDB lineage: Bacteria > Bacteroidota > Bacteroidia > Flavobacteriales_D > Crocinitomicaceae > Fluviicola. The sequence continues at coordinate 16,413 of JAYSRF010000047.1, read as the reverse complement.
TGGTTGTTTTGACAATTTACAAAAAAAGGGTGACATCACTGCCACCCTTCAAATTCATCCAAATGAGGATTATAATTTAGTTACTTTCCGTGTACTGATTACAGTTCCATCCGTAATACGAACTTGGTACATTCCTTTAGAGAAAGCAGTCATATCAAATTGTGCTACAGAACCTGCAACATTGTTTTGAACAGCCAATACTTTTCCTGTCATATCAATTAACGTAATGCTTACATTATCCGCTTTTACAGCAGAAAGATCGATTGATACATTATCAGAAGTAGGATTCGGGTATACTGCAACACCAGCGAAAATACCAGCTTCATCTAAACCACTTGTAGCTTGAATATTGATGACATAATCTTCTACCTCACCATAAGTTGATGTTCCACATGGATCAATTGCGCCATCATCTGGTTGGTAAGAGATACGAGCACGCATTGTTACTTGACCAATTGTAGCATTTGCAGGTACATTAAAGTTAAATGCAGAATTAAACGTAGATGCAGGAACCAATACATAGCCTACTTGCTCGTTTGCATCATTGAAATCTAAATCGTCATTCCAGTCAATCCAAACAGCAATTTCATCATTTTGATAAGCCGAACCAACTGCTTGATTGGTAATTTGAGGAACAATTGCAACTGTATAAGCTTGTCCTTGAACAACCGTTGCACTTGCTGCATAACTTGCATAATTTGTACAAGCAGTTGTATTGTTAATCGCATTCAATGATACATTTTGAATAAACTCATCACAGGTTGTTGAAGCTCCAGTACAAGGGTTTGTTGTAAGGGTAACTGTAATGTAGTTGTTCTTTGTTTCATTGTCTGAACCAGTTGTATTGGTTGCAGTAAGAGAGATTGTATATTGACCAGCAACCGTAAAATTGACAGAAGGATTTTGAGAAGTAGCAGATCCCACTGAATAAGTCCACCCAGTGGCAGGAGTGATCGACCAAGCCCAACTTGTTGGAGTATTAGTAGATTGGTCAGTAAAAGCAACCGTACCACCAACATTAACCGTTGTAGGATTACCCACAAAGTTTGCAACTGGAGCTGCAGGTGTTACTGCTGTACATGGATCAGAAGAACCATCTAATACCATCGCACCTGTATTTCCTGGATCTAAGTATGTTTTTAATTGTTCGTTTGCAGGCGCTCCATTTGAAGTCCAGTGAAAGGACATTTTACCATATGCATCAGGAGAAGTAAGAGCAGTACAATAAGAACTACCACCCGTTAATGTACCAATTTGTCTTCCAGCAGAATTAAAAAGTGGTGAACCAGAAGAACCACCTTCCGTAACACCATGACCGTTTGAATTCGCAGACCATGACATTTGCCAGTGTGTATTAGCAACAGATCCACCCCAAGAAGTGCTGTTTGTTGCGCCATTAAAAGTTGAAATTTTCTTGATATCCCCAGCTGGGTGATGAATTCCTGCACCACCTGTAGAAGCGGTGTTGTTAGCATCCCAACCGTTCCAATAAGCATTAAATGCAGCTGATTTTAAGGTTGTAACAGTAGTCGCTTGATTGGCTAATGAACCCAATTGAACCAATAAAAAATCAGAACCTGAATCTCCACCATTGTCATTTGAATTAGCTAAACGCACACATCCTGTGATAAAATTATCATCCAATGTTCCAGCTGTTCCAGGACTAGTACATCCAATGGATTCATATTTGAAATAAAATCTCCATTGGTTAGAGTTCGATGCTGAAGTACTAACACCACAGTGAAGAGCTGTTAAAAATAACGGCTTGCAATCCAAAGCAGTATTGTTTATTAATGTACCAGAACACCATCCTGCTCCAGAAGCATCAACTACGTAAATACGCGCAACACCTCTTTTTTCATCTTGCCAAGCGTCACCAACAGGTGTACAATTGACATTGATTTCACAACTTTCCGATTCGTTGATTTTAGCAACATTCGGGTTACCAGTTGATCGATAATTATACATGATGCGATCAATGTGAATCTCAGATGTTTTTGAACCCAATGGTTCAGAGATTTGTAATGTCATTTCATCACCAAAGCATAATGCCATGTTTTGTTGAAAATGATCCAACACATCTGCCGAAGTAAATGTTTTGTGAACGCGTTCACCATTGGTGTTGAAAATATCAACGGTAGTATTATCGTAGATTTTAAATGTAGAGAACAAGAAACTCAAAGCTTCTGCACCCGAAAATTTGACATGTAATTGCCAAACTTTATCACCAGTTGAGGTAGTAACCCAACTTCCAGAATTGGCCGTTGTAATATCAGTAAATGCTGCTACACCAATTCGGTATAATTCACCATTATGATCACGTGTTTCATCTTCCAAACGAATTGCCTCCATATTTGGTTGTGGCAATGTAAGCGTTGGAGTTGCTTTTGATAATTGCAGTTTCTTTGAAAATACTTGATTGGTTCCAGATTGAGAAAAACCAGAAAAACCAAGCATAACAATAAAGAATCCTGCGGAGAGTAGTTTTCTTTTCATCGACTTATTAATTTAGCATATTCATCAAATTTAAACTCTTTTAACAAAAGATTTCAAACTATTTCCATTTTTTTACCAAAATATGCAGGCTATGTATCAAATTTTAGTGATTGAAGACGAACCAAGTCTGTTGGAAATGATCCAATTAAATCTGGAATTAGAAGGTTTTCAAATTGTTACGTGTTCCAATGGGAGGAAGGCGCTGGAATTTTCTAACGTTCTAGATCAGTTTAACTTGGTAATCCTAGATGTCATGTTACCTGAGGTAAGTGGTTTAGATATTTGTAGAAGTTATCGAAAAAATAGCGATGTGCCCATTCTTTTTCTTTCTGCAAAAGGTACGACCGTTGATCGTATTGCCGGACTAAAATTAGGTGCGAATGATTACTTGCCAAAACCGTTCGATTTGGAAGAACTTCTGTTGCGTGTTCATGTTTTAATTAAAACGCAAGACAAGCTACAGCATCATTTTGAAAACCTTGTGATCGGCGATTGGGAAATTGTTTATGCAACCTATGAGGTGCACCACAATCTTACGGGTGAAAAACAATTGTTAACAAAACGGGAAATCGAATTGCTGCAATTGTTTCAATCTAAACGTGATGAGGTTGTTTCTCGAGATGAAATCCTTGGAGCACTTTGGGGAAGTGATCAAAACCCCACAGGAAGAACGATTGATAATTATATCTTAAATTTCAGAAAGTTATTCGAAGACGATCCAAAAAACCCGCAGTATTTTCATTCAATAAGAGGTGTGGGATATAAATTTACTTTGCCTGAATAATTCTATTTTTGTACCATGTCAGAAATCAATGTAGTTTCTCCGGAAACAAAAACCTTACGTTACGATAAAGCCTATTTAAGAATGGCGAATACTTGGGCTGAATTATCACACTGTAGCCGCAAAAAAGTAGGGGCATTGATTGTCCGTGATGGCATGATTATTTCTGATGGTTACAATGGAACACCCGCTGGTTTCGACAATTGCTGCGAAAATGAACAAGGCGATACGCATTGGTATGTTTTACATGCTGAGGCCAATGCCATTTTAAAAGTCGCTCGATCAACGAATGCTTGCCGCAACGCAACCTTGTATTTAACCCTTTCTCCTTGCCGTGATTGCAGTAAGCTGGTTTTGCAAGCTGGTATTACACGCGTCGTTTATATCAATGAATACAAAGACACCGCTGGAATTGATTTTCTAAAGAGCGCGGGAGTTGAAGTCGTACATATTTCAGAACCTTTTGACCATGTTTAAATCCAAAAATGCTTTCGTACTACCGTTCTTGTTTCTGACATTTATGTCGGCAGGAATTCTCATTGGTCGTGTTGTTTCTGTCAATACTTCTGTGCCTACGAATCCCACCAATTTTTCGAAAATGCAAGAAATTATTGGGATTTTGGATGCGGAATATGTGGATTCGATCCAACGGAATGATTTATTTGAGAAAACCATTTCGGACATGCTCCACAAACTCGATCCGCATTCGAATTACATCAAAGCAGAAGATTTACAAATGGCGAACGAACAAATCGTTGGTAAATTTGGAGGTGTAGGAATTCGATTCGCTGTGATTCGCGACACACTTTGTGTAACACATGTTGTTGTTGGTTCTCCGTCTGAATCTGCAGGTGTAAAAGCAGGAGATCGCATTATTAAAATCGATCAGAAGAACGTAGCAGGTAAAAAAATTGACACAGAAAAAATCATGGGAATGCTGAAAGGCGAAGAGGGAACGGCTGTAAAAGTTGGTCTTTTGCGTGGAAAAAAACAGCTTACCAAAGAAATCATTCGTGGGAGTATTCCAATTGAATCAATTGTGTGTGCGATCATGTTGGACAAAGAAGTGGGTTATATCCGATTGGATCAATTCTCTTATAATTCAGCAGTTGAATTTCATAATGCTTCCCAATTGTTGAAAAACAAAGGAATGAAAAAATTGATCTTTGATTTACGTGAAAATGGCGGCGGTGTTTTGAGTGGTGCTGTGCAAATTTCAGATGAATTCTTAAAAGAAGGCGCGAAAATTGTGGAGGTCCGCGGTAAAAAGACAAAATCGCCACCGTATGTTGCAAAAGGCGGGGGCTTACTTGAAGACATGCCCGTTGTTATCTTAATCAATGAAAACTCTGCATCAGCAAGTGAAATTGTTGCAGGAGCTCTACAAGACAATGATCGAGCAACGATTATTGGTCGTCGTTCATTTGGAAAAGGATTGGTACAACAAGATTTTGCCTTGCGTGATGGAAGTAATCTTCGTTTGACAATTGCACGATATTACACGCCTTCTGGAAGATGTATTCAAAAAGATTTTGATGGAAGTTATGAAAATTACTACCACGACCAAGCCGATCGTCAATCAAACGGTGAATTGTTCGCTCCCGATTCTTCTGTATTTAAGAATGCGAAAAAATACCAGACCATTAACAAAAAACGCACAGTTTATGGAGGCGGAGGAATCATGCCAGATGTATTTGTGCCAGTAGACACGTCTAATTCTACGTTCTACTACATCGATTTGCGTTATTCACCAGCGTTCCAGCATTTCGCCTTTGACTTCGTTCAGAATAAACGTACTAAATGGAAAAATGAAACCGATTTTGTACGCTTGTTCAATGTAGACGCACTGTTGTTGAAACAATTTGTTACTTACGCAGCAACGAGTCACAAAGTGCCATTCAACGAAAAAGAATATACGAAAAGTTACGACTTAATTCGAAATGCACTTAAAGCCGAAATTGCCCGCCAATTGTTTTTAGAGCAAGGGTACTTTACCATTACAACGCAATTTGATAATGAGGTTCAACGCTCGCTTCGATTCTTGAAAACGCAGCATTAAACAGCGCTTTTATTCGGATGCATTTCTGTTTAACCGCATAGGACACATAGTTAACATAGATACCTTTAGACGAAGTTCTTTATAAAACGAAAAGCCAGTGAAATCAGATTCATTTCTGTTTAACCGCATAGAACACATAGTGAACATAGATAACCTTAGATATAGTTCTTTATAAAACGAAAAGCCAGATACGCTATTGTATCTGGCTTTTATTCATTTATCTAATAATCTTAGATCAGTTCTTTAGAATCGTTGTATTACTAAACGCACCATTTCTATTCATGGAAACAAAATAAGTTCCTTTTGATGCAGTTGCGCCTTGATCTGTTGTTCCATCCCAAGAAAAACCTGTGAAGTCAGAACTAATTTCTTTCTGATCTGCTAATTGCCGAACCAATTTTCCTTGCAAATCATACACATAAAGTGAAACACGATCTCCAGCTTGCAATTCAAAATTGTTAATGGTTAGCTGATCTGTAAATGGTACAGGATAAACATTCCATCCTGCATTATTATCGTTACTCAGTTCTGTGAGTCCTATACTCATTAAACTTTCCAGGTCATACAATTCGTCACCAGGTAAGTAATAGGCGTAATGGAAAAAGACCAAGAACATTTCATCTGTCGTACTTTCACCTGCGAATACTTGTACCGGTGGATTGGAAGGATTGTGCGGATTGTTTACCGTATTATCGTATGTCGCTTCTCCTTTTATGACTGATCCAGTTGGTGTTTTCTGAATGTTTTTGAAAAAATAGAAATCTTGCCAGTGAAAATCCCAATTCGGTAAATTGGCATATTTAATCGTATCACCTTGTGGATCAATTGCGTAAGCCTTTATCTTTTGTCCCAATAAATGCATGTGTGGAAATACACTTAAAACCGAAATATCAATTGGAATACCACCATTTGGAGGGTATTGGGCCGTGAAACTTGTTACTTGGTCAGGCGGGATAGACAAATTCCAATTTTGCAAAATGTCTTGTGCAAAAACTTCACGCACACCAACTTCTGCCAATGGGTAAAAGTGAAAAATAACCTTGGTACTATCATAAAGTCCATAACTACCCTCTGGGTAATGCATTCCAAGAACAATATTACTTCCGACAGGCAAATTCATTCCCAATTTGAATCCAGCCCCAGACGGGAATACTTGTGGTGTTGATCCAGGTGTATATCCTCCAACTAAAGTGGCATCTGGACCCATACAATCTCCACCAACGGTATCTGTAACATACGTTCCGGTTTCGTCAATATAGACCAATGCGTGATGCACAATTTCGCGGTTTCCAGGAACAATTTCTATTGCTCTAATGATTCTATTTTGTGTTAAACTCGGTGTAGGAATTGAGAAGCAAACATAATCATCTTGACCTTGCGCCTTACTCATATAAGTTGGAATTTGAACTGTCAAATCACCAGCACCTAAAATTGCCCCATCATTAAAAACAGGCGGTGGAGGCGTGTTTGCTGCAATTCCTTCTAATGCTCCTCCAGTTAACCAATCAAGCATCGTGGTTTTTTCAGTTGCGCTCAATGAACGTGTATGAGAATATTCTTGGTAGTTATTGTCTGGAGGCCAAGGTGGCATCTTATCAGTGGTAATCGCATCCTGCATAGCAGTTGCCATTGGGGCTGCTTCTGCATAAGTCATTAAAGAAAAGGGTGCTATTCCACCAGGGTGGTGACAGGATGCACATTTATTATACACAATTGTAGCAACGTTATCGCTCCATGTTTGTGCAAAACTTACAGTGAAAAATAGAACACTGGTAATAGTAAGAAGTTGCTTCATAGTCAGTTGTTTAATCAGACCAAATTACAACTTTGTTTCTATTCTAGAAAATTATTTTCAATTACGCTCAATTCAAAACAGTTTCTTAATTTCACGGGTCATGCGATTCATCCGATTATCCACACTTCGAGAGCAGTTTCCATCTGTTCATTTTCCGCTTTCTGAAAGTGATCAAGCACGCTTTCGTCCAGCATTTTATGCCAGTGAATTGTCTAGAAACAATAGTATCCCCGACAACGAACAATGGTTGGTCAAATTGCAATCAGAAGAGTTTGTACTGTTTCTTGATTGGACTGAACAAGAACGTAATTTGGCTAATTTGTTAGATTCTTCTGGTAAACTGGTTGCTTTCCAAAACACCACAAATGTGCTACAACACGCCTTGTTTTCACGCTTTCAAACCTTCATAAGTCCGTTTTTATACCCTCAATTGCTTCAACTACTGAAAAACAGTCGGTTTGAAACATGGCAAGCAGGATTGAGTTATGTACCATTGCTCAAAGAACACGAAGCAGATTTGGTGCAACAAGTCATTTATGACCAACTGAAGATTCAGCAGAATGAACTGGAAAACAGCATTCGCACAGCCAAAACGGAAGATCAATTGCTGGATGCTATTCGCAAACATTTAACCCCCGATTTAGTCGCAACTTTGAACCTCTTTACACCATCTTTCTACCGGGTAAAAACCGCTTGGATGGCCATTGTGAAAGAAGTAGCACATCATAAAGCGGGAACCAAACGTTTGGTGTTATACCTCATCAAAGAATTGGACAAGTTGCAATTAAATCCAGATCATTTAACGGAATTGCGTGAATTAGATCGTGGAATAAAACTCGGATCAGTAACAGTTGATGAATTAAAAATCCCTGTTAAACGCATTGTATTATTGAGCATAAGTTTGATTTTGGTCATCGGATTGATTTACCTGATTTGGATTGTTCCTACGCGCCCAGAACGGGAAATTCCGCAAGAGAAAACAGCTTTTATGGATTTTACGGTGCAAGAACGTAAAGCTATGGACTCCTTGCTAAACCATGCGACCATGGAATACCAACAACAAGATGATGGTATTATTGATGGATCAGATATGACCTACGTTGGAGAAGAATTGAAGGTGAAAATTCCCTGGAATAATGAACTAGCCGAGGAACTTATTTCGCAATGGAAGGAACGGGATTCAACCAATCAAAAGCCGCAATCGGTAGATAGTAAAAAAGAAAGTAGACCATTTCCTTCAACCGAACCTTTGGTAGGCAAACCAGGAACGATCTCGGCAAAGTTTCAAAACGATACCGAACTGTCTGTAATTGTATTTGTATTTAAAGATCGTTCGGATGAATGGGTTTATACACAGTATGTTGAAAAAGGTGGGATTGTTAGCTTTAAATTGACTCCAGAAGAGCACATGCTTGTTTTGCCTGGAAGTAAGGTTCCTAAACACCTCAATGAAGGATCATTGCCTTTCCAGCAAGTAGATAGTCGTTTTTTCGAAAATCTGGATAAAGCTTATGTTGTCGATGTTTTGAGTCCTTCGAAAGTCAAATTTGTATGGAAATCGTTGAATAATTTTGATTTCTTTTTGTTGGACTTAAATGGTGCATTGAATATGTAACGACCTAAGGCAGTTTCTTATTCATTTTACAAACAAGCTTTCTTCACTTTATCAGTTAATCCTTTGAAAACTAAAATTTAAACTATGAAACAATTCATCTATTCCATCCTATTCATTAGCGGTTTATTGCTCACATCATGTGGTGAAAAGGATTCCATTTGTGCGTGTTTGGAATCGGGCAATCAATTGAATAAAAAAGCGAACAGTATTTTGCAAAATGGTTCAACAGCAAAAGATGAACAAGAATTGAAAACACTCAAGGAAGATAAAAAGAAAAAGTGTGCTGAATTTGAGACGATGGGTGGCGAAGAAATGAAAAAGCGCATGGAGGATTGTGGTGAGTAGAAACCAATCAATTGACTTTTTCCTCTAATCCATCAATAATTAATGCTTTTTAAAAAAGAATCACGGAATCATTCGTTTGATTGACTAATTTACACCATGTTCAAATCACTCGTTTTTTACTTCACTATATTGATTTGTTGCGATGTATCCGCGCAAGCTCCCACTGCCTTTTTTGCTGAATTAACCTATGCTGGAATAGGGTATAGTTCTGTTTCTCAAGAAACGAAAAAACCGTGGAATTCGGGGTTTGGCATTGCAGCGAACTGTTCGTTGAACAAATCAATTTCGGTAGAATTAGCTTACCACAACTCGTGGATCAATGAAACCATTTTGAACAATAATTACCGCTTTATTGCACATTGGACAGCATTTCATTTGGGTTTTGGTAGAAATTATGAAAAATGGTCTCTGCATTTTCTTGTAGGACCATCCTTTGGTTCAAAAAGACTTGGTTTGGAATTAGGGTCGCGGTTTACCAGACAATTGACCACTCATTTAGCTATTCATAGTTCTTTATTTTTATCCAAGTTTAGCGAGTCTTCTTTACCCGTAGTAAGTGGTGGGTATGCTCAAGAACCACTGAATGTGATTTTCTTTTTTAATGCAAATATTGGATTGGCATGGCATTTTACAACCCCAGAGATATGACTGATTTAATTTAAGTCCGATGCTCAAACCTCTCGTTTTTAGTTTAATGGTGTTGCATACTTTTAGTGGATCGTCTCAAACGAACTACAATCATTTTGTGGAATTAACGTACGCTGGAACAGACTATAATTCTATTTGTCATGGAACGCAAAATGCGTGGAATTCAGGCTTCGGTATTACCGTAAACCGTTCGTTAACTCGAATTGTTTCCTTCGAAATGGCCTACCACAACGCGTGGATCAACGAAACGATTCAAAATGTTAACTACCGCCTCATTGCGCATTGGACAGCATTGCATTTGTGTTTTGGAAAAGATTTTGAAAACTGTTCCTTGCGTTTGCTCATTGGTCCATCTTTTGGAACAAGAGGCGTTGGAGCAGATCTTGGAACACGATTTACTAGGTCAGGAATAGCTGTAGATAGTGGAACCTATCCCGAACCATTGAGCGCATACCTTTTCTTTAATGCAAATCTTGGGTTGGCGTGGCATTTTAATGCAAAGTAAGACCGTTGCAAAACCCCTTACTCTTCGTTGTTTCAAAAATTCAACATCCTCATTTACAAGTGTAAACTGCGGTGTTAAATTTTAATCACGCCTCGATTAATGAATTTTGCAACGGTCTTAACGTGATTTAATTGTAAGAGAAAGAATCAATGAAGGATCTTTTAGCGTAACTTGGTTTTCAATAAAAACAGTATGAAAAACGCAATCGTAATCTCAGCAGCTCTAATCGCGCTCCTTTTTGCCTCTTGTAAAACGACAGAGTCTGTAACACCCGTTGATCCTGAAATAAAAACCCTTTCGGATGCTGGTTTGATCGGTCAGACGTTGTACCAAGAACACTGTGATAAATGCCATGAATTGCCCGTGGTTGCTAACTATTCCAAGAATAAATGGTCACATATTGTTCCGGATATGTCACACAAAGCGGAGTTAAACGCATCACAAGAAGAATCGATTATGACTTTTGTCATGGAACAATTGGTGATTGGAGATACGAATTAGGATTTCAATTCTTAGCGGTTCTATCGACTACCTTTGTTTTTCTTTGGCTCTAATTCCATCTTAAAAGAAATGGGTAAATTAAAGGTCGTATAGTAAGGTCGATTGTGTTCTTTCCCTGGTTGCCATCGTGGCATTGTTTTAACAACTCGAACTGATTCTTTATCACAATCAGGACAATTGGGGACTCCTCGTAAAACATTAACATTTGAAATAGACCCATCTATTCCTATAACAAATCGTAAAAAACATTTCCCTTGAACACCTGAATTAACCGCACTTTGTGGATAATGAATGCTTTCGGCTAAGAATTTTTTTAAGTTTCCTCCAATAAACGTTGCTGTAACATTCGGTGATTTTGAAATGCTATCCCTACTTCCATCTTCATTGAATAATTCAAACGAAATAAGCGAATCTTCTTCATATTGTTCTATAGAAGAAATACCTCCGCTTTTATAATAATAGGTACTCGTTTTTTCTTGTTTCCCAAATTGATACCATTCAACATTTGAGGTTTTTCCATCTTCATTAAATGTGCTATACCAACCATGGTAGTCATCATTCAAATAGGTAATATCTCTTATGATGACTCCTTTCGAATCGCAAAACAAAAAGCGTCCTTCTTTCTTCGTCAACTCTTTTTTAGAATAGACTGGGTTTTCTATCTCTGAAGGCCACATTTTGTAAGTAACATAGGAGAAGGATTTCTTCCCGTCAGATCGCGTAGTTGGATTTTTCTTTTGAAAATAAGCAGCCTTATCAAAAGTAGAAGGCTTTCCGCTTACATTGAGATAAGAAGTAATGGTATCTTGTGCCGAAGCTGTAACGAAAAGGGAAATTGAAAAAAGGAGACTTAAGAGTTGGTTCATTGGTGAATTTTTGACAAAAGTACGCTTTCATTTTTCAGTATAAGGGGATTACCTTTTTTTATTAAAATAACTCAATAAGATCAGATCATAAATTGAGGATCAAACAATGGTTATAACAATCCTAAAATTGATTTTTTGTACAATTGGGCCTTCAGATATTATCTACCTTTGCAACATGTATCAATGGTTTCTAAAGTTTAATAGAAGTGCGCTGTTTCTTAATTGTATCGTCTTATTCTTTTTGTTTTGTTCAAGAACGAATGCACAAACAGACGACATTGATTCATTAAAAAAATGCCTAACGAAATCCCAACATGATACAACTCGGTTAAACACAATTGCTTTATTATTGAGTTACACCTCCCAAGATGACAAAGAATCGGATTATTACAATGCGAAAATTTATGCTATCGTTAAGAAAAACGTCAACAACAAACGTAATTCTGAGAAGCTAAATGACGTTTATCTATCCTACGAAGCATTTTATTACAATAACCAGGCTTGTAAACTTGCACGTAAAAAAGACAAAAAAGCCATCGCATTTTATACTAAATCCATCGAACTATTTCATAAAGTACACAAAGAAGATGAAGCAAACTATACGCGAACAAATAAGGCGATCTTTTACCTTCAATTAAACAACTACAAAGAAGCAATTCTTGGGTTTTTCGAAGCGTTGAAGTATTTTGAACAATCCAACGATCAAGAAGGAATTACCTTTTGTCTCACCTCGTTGGGTTCGGTTTATCACACGCAAAAAAACTATACGCAAGCGATCAATTACCACCGAAAAGCACTGTCTTATTTTGAAAAAAAGAAGAACCTAAACCTTGATGAAGCTTATCAAAAAGCACAAACAGAGCACAATATTGGTTTCTCCTATTTCAACAAACAAAACTATGATCAAGCAGCATATTATTTTAAGCGAAGTTTGATTGGTGCTCAATCCATCAAGGCAATCAATTTGGAAAGTACTGTCTTAACTCGACTCGGTGACCTTTATAAACAACGTAAAAATTATAAACGGGCATTGGATTTTTACAAACAAGCGGACGCAATGGATGCAGATGCAATTGCCAAAGCTGATAACGCACTTGGTTTAGGCACACTGTATTACGAATTACATGATTTGGCAAAAGCACGATCTTATTTACGCTTAGCGCTGAAATTGAGTAACAATTCAGATATTAAAGAGACTGCAATGCTCACCTTGTATTCCATCTATAAGGAAACGAAACAATTTGAGCAGTCGCTGGAAATGCTTGAACAATTTAATTCTCTAAAGGATTCGGCTAAACTAGAAGAAACAACGATTTTTTTCGAGGAGCAACGATTGGCTCATGAGTTTGAGAAAAAAATACTGCGCGCTAAAGTAACGCAAGCGAAAAAACTCTCAGCCATTCAACTTGAAAACGAACGAAAAAACGCGCAAAAAAACACATGGCTTTTCGTTTCTCTTTTTATCATTTTACTTTTATCAATCAGCATATTGTTCTTTTATAAGTTCTTTAAACAACGAAATATCATCGCTGCTAAACGCAACAATGAATTGAAGCAACAACTTTTATTAAGTCAAATGAATCCGCATTTTATTTTTAATTCTATTGATAACATTCAAAGTTTGATTCACTTGAATCACACAAACGAGGCGATCAATTACCTTACACGGTTTTCAAAACTCACCCGCCAAATTCTTGAAAACTCGACGCAAAACCACATCACACTTGAAGAAGAGGTAACAATGCTTGATAATTTTCTCAGTATTCAGCAACTACTTTATAACAATTCCTTTTCGTTTGAGATAGAAGTGATCGGTGTTGAGGATAATGAATTTGTTTTAATCCCTCCAATGCTCGTGCAGCCTTTTGTAGAAAACGCAATCAAACATGGATTGAAAAGACGTACTAAAAATGGAACAATAAAACTCACATTTACGCTGAAAAACGGTGTGCTATTGTTTGAAGTGATTGACAATGGCGTTGGATTGGATGTGGACAAAAACCAGGGAACTCATCGATCACTAGCAACAAAAATCGTGTTGGAAAGACTGCTGAATTATACAAAAAACAGCACCCTAAAAATTGAAAACAGAATCGAATCAAATGCAATTGTTGGCGTAAGAACCACACTTGAAATTCCTTATTTCCAAGATCTTTAGCTCCACTCACTTATTCTACATTTATGTTACGCGCCATACTCATTGATGATATTGAAACAATTCGCACAAAGAACCATGCTTTAATAACGCAGCATTGTCCAAACGTCGCCATTATTGCTGAGGCTTACGATGTTGAGTCTGGCGTTCGAATGATTAAACAATACCTACCGGATCTTGTTTTTCTAGATATTGAAATGCCTGATGGTACGGGTTTTGATCTGTTACAGCAATTACAACCAATCACTTTCAAAGTGATTTTCATTACTGCATTTCAAGATTTTGCTGTAAGAGCGTTCCGTTTTAGCGCCATCGATTATTTACTAAAACCAATTGATCCGATCGATTTAATCGATGCTATTCAAAAGGCTGAAGAATTACTGAATAATGAAGGTTTAGACCTAAAATTCAACGCGCTGTTTTCCAATCTTGAAAGCAATAAAAAGCTGGAAAAATTGATACTAAAAACGGCAGACAAACTCTATTCTATCAAAATTCAGGATATTGTAAATTGCGAATCTGATAAAAACTATACGACATTCTATTTCATCAATAGTCAAAAGTTAGTTGTTTCAACATCGTTAAAAGAGTACGAAACATTGTTGTCTCCCTCTGGTTTTTTTCGCTGTCATCAATCGCATTTGATCAACCTGCATTATTTTGATCATCTCATAAAAGCCGATGGGGGAACAATTGTAATGAAAAACAAAACGAAGGTTCCATTGGCTATACGAAAGAAAGATGCATTTTTAGCATTGTTGGAGACTTTCTAATAAATCAACTTGTTTTACAAAAACGAATTTCCATCCGATTCCACCTAATTTCCTCAAAAGCGTTACGAATACTCATTTGATAATTCCAGCAGTTTGGTATGCTATAGCTTTGCTTAAAATTAAAAACTGATGAAAAAAATAGTACTGTTATTTGCCATGTTATGCCTTTTATCTCACCTGTTTTCACAAATCCCAACTCTTAGTTGGGTAAATAGTGCTGGTGGTACGGGAAATGAAATAGGTAAAAGTATTGAGGTTGATGCCGCTGGTAATGCTTATGTGATTGGAGATTTTGAAGGAACGGTTGATTTTGATCCAGGAGTTGGAGTGGCCAATCTTACTTCAGTTGGGAGTAGCGACATCGTTATTTCCAAATTTGATGCCAATAGTAATTTAGTTTGGGCGAAGTCTGTTGGTGGAACGCTTGCTGATTATGGAAGCAGTATTGGAGTAGATGTGTCTGGAAATGTTTTTGTAACAGGGTATTTTAAAGGAACAGTTGATTTTGATCCAGGGGCTGGAATCACTACCATTTCTTCAAACGGAAATGAAGATTCATTCGTACTAAAATTAAGTGCTTCAGGAGCTTTCATTTGGGCTAGAACAGTCGGCGGATCATCCAATGACAGAGGATATGCCCTAACAGTTGATCCTTCAGGAAATCCCTACATAACTGGCACTTTTTTGGGAACGGTTGATTTTAACCCAACGGCAGGAATCTTCAATTTATCTTCAAGTGGCAGCCAATGTGATTTATTTGCTTTAAAACTAGATGCCGCAGGTAATTTTGTTTGGGCAAAACGTATTGGTGGATCTTATTCTGTTAGTGGTGGAGACATTGAGTTGGATGCCTCCAATAACTTATTTATTTCAGGTGACTTTAATAATGGAATTGTTGACTTTGATCCAGGAGTTGGAGTAGCCAACTTGTCCCCTGTTAATTCTGGCTATTCATCCTGTTTCATAGTAAAATTAGACCCAGCTGGGAATTTTGTATGGGCAACCGCAATTGGTGGAACACAACATGCCCAAGCAGCGGTTTTATCCATTGATCAAGCAGATAATATCTGTCTAACAGGTTATTTTGAAGGTACAGCAGATCTGGATCCTGGAGCGGGTGTCTCCAACGTTTCTTCAACGGGTAGTTACGATGTATTTATTGCAAAATACAATACGAATGGGTTCTTTATTTGGGGGAAATCATTTGGAGGAACATCGGTTGATTTAGCAAACGCCATTGCTACCGATCCCGCTGGTAACTTCTATTTAACTGGTTATTATACTGGAACAGTTGATTTTGATCCAGGAAGCGGTATTAATAGTGCTACTTCAACTGGCGCTCAAGATATGTATATTTCAAAATTTGATCCTTCGGGTAACTTTTTATGGGGGGCAAAGATGGGGGGCGTGTCAACAGATTATGCAACTTCTATTGCCATCGGTGCGCCTGATAAAGTCTATTTAACAGGAGGTTATAGTGGAACGGTTGATTTTGACCCGAACGCAGCAACCGTTTTTCTTACATCGACTGGAGGTTATGATCAGTTTCTATGTAAATTATCACCGTGTACGATTCCAGCAACACCAACAATCACGGCAGGCGGATCACTTACTTTTTGTGCAGGTGGAAGTGTTGTGTTAACTTCATCCTCTGCGAGTGGAAATCTGTGGTCAACTGGCGCAACAACACAATCCATAACGGTTTCAACTGCGGGAACCTATACGGTTGATGTCACAACTGCGGGTTGTACATCAGCCACATCGGCAGGAACAATGGTTATTGTTAATCCAATTCCAGCAACACCAACAATTAGTGCAGGTGGTTCAACAACGTTCTGCGCAGGTGGAAGTGTTGTGTTAACTTCATCTTCTGC
>JAYSRF010000046.1:0-5055 GCA_043721195.1 Fluviicola sp. | reverse complement strand
TATACTGCTGTTGAAAACGGGTATGTATCATTCCTAAATCATCTTCTTCGGATCTGATTTCTAGCCACGAATCAGCCGCACGATCGCCAAATAATTGCACCTTCAAATCATTTAATTGAGTGAGATTCCAGCTAGCAGTAGTCGCGAAATTCACAAATCGAGGTGTTGTGCCATCTTCATCTAATAAAACGCGGGTCGCACCTGCTATTTTACGATTGGCATCCTGTCCTTTTAGTTCTTGTGCAGATACGGTACCAAAAAATACCAACTGAACAAGTGCCAAGAATACAAAATTTCTAATTTTCATAAGGGAAATGGTCATAAGAAAAAATCTACGTTAACAATCAATTTACATAAGTATAGAGTCGACAAAATCAGCTACTATACCAATAGGTATGCTTCATTCATCTAAAAGTTGCCTGAGAAATCATATTTCTAAACCACAAGCAGTAACTAAAGGTTTTCAATTCCAACAAGTTAAACCTATTTTGTCGAATACCTTTTCCAAATCTATTCAAATAAACCAAGAGTGTTGCTACCGTTAAATCAATGAGAACTGCCATTTGGCAATTAATCTCAGTAAAATCAAATTGTATGATCAATCTGAAGAAGAAAATAGAAATTGAATTGAGATTGATTGATCGTTCACGCTTAATTAATACCTAATTTTGAATAAACTCATAACAATGAACACACAATTGGATCAGCAACATGGTAATTTCTTTCTAGAATTGCTTGGTCAACGAGCTATTTTAGGTGAAGCTATTGACGCACACTATGCTTCAGATCATACAGAGGATTTTGTTTTCTATCCATCCATTGTTGTGAAACCCGAAACGGTTGAAGAAGTCAGTGCGATTATGCGTTATTGCTACAAGCACGATTTAATTGTGACTCCTTCAGGTGCTCGAACTGGATTGAGTGGTGGTGCTTTGGCCAATTACGGTGGCGTTTTATTAAGTATGGAGCGCATGAACCACATTCTTCAAATTGACGAACAAAACCATCAAGTAACCACAGAACCTGGAGTGATCACGGAAGTATTACAACAAGCGGTGCGTGAAAAAGGGTTGTTTTATCCACCAG
The DNA here is from genome assembly GCA_043721195.1 of Fluviicola sp. Lineage (GTDB taxonomy): Bacteria > Bacteroidota > Bacteroidia > Flavobacteriales_D > Crocinitomicaceae > Fluviicola. The sequence continues at coordinate 3,969 of JAYSRF010000046.1, read as the reverse complement.
ATCCTGCAAGTAAAGGTTCGTGTTTTATTGGCGGAAATATTGCTGAAAATAGTGGTGGTCCGAAAGCTGTGAAATATGGTGTCACAAAAGATTATGTGCTCAATTTAGAAATTGTACTTCCCAATGGAGAAGTGATGTGGACAGGTGCCAATGTGATTAAAAATTCTACAGGTTATAACCTGACACAATTGATCGTAGGAAGTGAAGGAACGTTAGCAATTGTTACCAAAATTGTATTACGTCTTCTTCCCCACCCGACTCAAAATCTATTATTACTCGTTCCTTTTCGAATCGCTTCTGAAGCGTGTGCAGCTGTGAGTACTTTATTTGTTGCAGGTATTATTCCAAGCGGATTAGAATTTATGGAACGTGACGCCATTCTATACACATTGCCTTTTGTTGAGGATGCTCCAGACATTTTGAAGGATGATCATCAAGCACATTTACTGATTGAATTGGATGGCTTTAATCAAGAAGTATTGTTGCAAGATTGCGAAAAGATCATGGGTTTATTGGAACAATACGATACCGATGAAATCTTATTCGCTGAAAGTCAAGCGCAAAAAGATAGTTTATGGAAACTCCGCCGTAAAGTTGGTGAGGCAGTAAAAAGCCATTCCGTTTATAAGGAAGAAGATACGGTTGTACCTCGCTATCATTTGCCACAATTACTTGAAGCGGTGAAACGCATTGGTAAAAATTATGGTTTTCAATCGGTTTGTTACGGACATGCTGGCGATGGCAATTTACACATCAACATTATCCGAGGAGAATTGAGTGAGCAAGTATGGACAGAAGAATTGCCCAAAGCGATTCGCGAATTGTTTACAGAAGTAGTTAAATTGGGTGGAACGCTTTCGGGTGAACACGGCATTGGTTTGGTGCAACGTTCGTATATGGATATTGCATTTTCAGAAGTACAATTGGACTTAATGCGTTCAATCAAGCGCGTCTTCGATCCGAAAGGGCTCTTGAATCCAGGGAAAATATTTCCAGATAAAATCAATTAACATGAATCGCATTGATCGATTATTTGGGATTTTAACGGTTCTTCAATCCAAGAAATATGTCACCGCTGATCAACTTTCTGAGCGATTTGAAATCAGTGTTCGAACAGTTTATCGAGATGTGAAAGCCCTAGGTGAATCTGGGATTCCTGTGAGTTTCGAACCGAATAAAGGGTATTACATTGTTCAAGGTTTTTTTCTTTCACCTGTCGCGTTTACGAGTGAGGAAGCAAATGCCTTGCTGTTGACCGAATCATTAGTAGCTGGTTTTACAGATCAAAGTATTCAAACACATTTTGGAACAGCATTAACGAAAGTGAAAACGGTACTGAAAACTTCTCAAAAAGAAAACGTTGCGCTCTTGGGTAATTCGATTAAAATGCAAGTTCCAATGCGCATTTCGACTGATTTTGATTACCTGTCTTTAGTACAAGAATCCATTACTTCTTCAACCCAATTGGAATTGAAGTATCTCAATCTCCGTGAGGAAATGAGTAACCGTTTTATTGAACCAATTGGATTGGTATTTTACGCTTTTAGTTGGCACGTGATTGCTTGGTGTCATTTGCGATCGGAATACCGCGATTTTAAAATTTCACGCATTCAACAATTGCGCTTAACCGGAAAAACCTTTCTAATAGAACAACATATTCCCTTAGGGGAATACCAACTTCCTGTCAATTTTTAGTTTTCTTTTTAGAATACACAGTTTGTTCATTTTTAGCCATTCTAAATTGAATAATCCGTTGAATCAAATCCATGGGAAGTGGTTGATTTAAGGGAAACTGAATAGCACCTTTTGAAGTTTTATAGGGCACTAATTCGTCTTTAAATACGACTATTGCTTCGTTCATTGGATAAAAACCAATGTGTTTCGCATAAGCAGCAAAATAAACCAACATTCCGTTCCATTTATAAGCAGGCATGGCGTAACTGATAACTTCTGCTGAATCTGGAGCAGTTGATCGAATGATTGATCTCAGTTGTTGAAGCAACATTTGCGTCTCTTCTGGAAATTTGGCGATGTATTCATCCACATCTTTTGCTAGCTGGGAATTCATGATGAATAGTATAGTTAAATTATGGTTTTTCCTAATTTGTACGTTGTAACTCAATTATTTTATCATAAACAAATTTAACATCAGGAATCAATTCCAATGCTGTTTGTTGTTTCGCACTAGCCCAATCAACTCCTCGAATGCGAGAACTTCTAGCAAATCCAGTTTCAAGCGGACCAAACGAGATGGTACCACTATCATCAGATTTCTCTGTCAAGTTCACTTCATTTAAGTTTTTTAAACTGATGGATTGAATGCTTGTTGAAAAAATTCCTGATTTAACAATAATTCGATCCTGTGTCAATCCATAAAACGTTGATTTTCTTTTTCTAGCATCCGCAAAAAAACGACCACCGATCATGTAAAGTCCAACTAAAACAAATGGGATTCCGAATAATTTGAAAAGAAGTGGTGCACCCATACCAAATGCCATTGTTTCCCAAAAAATTGCAAAGCATCCCCATAGCAATGAAAAAGGAATCAAATACAAATCAGTCGTTCGTAATAGTAATCCCGCTTTAGGCTTACCACACCAGAGTAATCGTTCACTTGGACTTAGGGCTGACTTTAATTCATTCTCCGTTTCAAAATCGATCATCTAGTTTCGTTTTTCTTCATCAATGTTACAATAATAATCAATTTAGCATCAACCAATTCATCCGAAAACGGCTATTTTTTTCATAAACTAATTTCTTTCAGATCAGACTGCCATAGGGTTGTCAGTAGGTGCATGTTTCTTTGTGTCATTATTTACTTAAAATAGAAACAAGATGAATCAAATTAAAGCATTGGTAAAGGAAATGGAAGAACAAGCAATCGTAACACGTGTTTTTATGGAACGTGTTCCCGTTGAGCAGTTCGGTTGGCAACCGCATGAAAAAAGCATGACCTTAATTAGTTTGGCTACCCATGTCGCTGAATTACCAACTTGGGTTGCAATGTGTTTGAATACCGACGAATTGGATTTTGCGGCAGCTCCCTACACGCCAGAAGTAATAAATACAGTGGCTGAATTACAAGCTTATTTTGAAAAAAACTACGAAAGTGGTCATGCAGCATTAATGAATACCAATGAAACCATTCTATCAGAAAATTGGACAATGCGCAGTGGAGATGTTATTCATTCAGTCGACACAAAAGCAGAAGTCATCCGGATGTCCTACAATCAATTGGTTCACCACAGAGCGCAATTGGGGGTTTATTTCCGTTTATTGGGCGTTGCTGTTCCTAAAAGTTTCGGGCCTACGGCAGATGAAACAGGGTTTTAGTGCATGGTGTGTTTGCAATCGATATGCATAAATGGTGTAGACGCAGAATACGATTGTTACAGGCGTGGGATGTGATTGTTGCATGCGCAGGATGCGATTATTGTTGTAGGCTCTGGACACCATGTCAAATGTAGGCTCTGGATGCATCCAGAGGCTACATTGACATGGTATTTAAATTATTTCAATATAGAAACCCGGATGTGATTATCATCGTTATAGGATTTGGATACATCCGAAGCCTATAATGAAATCTTTTCACCAAAAAAAGAAGAATTCATACTAATGATTTCCCAATCAAATGAAGGAATGTACTTTATTGAAATTTGCTGCAAATAAATGTTCAACGGATTGTTATTCTCAATATATCGTTGCCGTAATCTTTCTTTTTCTGAAAGTTCAGGTTCTAATCCCGTTTTGTATTTGAATGTATGAGAAACTGAAAATGAATAGTTATTTTCTGGAGTTCGTTTTGTAACGATTATTCCTTGAACATGTTCCTCCCATCCCCTTAATTCATCATAGTAAAGACAATGGTATTCATAAAGTGACTCAAATTGATTTTTCACATAATATAATGTCTCTTTATCTAAACGAATGACTTTCACAAAATCATTTAACTTAGGATCAAAAACCAAG
>JAYSRF010000045.1:0-14242 GCA_043721195.1 Fluviicola sp. | reverse complement strand
CCATTCAATGAGATTTTTGAAACTGGATACTACAATTGTGTCTCTGCAACCGCCCTTTTCGCATTGGTGCTTGAGGAATTGAACATTCCGTATAATATCCAAGAGCAACCAACGCATGTTTATATTTTGGCCTATCCAGATACAAAAGCAATTTCGGTTGAAATGACGGCATTGAAAGACGCTTACTACTTACCTGCAAGAAAGGATATATCCAATGCAGTTGCGCTACTTTTAGAATTTGAAATAACCTCAAAAGAAGAAATTGAAACCTTCGGCGAACTGCAAGTTTACAATGCTTACTACAATACAAATAGTGTTGTTGACTTAAATCAGTTAGCTGGAATTCAATATTTTAATGAAGCAATCATGGCTTCGAATCGGAATGATTTGAATGTATCACTTGGTGAAATATGCAAAACACTTAAGCTCTACAATGAAGAGAAAATAAGGTTATTCAAAATGGAGGTGTTGATTTCGTTGATCGCAGAAGCAAAATTCGATTGCATGAAAGACATCAAGTACCTAATCGAATATGCGAACATTGAAAAAGCCAACAAGAAAAAAGCGGGTTATGAATATGCTACTTTCATTCAAGAACAATTAGTATCGAAAGGCAATAAATTGTTGGTGGATTCAAGTCATGCATACATCATTCAAACAGTTTTAGACACAACGCTTTTGGGGCAATTGAACTGTTTTTATTATTTAGGATTATCAGAGTATTATTCAAATGCGTACAATTTGAAAAAAAAGCTCGAATATGCTGAATTGGCCTATAACAATTTGCCAGATATCCCAGGCGCCTCGAGTATCGAGCTCTGGCTAGCACAAAGCATTCTGCAAAACGTCGAGAAATATGATAGCGAAAAGCAATTGGTGAAAATGAATGAATATGCTGTCAAATACCCGTTTTTACGTTCGCATAATCTATTCATGATGGGACTTTTCTATGTATACACGGATGTTTCCAGTGAATATTACGGAGATAATGATAGTGAACAAGGCAAAATCTATTTTGATCTAGCACTCAAAACAAGAGACGAAATGGAGGATCAGGAAGTGTTGGATGAAGAAGAAGTTGGCTGGCTCTTTGCTGAAGCGGGTGCTTATTTTATTCGAAAGCGTCTCTATAAAGAAGCATTAAAAGTATTGGAAGATGGCTTAAAACTTTCACCTGATCACGAACGAATCCTAGCTCGTCTTGAGATTTTGAAAGACAGGATGAAGTAAACACCTTACCTCCTACCCAATGTCATTACAGGAAACTTGATTTGATTCTGTGATACAACAAGCTGTCAATCCCACACAATGAACCATTTTCTCCATAAGTTGTAGTTCTTTCCAACTTTAAGATTATAGTATGATTCAGTCGGTGCTCGCAACAGTTCTTTTACTTATGATTTCTATTACTGGTTGTACTCAAATTCAGTATGATCAAATTGATTCTAGAGACACTTTCGGTTTTGTGAACCACCATTTTATTCAACTTAACGGATCAGAACGCATAGATCTCGTTTCGCAATACGATCCTGTTTTTACGATTTTCCGTGGCTTTGAAAACTTTTCACGAATTGAGTCGTTCACTAATAACGATTCCACAACCGTGGACAATGAAGTGAAATATGTTCCTCGATGTAATGAAGCTCCAGTTGAAATTCTTGACTCGATTGACCTGAACAATGACGGTGTAAAAGAAATCTTTGTGTTTCGCCAATCAGAGTGTTATGTTACTAGTTCTGAACAAGGTCCTTATGGTGTGGGAAATCAGCAACAAACCTACGCAGTATTTGAGGTTTGGGATGTGAAATTGAAGCAACCGATTGTTGAAATCAGGAATATCTGCGAAAGCAATGTAGCGGTGAGCACAAATGTGATGCGAACATTCGGCTATCGTTTTGATGTATCACTTGATAAAAAAGGACGCTTTCACATTTCTGGATTAACAGATGGCAGCGATTTTGTACCTGGTACGTATGCTTACAATCCCGCAAAAGGAGTTTATGAAAAGGAATGAATAGTCAAAGCATAAATTAGAGATGTAATTTATTCGTTTCCAGAACATTTACCAACCACCACGTATGTGCGCCACGGCGGAGCGCTCAAGCAAGGACACAAGGAACACAATGTTTTGATAATGTATTAAAACTTCTAATTAACCTTTTTCTTAGTCCAAATGTGGTGAGTTATAAGTACTGTTTTCTTAAACAGCTGAACTAAAATCCTCCCATTTATTTCGAAGTCATTAGTTATTCCAAGCACCTCAAAATGATGTCTTATTGAACAACGATCCTACCCGAAGATGTTATCTGATTGTCTTCTGTAATACTGTAAAAATAAACTCCAGATGATAACTCACCACGTTTTAAGGTTATGGAATCTCCAGAGAATGTCTGTTTTGAGAGCATGACTCCATTTATCGAGTAAAGACTAACAGTTGCATTAACAGCATGATTGCTTAATTGAATCGTCGTTTCGTTGATAAAGGGATTTGGAAAAACGTGAACTTCTTGTGCTTCTAATTTTGTTAATCCAACACTTGGGGCACAACTTCCTAAATTGTATTCAGGAAAATAAGTGGTGTTATCCATATAATAACATAATAGCGCATTATTACCCGATAAAAAAAGCGGAAAAATTGGCTCATCTAGTCCACCAGTACTTCCCGCCCCCTCGAAAAGCACATAATTTCCATTTTCAAGTGAAAAGCGTTTCATATAACCGTTAGGGGTCAATGTGCTATCAATTGATGTTACAACCATAATTTCACCTTGATTTGTATGGCAGGTATATGAATCTGGTAAGGTATCTCCAACGGCTAAATCAAAATCGTAAAGTAGGTATTCTTGCAAATCATTCAGCAAGTAGATGTACATCTTTTTATCAAGTGACCGTAAGTAGAAAGAAGGTACGTTATCAGAATATGGATAAAACCCAGACACAACACAACCTGCATCAATGGTCGAAAACTCACCATGTTTCATGACCCTTTTATAAGTCAATGAGTTAATTAATGTGTCTCCACCTAAAGTATAGATCCTGGAATCAATTACTCCAGAACAATCCCACCCTGAATAGCTGGTTTTCTTTACGTGCCAAACAGGGTTGTTTTCAAAATAGGTATTCACTTGTGCAAAGGCAGGTAGAAAAAAGGATAGAAAGAACGTGGAAAGAATCAGATTTTTCATGAGCTGAGAATTACATATTAGTTATGTAAAAATAAAGCAATTATTGTTAACCTCAGTTCGATCATAATTTTCGATCCGTTTTAATCGAATTTTTCACTTGATCACGAACGAATCCTAGCTCGTCTTGAGATTCTGAAAGACAGGATGAAGTAAACACCTCACCTCTATCTATTTCAAATGTTCACGTACAAAAAAAGCCACCTATTGCTAAGTGGCTTCATCAAAATTAAATGATCAATCTATTCAATGATTATTTTCTCAACAAGCTGTTCACTCGCAGTATTGATTTGAATAAAATACATTCCTGGTTTTTGGGTTCCCAAATCAATTGCTACTTCTACTCTATCTTCTTCTGTTGATGAAACGTTATAAACTTCTTTGCCATCAATGTTATAGACAATAACAGAAAGTTGATCAGGCAATTCATCAGCTGTGAAAGTGAAGGTTCCGTTGCTCGGATTTGGTGAAATAACTAAACCACTTATTGGTGGTATGGCTAATGGTTGCTTAATGATTATAGCTCTTGCTGCAGCATTGATGGTGATGATTTTATCATAAAGTATTGGATTGGTACTGCTACATCCATAAGCTGACATGCGAATTTTGTAATACTTATTCATCACCATACCTGATGGATTAACAAGATTGCTAAATGTTGAACGTAGATTAACATAATACTCCTGAAGCGATGGAAAATAAGACATTGAACCATAATTTGTTGCGCCAACTGCAACGCCGCTTGAATTAACCTCTGTGCACTCAATATAGTATTCCATTGTATTGGTAGAGGGTGAAGCATCGAACGTAATAGGGTCGTTTGCGTAGAAAAGGGTATTGATAAATGATTGTCCTGCCATCACTTGACTGACCGTTTTAGCATGAACCCTGAAATTGGGACTTGCTGGTGTTGTATTTAATGCAATTGAAAAAGCATAATTACAGTTAAAATTTCCTGCTGGTCCGGAGAAGTTAATTTGCAATACGTAGTTAGAACCAGCAGCGATTGAATAATTGCGATAGGTATAATACGGAAATTGTCCATAAAAAGCAGGGATACTTGATGAAGTTGTTGGAGGGTTGGTTTGACCAGCAGGAACATTATTTCCAGAAACAAGCAACTTCACAGAATTGATCGTTAGATTGGATGGAAGTGTTCCTTGAATCTGAATATCAGAAGACTGGCAGTTTCCACATAAGGAATAACCGCTGCAGACGTCACTCGCAATTACATCTAAGGTAGGACATTGTGCATTCGCTATTGTCCAGCTGAACAATAGAATCGTAAGCGATAAAATAAATTTTTTCATAAGTAATGAATAATGAGTTAAAGTAAATCTCCGCACTTTGCGGGTGTGCAAATCTTTAGATTTTAGTTGAAATAATCCCCTATAAGTTCAGGAATGACCATTTTCAGTTCATGAATGGCAACTAATTGGAAAGGGAAAAGGATAAATAGTGATTTTGGTGAACCTTGAGGAATCTGTCTGAATGAAAAATTTTCAATCATTGTTCAGTGTAACCGTAACCTTCAATTTGAATAAAATAATCAGCTGGATTAAGTTGGAGAATAATTGATTCAAGTTGCGATTTAGGAAGGACACTATGCCATATCATTCTGGCATCCGAACTAACAATTCGTGTGATTTCTGATGATCAGGAAGTGTTGGATGAAGAAGAAGTTGGCTGGCCCTTTGCTGAAGCGGGTGCTTATTTTATTCGAATGCGTCTCTATAAACAAGCATTAAAAGTATTGGAAGGTATATTGAAACTTTCACCTGATCACGAACGAATTCTTGCACGGCTTGAGATTTTGAAAGACAGGATGAAGTAATAAAAGACTGACATTGTTTAAAAACGATTGAGAAGTTGATCGACAATCCCCTAAAACAGAAAAGACCGAGTACTATACCCGGTCTCTCCTTTTTGTTATTCAAGTATTACTTTAATGTTAGTCGGTAAACAGTTGAAATACCATCTGCTAGAACGTATACCAAGTATGTGCCGCTTGGTTGATTCGTTTGAATGGTCAAGCGATCGCTGTCATACTGTGTTGTTGTTGCGACTTGTTTTCCTGAAAGATCCGTTAAGGTAAATTCGATAGTCGTGTATACCCGATCAAGTTCTAGGAATACTTCACCTTCTGATGGATTGGGATAGAGGTTCCAATTTTCAGTTAACGCATTCGATTCCATTGATTTTTCGGAAGGTATACTATTTTCCTCACCATTGTTGATCATCATTCCTAATGGTGGTGTAACACTGCAAACGAAATTATTGCTGTTGTTAAAGTAATAGCTGGCATATCCCACGCATCCAGTAGCCGTGTTTGTGACATACACCTCATACGTTGCGTTGGAACACGGATTTAAGAACTGACTCGATGATCCAATATACGTACCGTAGCGGTACCATTTATACGTGTGCGCACCTACGGTTCCAGTAACAATGGCGTTCAAGGATGAAGTGTTGTAAGGGAAACTTAAATTGATGGTTTCAGTGATGGATACAATGGGATTGGCATTGATGGTGTATGTAATGGAAGTAGAAATGGGAGTTCCATTGCACGAAGTAGTCGTAAATGTGATGGTATAGACACCAACAGCACTGAATTTCCGTGTTATTACTCCCGTTGACGCATTGATGGATAATCCTGCTGGACTGGAGGTGAAAGTTCCTGTTAATCCTCCTGTGTTTGGATATGAAATACCCTTGTCCTTGCAATGCGTGTTTCCATCTGTGTAATAAAATGCGCCTACTGAAGCGTTCAAGTGTTCGTAAGCGCCTTTGTCCAGAAGACCAATAATACGGTTATTTCCTTCTCGGTCTTTTGAAATTTGAGCTGTTGAACCAGCACCAAAATAGTTGTAAACATCCAATGGCATTGGTGATGCATGTCCCGTATTCATAGCTGGAGAACATGCAAATAAGTGATAATCACCATTGGAAGATGGTGGGAACGATCCTGCTTGCATAAATTGTGGGTCTACTGGGTTTGCTTGACTTCCTACAAGATCTAGTAATGAAGGATTAAAAAGATTGGGGGCAACGCCAAGTAGGTTTCCGCCTTTTGATACTGGAAGACTTGCTGGCGAAATCAAATACAAATCAGGATCAATTCCTGGTGAACTTTGGTTTTTAGCTATGATACAATTTGCAATATCAAATTTTCGATCGGAATTGGTGCTAATTCCACCGCCATGTGTAGCATAATTGTTTGCAATGGTCAAATTGTGAAATGCTACATCATTAACAGCATATCCAAGAATATTAAAACTCATTGCTCCACCTCTACCACCAAGACCAGCATTACAGCTATTTCCATAAAATACCGAGTTGGCAATTTTAAATGTTAGTGAACCAGACGAGGCAATTGCACCACCATTAGAGATAAATCCTGTTGTACCCACCGCACTATTGCCAATGAAAGTGGAATTGAGAATGTAAATTTTTGATTGGTTGATCCAGATTGCTCCGCCGTGACCACCGCTACCACTTGCTTCAATGGCAGTGTTTTCTTTGAACGTACATCCTTGAGCATATAATACCGAATTGTTGTTGATGTAAACCGCCCCGCCCAAACGACCTTTATTATTTTGAAACGAACAATCTGTTAATGTTACTATTGAACCAGTTGTATGGCAATAAATGGCTCCACCAAAGTAACCTTCGTTGTCCTTGAACGTGCAATTCGTTGCCGTTAAATTCCCATTCACACTAACAGCCTGGCCGTTAACTGGATTTTGTAAGACGTACAGATTTGATCCTTCTTGTAAGATCAACCCATTCATTTCAAGTGTTACACCAGCATTGATTTCAAACAAATTCGTTAAGAGATTGCCATCAATAGTTGTAACGCCTATAGTACCAACCAGTTTTACGTTTTTTGTAATCGTAATGGCATCTTGCAAATTAATCGAACTGGTTAAACTAGTGAGATAAATGGTTGTACCTGCAACGGCATTATTGATCTCATAGCGCAATGTTCCTGGAACATAATTCACATCGCTGGGGTTATTTACAACTGCAGTTTGTGCTTGAATGTTATATCCAAACAATACCAGTGTAAGAAAAGTAATAACGTGTTTTTTCATAGTGCTTATAATTATTCAATCAAGAATAGTTTGATTAAATCAGTTTAAGCAACCTTTTTTCAGGAATGGACGATTGGATTTAGGAATGGTCAAAGAAAGTCAGAAATAAATCTAGCTATTCCAAATAGGCATCATTGCTGATTTTTTTCTATAGGTCTTAAATAGATACCTGTTTTTCGGAATCCCAAGTATCTTTTGTTTCGCATAAAGAGGTAGATTTAACGGTTGCTTCATCCGTATTAAATAATCTTTTCACAATCTTTACGCCCATGAATCAACTCTACAACATTTCTCAACTCCTGATTCCTTCCGATCATGGGCCAATCTACCGCGAAACAACGGATTTGTCGCTATTGGTTGTTGAACCGTGGAATGCGCTTTCTTCCTTATCATTTCTGGTAGCTGCGTTTGTTTTGCTGTGGCAATTACGCGGACAATTTAAATCATTTCCGTTTATTGTTTTTTTCTGCGTTCCACTCTTGATTTTTGGCGGATTGGGAAGTACGTTATTTCATGCGTTTCGCTCTTCCGTATGGTTGTTACTGATGGACGTTTTGCCAATCGTTCTGCTCGTTTTAGGTGTCAGTATTTGGATGTGGATCAAAGTGCTACCCAATAAATGGCTAGTGATTCCAGTAGTACTAGCTTTTATCGGATTGACGTATGTATCGCGCTATTTCTTTAGCGGACAAGACCAAATTTCTATTGGTTATCTAGTTCGCGGAAGCATGTTATTAATACCTTGCTTTCTTTACTTAAGAAAGAGCCATTTTAGACTTGCAAACTTATTTTTCTATTCCACCATCTGTCTAGTATTGGCTTTGGTATTCCGGTTCTTGGACGAGAAAATACTATTGAATTGGATGCCTTGGGGAACGCACTGGTTATGGCACATTAGTACAGCTTTTGGTGCTTACTTTTTGGGAAGGTATTTGATTGGGAATACGAAGCCAGTTATCGTTGATTAATCACTTCAAAAATCCCGCATGTTAGAATTTTCCTGATTGTTTTTCAGCAAGTAGATTGATTTAACAAATGAACAAGTAATTAATACACTCATACCAATAATAGTGTAATAAAAACCAGACATCATAGAATCTCCAAATGGTCTCCCCCAACCTGCTGAATTCCCTATTTTAACCAAGAGCAACGATAAAATAAGCAACACAGTAACAATTATTGGAGTTGCCAACGCTCTTGGAAATAAAAAGAATCCAGAACACAGAACAATCGCTTGTACAAAGTTGAAAATCGCAAAAAGAGAACCGAAACCATTGAAAACGAACATCGATCCAACTTCAGGAATATCATACGTGCGAATGACGACAAAACTTGTTGATTTACTGATTGAGTTACCTCTTGGACCTTCATAATATGGAAGGAAAAAGGAAAAGATGATCAACAACGTTGAACTAATGACTAAAACAGTTAATATTTTCTTCATAAAACAGCATTAATAAAAAAAGTGATTCTATGTTTTCTATGCTGTGAGCGCCTAGGTGGTTGTACTTATGTGGTTAGCGCTCCACCGCGGACAAGTTTGTGATCACTTCAAAAACCCTGCCTTCCGAATCGCAGTATGTTGTTCTTTAATATCCTCTGGAATTCCACCATCCAACAACCAATTCACATCAAAACCATTGTAGATGGCGGTTTTCATTAAATGGTGATTCCCGCCTATTAATTCACCCAATTGTTCGAGGTCTTCGCGGAATTCAACCAAATAATCTTCGTGCATGGCTTTGATGAGCACCAACAGCTTGAAAGCACGAGCAATGACATAGAGGCTGATTTTATGTGCTTTTCCTGGTGTTAAATTCGCAATGGTTTGGGTGTTTATTCTCAATACTTCATTCAGCATCAGTAGATTTAGACTGATTTCACCGAATTTGTCTTTTGTAGTTTGAACATGTTCGGTAATTTCACCACTTAGATACCGCAAATCCATTGTCAAATATCCAACGCTGTAAAAACTGTCGCTCATTTGTTGAACGCGCTTCTTAACAATGATTTCCATCTCCGAACGACGATCTTCAACCGACTGCGTGCTAATCAATTCAAAATACAAGCGATTTGCCAAACCAAGATCACGCTTCAATAACCGCATGATCAGTTTATCTTTTTCTACTGCAGGCAACTGACTAATCGCTTCTTTAAATTCTTTATCAAATGTCATAATTCAGAAACTATAAAACTCAAAAAACTCCCCAAAGTCAAAAACTAATAAAACTGCTTAACTCATCAAACTGTCAAACTGCCCAACTCACCAAACTGTCAAACTCATCAAACTGCCCAACTCACCAAACTGTCAAACTCACCAAACTGCCCAACTCATCAAACTGCTCAACTCATCAAACTGTCAAACTCATCAAACTGTCAAACTCATCAAACTGTCCAACTCATCAAACTGTCAAACTCACCAAACTGTCAAACTCACCAACTGCCCAACTCACCAAACTGTCCAACTCATCAAACTGTCCAACTCATCAACTCTTCGAACTCACAAAATACATCTTCATCCGTCCTTTATTTTTCGCTTGTACTTCTCCTCTGTATTCAAAATCAAAGTCATTTTTAGCCAAACTATAAACGGTTTCTGACACATTGATCACATTCAATTCCCCTGATTGTTCCATACGTGCAGCAATGTTCACCGTGTCTCCCCACACATCATAGGCAAACTTCTGAGCACCAACAACTCCAGCGACTAACGGACCACAATGAATCCCAATTCGCATTTCTAAAAAGTCACCACCTGTTTTTTCTCCTTCTTGCCTTGTCTTCTGAACGAATGCTAAGATTTCAAAGGCGGCATTCAACATATTGGTGACGTGATTTGGATCCTCATTCGGAATTCCGCTCACACACAAATAAGCATCTCCAATGGTTTTGATCTTTTCAATATTGTGTTTTTCTATAATGCGATCAAACGCACGGAAATAATAATCAATAAAATCAACAATGGTTTCTGGTGTGTTCTTTTCCGAAAACTGTGTGAATCCTTTAAAATCGGTAAACATTACGGTTGCCATTTCGTATTTCCGTGAAGTTGTTTTACCATTTTCTTTGAGTTCTTCTGCCACAGCTTTAGGAAGGATATTCAACAACAATTTATCTGATTTTTCTTTTTCTCCAACAATTTCATTGTTCTTGTTATTTAAAGTCTTATTGACGCTCTTTTTCTGAAAGTACATTACCAAAATGAAAATCACAATTGCAGCAGCTAGTAATAAAGCTAAAATCAGACGGTTTCTTCTGTATTTGGCTTTATTCAATTCGATTTCTTTTTGTTGATTTTCAATCGCCAATTCGTCAATCTCGAGCTGCTTTTTCAATTGTTCACTGCTCAATGAATCAATCGCTGAATTTTTCTCAACAATCGCTCCTTCCACCTCTTCTACTTCATTTTCCAATGCATTGACCGATTGTTTCAATTCGTGTTTTTCTTGGACAACTTGTGATTTATACAGCCTTGAAAATGATTCATAATGAATGAGTGCCGATTTGTAATTGATGATGGTATTTTTTAATTCCGCTAATTGCAAGTGACAATCCATTTGAAGTTGTTTGTTTTGCTCCGATTCAGCTTGGGCAAGTGCCTCTTCGTATTTTTTAATCGCCTTCGCATTTTTCCCCTCTTTCATTAAAAGTGATGCCTCGGAATAAAGCGCATTACTACTTTGTGCAAACGAATAGCTATTGAGGAGTAAAAAAGCAATAAAAACAACTCTTAGGATATGCATACCAGATCAATTAATGGTTGAATTTAGCTAAAATTGATGAAACGAATTCCTTTATTTTTTATGAACATAACTGCGCAATCGTTTCTTTTTTTGCTAGTTTGGACTTTTAAAACAAATAACTATGTATTTAGAAGTAGTACAAGAAACGAGCGATACAATTGTAATTGCATTTAAGCCAGAATCATTAGATGCACTAAAAACCAAGATCGCGGATCAGTTCAAAAAGGATGGTTATGTGCGCATTGCTGAAATAAGTGGTGTTATTACGTACGAACGTGGGTCGTTGGTTGGCCGCATTTTCCTAGGTGCTTTTTACAAGTATTTTAAATGGGATGTGCGTTTCATTGAAGAATCCGAACGGACTGTTGTTACGATCAACAAACAGGCTTCTGGTATGTGGGGTGGATTAATCGGAGTTGCGCAAGTGAAAACCGAATTACAGCGCATTAAAGGCGTCATGATGAATTGGAAATAAAAACCGTTTCTAAACGCGCAGCGGAACCAAATCGATGTAATGAAAACCTGGATTCTTTGTTAATTCAGGTGTTCCACTGCACGTATCATCGTCGTTATCGGAAATGGTATAGGTCCGGAAGACTTTTTCGCCCAACTCAAATGCTATTTCGTTTTTAAAAATCGGTCCAGCGTAAACAAATGTGTGAAATTCTCCATTTTCACCGCATGGATCAACAGTTGTTGGAAGATCAGCTAGAAATGACTGATCAATTGTTCTGCCTACAAAAGTGTCATCGAGTTGATCTGCTTGGGTACAAACCACAACCGTTTTAAATCCTAAGTCAATGAATTCGGTTACTAATTCCTGTGTATCGCGTTTCCAAAGTGGAAAAACACCTGTAACACCGATTTCTTGCAACTTGTTTTCGCGGTAAGCACGCAAATCTTCTAGGAAAATATCTCCGAAAATGCAGTGTTTGATTCCTCGATCAAGAATGGGTTTTAAGCCTAGATTCAACGCTTCTTCATACGATTCCATTGTTGGACTATCGGGAAGTAAAATCTCAATAATGGGAATCCCTAGTTGTAGACCTTGCTCATGCAGTAATTCACGACGAACACCGTGCATCGAAATGCGTTGATGTTCAGCATTCACAGTGGTTACAAGAAATTGAATAGCGTATTGTTTTTCTTTGAGTATGTGATACAATGCGAGTGAACTGTCTTTACCACCGCTCCAATTAAAATAAGCTGGTATCATTGTTCCCAAGCATCATTTAAAAACGCAACTATTTTTCGAGCCGTTGTGTTGAAATAACGTTTGGTGCGGTATCCTCCAATCCACGTGATTCCGCGCACTGCATTGGTGAGAAAGACTTCATCAGCAACGAGTAAGTTAGAAGGTAAAATCGGACATTCGTACACTTTTAATCCGTGTTGTAATGCCAAATTAATCACTTGCATACGCATGGTTCCTGCCAAACATCCATCTGTCAAACTTGGTGTGTATAAAACGCCATTACTTACAACAAAGATGTTGCTGTGCGAACTTTCTAATATTTGTCCTTTATCGTTGATCAACAACATATCATCCAATCCTTTTTCTTTGGCTGCAATAGCTGCAAGTACATAGATGATTCCGTTTTTGGTCTTGTAATTGGAAAGCGGAGTTTTTGTTTTCTTGATGTCTTGGTACAGATCAACTTCCAATCCTTTTGCGTTTAATCCAAATAGATTGTTTTCAATCGGATAAACTTCAATAAAATAGCTAACTTCATTTACATCAGGTGAATAAGTTCCGCCACCTAAACGGTCAATTGAAATCCGAACACGTCCACCTTCTTCGATCTTCGATAGCGCAATGAGTTCATTGATGTGTCCTTCAAAAAATTCTGCAGTATAAAAAGACGGGAAACGCATTTTCAACACTTTTCCACCTTCAACGAGTCGATTGATATGGTTTGCGAGATTCAACACCTTACCATTCATGATGCGAACACTCTCGAAAAGCCCGTCGCCATAAGTGTAAGCACGATTACCTGCCATAATCGAGGGCCCGTTATTGCTGATTATTTTACCGTTGTTATTGACAAAAAGTTCTTGATCATTCATGAAATAAGGTAATTGATAAATAACTTCACTCGATCAATATTAGTAATTAATACGAATAAAATACCGAAAAGTGCACCACCAATATGCGCATCGTGAGCAATTCTTGATTTCCCATACCGATCAGATAGAAATTCAACCAACAAATAGAGTGGTCCGAAGATATAAGAAGGAATGAAAATTGGGAGAAAGATCAAGCCCATTTGCATATCAGGTCTAAAAAGAATTCCAGCAAAAATAATAGCAGACACCGCTCCAGAAGCTCCTAAACTTCGGTATAAATCATTGTCTTTATGTCTTAAATAAGGAATCGTTGTTGAGAAAATACCACCCAATAAAAAGAATACTAAAAACACGGTTCCTCCACCAATCATTCCATAATCGATCCGGAAAATATCTTCCACAACCGGTCCAAAAAAGTACAATCCAATCATATTAAAAATTAGATGGGTTGGATCTGCATGTAGAAATTGATGCGAAATAATGCGATAATACTCTTTATGATGTTTCACATTATAAGGCTTATACAAGTATTGATCAGTGAAGTGAGCGTCATTAAATCCTTTTAATGAGACGATTATCGCCAAGCCCATTAATACATAAGTAATATAAATTTCATTCATCAAACGAATTATTAAAGAGTATATTTACTGCAAATTTGGTTATTTTAAGTGAATGAAGACGCAAACAATCCTATTACTAACAGTCATTTCCCTACTTTTTATCCGTTGTTCAAACGAAGTACCTGATACAGATACTATTTTCGATGAAAAGATTGCTCTTTCAAAACGAATCAAAATGGCAATGGATAAAAATTACTTAGCCGACTTAGGTATTGATGAAGAAAACGCCGCTTTGATTCGGAATTTTTATAGCAAGAGAAAGTTTAAACCTGTTTGGGCAAACGACTCCATGTTGCTTGAAACAGGAATTCAACTGGAAGAAATTGTTAGCCATCCGAATTGTATGGGGATTCCTGCTAATCGTTGGAAAAAAACGGTCGCTTCCCAGAAGGAAATCATATCCAAAGAATTGTTGTTGACTGCCCAAATGGGGTTTACATACAATGATTTGCACAATGGAATTTTGGATACAGCTACCAGGGCTATGAAGCCTTTAAAATGGTCGAATACCACCAATTGGGAACGTCAACTTGATA
>JAYSRF010000044.1:0-14270 GCA_043721195.1 Fluviicola sp. | reverse complement strand
GTCTAGAACAATAGTGACGGTGTCTTATAACAATATTGTTCCTCTCTAAAACCATTCTGTCTGTCTCTAAAACCATTCTGTCTGTCTCTAAAACGATTCTGCCGATGTCTAGAACAATAGTGACGGTGTCTTATAACAATATTGTTCCTCTCTAAAACCATTCTGTCTGTCTCTAAAACGATTCTGCCGATGTCTAGAACAATAGTGACGCTATCTTATAACAATACTGTTCCTCTCTAAAACCATTCTGTCTGTCTCTAAAACCATTCTGCTTGTCTCTAAAACGATGCTGCCGATGTCTAGAACAACAGTGACGCTATCTTATAACAATACTGTCTGTCTCTAAAACGATACTGTGGTAGTCTGCCTCTAAGTGTAAACACGGTTTTGTGAGGAAATAGAAATCACTTTAATCGAACAACAATGGTGGGCATTAGAAAGATGCTCACTACCTTCGTTGTCTTACTAAATAATAAGTGATTCCATTACCACAAATGGATCGAATACTATTCATTAAAACAAATACACCCATGACTACCAAGTTGTACAATTCATCGGTTAACCCCATTTCGGGAGAAACATTTAAATCACTTTCCGTCGAAAACAATGTTTATTCAACTGAATGGACGGTACTTCCCAATGGACATGCGCCTTTTGAACACATTCATGTCAATCAAGATGAAACGTTTCTAGTGAAAAGTGGCGAATTACGTGTTGTCATCAATGGCGTAGAACACTTAGCAACGGTTGGGGAAAGTATAACGGTTCCCAAAGGAGTCAAACACATCGCTTTTAATAACAGTACAAGTGAAACGCTCAGTTGTATTTTGAACTATGAACCAGCGCTCGATCATGTTGTTTTTATGCAATGTTTTAATGGACTTACCAATGATGGTTTTCTTGATAAAAATGGAGGAATTGACATTCCTAAAATGGGTTATTTTATGGTCAAAATGAAAGCGAAATGTGTGGCTCGACCGTCCAATATTCCTGCCCCTATTTTTGCCATTGCATTACGGTTTTTCTATCTAAGAGGTGTTTTGAGTGGGTGGGGTAAATTGTTTAGGAAGTATACTTTATAAATTGAAAATGTAAAATTATCAAGCGAATTTAGGTCTTAACTGTGATCTCCTTTATTTTTAATTATCAATTATAAATGCTCAAATTATCAAGTGGATTTCGTTCGTTAATAACGATCTCCTTCATAATTTAGATTTCTCCAATTGATAATTTTCCATTTTAAATTTTCAATTAGCTGTTATTCCACAATAAACTCCGTCTCTTTTTCTTTCTCTTGTTGTAACTTGAGTTTCTTGGTTTTCTCCTTGAGTTTTTCGATTGCCTTATTCGTTTTTTTCTTCTCTTCTACAGGATCAAGGGTTTCTTCTTTACCAAATTCAATGCGCAACTCTTCATGAGGCCCTTGCACTTTGGGTTGATACCCTTTTACCGTCGTGTCGTTTTTAAACAAACCAAATTCCGATTTCAAAATGGAAAACGCTTCTTGTTTGGCGGCTTCTCGGTTTTCCTTGGCTTGCTCTTTTTTGCTGGTTTTATCCCATACAATTGTTGGATTGTCAATGGAACCGAACATGCGCACATACAAGCGAATTCCTGTTCCGTCATCTACCACTTCACCAAATTCCGATTCATCTTTCATGATTTTTAAATCACGCAAACGGAACGCAAATTTGTAATCGACTATATTATCAAATGTATGTGTGCCTTCTGTCGTGATGTCCAACGCTGAAGAATGAATCAACATGGATGGAATAAAAATCGTGCTATTGGCAATGTAAATGGTGTTTTCTAAGGTTTCAAACGAAATATTACTCAGTTTACCTTCCAATGCAGCAACTTCTTCTTTCTTTAACACTAGGCGCGTTTTGGGTGTTTTTAAACTTGCCGTTAATTCATTGAATGCGCTGACGTTTTTGAGGTTTCCATTCACAACTTTCAACTGAATTTGTGCCTTAATTCTGTCTTTAAGAACGCCATTGCGCATATCAAAAGGTGCTTTGAAATCGAGTAGAACTGAAGCTTTTCCTGAAATATTATCTGCGGTAATCACTTTCTGTTCAAAATTATTCCATTCCTTGAAAAGCGGTCTGAAATGCAAGTCTTGTGAATTCAAGGTGGTTGCCATTTCGAAGAATTCTGGCGCGCTTTCTACAATTGCAAACGTTCCTTGAACGGCTGCTTCCGCGTTTCGACCAAACAATTGGTTAATCACAATGCTGCGGTTGCCAACAATCATATCTCCATGAATGTCTTTGAACTGGTGATCATTCAAGATAATTGTACCAACATCTAAACGCACATCTCCATTTATTAAGGTTGGTAAAAGCCAATCACGTGGTGTTTCAACGGTGGCTTTCGACTCATTGTTATTAAAATCTGCTAAATCAATGCGATTGCTTTGTGCTACAACAGCCACGTCTAGTTTACCCCGATCTTGCAAGAATAAATCAATTTGATCAAAATGTC
The DNA here is from genome assembly GCA_043721195.1 of Fluviicola sp. Classification (GTDB taxonomy): domain Bacteria; phylum Bacteroidota; class Bacteroidia; order Flavobacteriales_D; family Crocinitomicaceae; genus Fluviicola. The sequence goes on along the minus strand of JAYSRF010000044.1, from coordinate 11,783 downwards.
CGTTGAGCAAGAGGTCGGATTTTCCAAGAACAACTGATAAGTTTTCCAAAGCTGCTTGGTGACGATCGAGAATGACTTTTCCGTTGATGCTGTTGAATTTTCGAGCGTCTTCAATCATTTTTAACGCAACATGATGCAAAGTTGCTGTTCCTGAACCTTCTTCAATCTCAATGGACTGTTCATCTTGAGAATCAATAATAGTTGCCAATGCAAAATGAGTATCTACATGAAGATCACCTGAAAGCTGTTCTATTTTCGGTAAATGAAACAAGGCGTGCAAGATCGCTAAATCAATAGAACCGTGTGCATCACCAACATAATGAGGCGCTGCAAACTTTCGAATGGATAATTTTCCGCTAAATGGTCCACCAACCGTATTGAACGCAATGCGATTCAGGTTCACTTCTTCTTTTCCCTTTCCTTTCATGGTGGAATAGTTTCCTTCCACTTGCAAATTGTTTAAAGCGAGGTGCTGGGTCGGTTCAACCAATCGACCATTTTTCACATTAAATGAACAGTCGATGTAGGGAAATGCATCTCCACCCAATTCACTATCCACTTTTAGGCGAAACGACGCCGTTCCCTTTCCTTTGAAACGATCAATGTGTTCTGTTTCTTTTGCTGAAAGGTGATTGGCAACATCTGTCAACGCTAAATTATCTGCAGTCAACGAAGCATGAACGGAATGACTGTCCACAAATACTTTGACCATAAAGGGTAACTCCGCTAAGTGCAATACACCATTTGGGAGCGAGATGGTTTGCTTGATTTTATCAATGTGAATATCAACAACTGTTGTTGCAGGTTGATTGACAATCAGCGGAACTTTGCCATTTTGAATTTTTTGAATCTGAAAAGCCGCTTCGGTATGCATATTGAAACGCTTGTCGGTGAATTTACCTTTCAGAAACAAGTGTTTGAAATCGGTTGAATACGTTTGTTCTTGCAGTGCATTGGAATAACAAAACCGCAAATCAGTAATGGCAATTGATTTAAGCGTCAATTCAAACGCAGAACTCGTTTGATCCTTGGATGGTTTAACGATATCGTAATTGACTTTTCCCTTTTCGTTCACTTTTAATTGCAACGTTCCGTCGGTAACTTCAATCGATTTCACATTGTAATTCTCATTCCAAATGTCCATTGGATTGAATTTCATGCGAATCATATCCGAGTATAATAAAGTGTCGCGGTATGTTGCGTGCGGCAAAGCATCTGGAATAAAAACGCGGTGAAAATCGAGCGAAAGATTGGGGAATGTTTTCCAAAATGTAATATCCACCTTGGCAACTTCCACTTTTGCTTTTAGGTTTTTATTGATTTCGCCGATCGCATAGTCAACTATTTCATCGTGGAAAATATACAACGCTCCCGAAATAAAGAGTACAATAAACAACAGACTTCCAAAAGTCCATTTTACAGTACGTTTTAACCATCGTGGAATGTGCATATAACAAAGTTAGCGATAGACCGCTTGCGCATTACATCTATCTTCAGAAGTAATTAACGCAAGAATCTTAATTTGTTTCACTTTTGATGAGGGAGGTAATTAGAACAAATGTCGAACATGATAAAATCTAACGTTGAAGCATTCCAATTCGTTCAAAATCCGAATCCGAATTCGACTCTCAATCCTCACTCTCATAACTGAAAAGAGCGAGAAATGAGAGCAAATAAAAAATAGGACCCCGATTCATCGAGATCCTATTTCCTTTTTGCTTTATTCTGAACTATTATCTTCCTCCTCTAGTTGGAGCAGGAGTTGTTTTGGGTGCTGGTGACGGTGTTGAAACGCGAGGCGCTGGAGCAGGTGTTGAAACCCTTGGTGCAGGCGTTGGAGTTGGAGTTGGAGTTGAAACTCTCGGAGTTGGTTCTGTTCGTTGAACCGGTGCAGGTGTACTCGGTTGTGAAACAGGTTGAGGAGACGATGTTGTCGTTTTTCCGCTACTTGAACCATTTCCACTTCCGGAACCGCTTCCAGATCCATTCCCATTTCCTGAGCCACTTCCACTTCCCGAACCACTACCTGAAACGGTTTCTAAAAACCGTCCAAATGATCCTTTGCGTGCTGGTTCTTCAGCTGGCTCTGGAGTTGAAACAGGTGTTGGTGTTTTTTGAATGGTAGCTGGTTTCTCAACTTGTGGTGAAGAAATTGGCTCTGGAGATTTTTCTACTGGATTTTTAGTATCAACTCTTCCAGATGTAGATGTTCCATCTGTATTCGGTTGTTTTTTGCTGTCAACACCTTCGCTGTTTGTTTCAGTTGTTGGACGTGTTCCCAATGGCTGAGCTTCAATTGTAGGAGAAGTTACACCTTGTGGTTTTGCCTCCATCATTGGTTTACGCACTCCAGGATTTACATTTGGAACAGGATTTACAATAGGTCGCACAACAAAATCGGTTGTTCTATCAGCAATAACTGGTTGTGGAGTTGGAGGAATATTCACAAACCCTTGGTCGTAAATACAGCCATTCATATCCGCAGCTGTAATTCCTTCACGTTCGCAATTTCTACGAGCACGATCACGTTGATCGGGTGTTAAATCAGCAAGTGTGTGGTGTACACGCGGGAAACTCTCATCTGTAAAAGTAAACGTGCTTTGACCAAATCCATAATCAAATAAAGAAGTGGGTTGGGTCACTCTCCAAGATTGTGCAAAATCTTTTGCTAAAAAAGCAAGGTATTCGCGTTCCATTGCTTGACTTTGTGGGTCATTCGCATTACCGAAAGGACGATACACCAAATTTGCTTGTCGACTGCCTGAACCACGTGTGTCAAAATCATCTGAACTTCTTCCGTTTGCATTTCCAAGCACACCTTCATACGTATCAGCGCATGGGTAAACTTGTACAGCGATATTCATAAAAGGGAATGAACCTCCGCCACGAACATCAACATTTACTGTTTCACCAGTAGGCCAAGTAATCAAGTAATTATTGCGACCGCTATTGCGCACAGTACCACCATGTTCTAAATAATACGTTTCATCAACAACATAAATAGCTTCTCCGTTTAATCGAACTGGAGTGGTGTTGTTTCCGTCTGGTTTTTCTTGTGCATAAATACACAAACGATCACCTGCAACATTCATTGCAACTGCGGTATTCAAGGAAATATCATCCGATTGTGAACGTTGACGTGCCTGAACTTCCATATTGCGGGAAGCTGATTTTACCATCACAAATTCACCAACTGTTTGGAAAGAATAGCTTGCTCCGTCGAATGAAGACAAATGCGGATCACCATAAGTGCGACCCATCACTGGTTTGCATGCGGCACGGTCCAACACTCCAGCAACTTGATTCCATGATTGGCGACTTACACTATCACGGTTGTTGTTTGGATTACTATTGTTTGCAGCTGTTGAAGCAATTGCATTTCGAGTAGAAGCAGGAACAACCTTGAGCATTTCCAATGGTGTAAAATCTTCTGGAAACATACGATCCGGAATCGGTTGATTCTTCGTCATAGCAACTAAGCTTGAAGAAAGCCATTCGCCACGAACGGGATCCCAAGAAACCAATTCCTTACGAACACTTTCGAAATCTTTTGTGAATTGATCTTGAGCCATTGCTTGCGAGCCAATGAATGTGGCAAGAGCGAGCAAACTAAGGGGGATGTACTGTTTAATCATATCTCAAGGATTAATTTGGTGAATTCGACAATTGCAATAAATATACCGCAATTATGTAAAAAAACATTATCGTTAATTTATTCACAATAAAATCAATAACAGCGAATAATAAAACAATTATTTAAACTTAATGCAATTCATTGATTACCAAAATCGCATCTTAACTCCATAAATATAAGGCTTTTTGGCAAAAAAGTGGTTTCAGAATAAGAACGAGTAGCTACATTGTAGATAAAAAGCGTTGGATTGAATTTAATCGAATGAAATAGGGGGTGAATTGTATTTGTAAATCACTACTTTTGCTGTCAGAATTTGAATAAAAAGCATGAGTTTACTTATAGTAGGAAGTGTTGCCTTCGATGCGATTGAAACACCTTTCGGAAAAACAGATAAAATTATTGGAGGAGCTGGAACGTTTATCGCGCTTTCTGCCTCTAATTATGTAGCGAATCAGCGTATTGTTTCGGTTGTAGGAGGAGATTTCTCGCAATCGATGCTGAATATCTTGGAATCAAAAGGTGTAAACCTTGAAGGCCTTCAAGTCAAACAAGATGAAAAAACGTTTTTCTGGTCAGGTCGTTACCACAACGATATGAATTCACGTGATACACTTGTAACTGAATTGAATGTGTTGGAGCACTTTGATCCGATCATTCCTGAATCGTACCAAGGAACTGAATACTTGATGTTAGGGAATTTGTCACCGCAAGTACAACGTCAAGTAGTGGAGCGTTTAACTGTTCGCCCAAAATTGGTCGCCATGGATACCATGAATTTTTGGATGGATATCGCATTGGATGATTTGAAACAAACCATTTCAATGGTTGATGTGTTGTTTGTCAATGATGAAGAAGCGCGTCAATTATCGGGTGAATACTCATTGGTGAAAGCTGCAAAAGTGATTCGCGCAATGGGACCTCATACTTTGATCATCAAAAAAGGTGAGCACGGTGCATTGTTATTCCAAGGCGATAAAGTATTCTTCGCTCCAGCTTTACCGTTAGAAGAAGTATTTGATCCAACTGGTGCTGGTGATACATTCGCTGGAGGATTTATGGGTTACATTGCTTCAACAGGCGATACGTCATTCGAAAACATGAAACGAGCAATTATTGCTGGTTCTGCTTTGGCTTCTTTCTGTGTAGAGAAGTTTGGAACAGAGCGTTTGCTTGATTTAACAAAAGAAGCAATTGAACAACGCATCGAACAGTTTGTTGCGTTGACAGATTTTGAAATGGTACAGACGGTAGGATAAACCGATAGAATATGGAAAAGTTGGCATTCATTGAAGCATTACAAACACTTACGAATCAAGAAAATCCACTGGCGGTAAGCCGTGAAGTAAGTGAATTGCGTTCCAAATTTGATGATGTGTTGTTGGAAGAACAGCGCAAATTTCAAGTAGCACAATTGGAAGCGCGGGAACGAGGCGAAACAGTAGAAGATGCTGAGCCAGATGAAGTGCGTGAACAATTCTATGTGATCTATACGGAATACAAAGAGCGTCGCAATGCTGCAGTACAAGATAAAAAAGATACCGAAGGTCGTCATTTGCGTGAAAAATTGGCGTTGATCGAGCGTTTGCGCAAAGTCATTCAAACGGAGGAAAATATTGGAGCCGCATTAACGAATTATAAAGAAATCCATGATGCTTGGAAATTGGTGGGCGATATTCCACGAGAGAAGCGTCAGGAAATTCAATCGGAATATTCTCGTTTGCTGGAAGAGTTTTTCTATCACTTGAAGATTTACCGTGAGTTACGGGAGCACGATTTGCACCGCAATCACCAACTGAAACTGGAAGTTGTTGAGAAAATCAAACAATTAGAGCAGGTTGAACAAATCAAAGACGTTGAGAATTCACTCAAAGCATTGCAACATGAATGGGATGAAACAGGTCCTGTAAATAACGATGATTGGGAAAACCTAAAAACGGCTTATTGGGATGCTGTTCGAGTTATTTACACACGTATTCAAGCTTTTTATGAAGAACGTCGTGTTGAATTGGCTGAAAACCTAGACAAGAAAAAAGCATTGGTTGAACAAGCTAAAACGTTGATTGCTGAGGCAGGCGAATTAGCATCTGCAAAGGATTGGGAGTCGGTGACAACACAGTTGTTAGCCATCCAAGAAAGTTGGAAAGCGATTGGTTTTGGTCCTCGAAAAGACAATGAAGATATTTGGAAAGAATTCCGCGCAACATGTGACGGGTTTTTTACCGCCAAAAAAACATTTTTTGATCAAATCCGTTCACAATTTGATGGTTTAGCTGCTAAAAAGCAGGAGCTAATTGATAAAGTGAAAGCCCTGAATGCATCAACAGATTGGAAAAGCACCACTGAGTTGATTCTGAAAATTCAGAAACAATGGAAAGAAATTGGCAATGCAGGTCAACGCAATGAACAGAAGTTGTGGAAAGAATTCCGTGCTGCATGTGATGCTTTCTTTAGTGCTAAACAACAACATTTTGCGAAGCAAGACGAAGAATTGACTGGTAACTTGGAGGCGAAATTGGCGATCATTGAACGTTTAAAGTCAACCCCAATGCCAGAAGACAAAAAAGCAGCATTGACTTTATTGAAGGAATTTTCAACCGAATTTGCAGCCATTGGTTTTGTGCCAATGAAGCAAAAAGATACGGTTTATAATGCCTACCGTGATGCGTTGAATGCGCATTATCAGCAACTGAAACTTGAAGGTGCAGAACAAGAAAGTGTATTGTTTCAAGCACGTTTGGATACGCTCAAAGCAAGTCCAAATGCAGATAAAATTCTTGCGAAAGAACGTGCAGACTTGTTCGATAAAATGCACAAGCTGAAAGCCGATATCTTGCAATACGAAAACAACCTTGGATTTTTCGCGAAATCAAAAGGAGCTGATGCGTTGCGCAAAGAAGTTGATGTAAAAATCAACAATGCAAAACAAAAAATCGAAGAAATTAAGCTTAAAATTAAGCAACTTTAATTCATGAACAGAGCGATTAATATCCTCTTGTTGGTAGTCTCTTTCCCCGTAATGGCTTTTACCATTATTGTAGGATTCGATTTACCAATTGAGTTTTTACATACCACTGGTGAGCAATTGCCAAATAGAGATGTAGTTTTCATCGTTCTTGCAGCGATTTTATTGGTTTTGATTTTACGTCGTTCTGCTAGTCGCTGGGTTGGAGTGGGCATGACACGCAAACCTGAACGTTTTATTTGGTGTGTAGAAATTGGTCAAGAGCGCAAAAGACAAGTGCGAATGTACTTGATCATTGAATCAATCACTGCCTTGGTTTTCGCCTACGCAACGTATACAATCACACCTCAAGCTTGGGTGGTTTCCATTGTTTACGGACTCTTGTTTTTGGATCAGTTGGTCTTTTTATTGATTGCCATGCCTTGGTTTCGTGTTGGGGTTACCCACAAAGCTGTTGTTGTTGCAGACCGTGAAGTGAAAGTGCTATATTTTAATGGATTGCGCCGCATTGAATCGCATCAACAAACCGTTTATTTTGAATACATCGAGGATTTACAACTGTTTTTCCCAACGAATTGTATACCAGAAGGGCATTACGGTAAATTCCGTGAAATACTAGAAACCCGTGTTAATCGCGATAAAGTCTACTTTTCTGATAAGTTTAAGGAGTTGAAGTAAGGGTTGCATTAGCTGTTAATACCTTGTATTTGGCTATTATTTTGCTAATTGATCCCGAATAGTATTGTTTTTCAGTCCATAATAATCCTATTTTTAGTCAATTAAAAAACGAATCGTTTGAAAAAAATAGCACTTCTTTTAATTGCATTTGGCATTTCAATGGGTTGTGTGAGCGCCCAAAGCACCGATTTAAAATGGCTTGATCAGCTAAATGGTCCCATTCATACTTCGGTTGATCGACCGTGGCAATTTGTTTCTTATACTGTTGCTCCCATTTCGATTGCAACACCGGTTTCCATGTTCATCGTTGGTTGTGCTACCCACAATAAAGATTTGCGGATTCAATCCTACACCTCTGGCGTTTCCATTCTATTTGCAGGTGCACTTACAACGACACTAAAATTTGCTGTTCACCGCACGCGACCCTATACAGCTTATCCCGATTTGATTTATAAAAAGGGGAATGGTGGAAGTTTATCTTTCCCTTCTGGACATACAACGCTGGCTTTTGCTACGGCTACGTCCTTGAGTTTAGCATTTCCACGTTGGTATGTTATTGCTCCAGCTTATACGTATGCCATAGCTGTGGGTTATTCGCGCATGTATTTGGGAATGCACTATCCATCGGATGTGTTTGTGGGTGCGCTTATTGGAATTGCGGCTTCTTTTTTGACTTTCCAAACCCAAAAATGGATCAGCCAATAACAGCATCTCATGAAAAATTACCAAGAAGACCAACTATTTGAGCACATCGATTTTCAAGAAACGCCACTTCCAAAAGGCGAATTTGAACGGTGTCAGTTTTTGAATTGTTCGTTTGCACATGCAGATCTCTCAGAAATCATCTTTGTTGAATGTGTGTTCGAAGAATGTGATTTGAGTATGTCCAAAGTGCGAAACACTTCTTTTCGGGATACTGAATTTGATCAATGTAAATTATTGGGATTGCGCTTCGATGAGTGTAATCCGTTTCTATTATCGGTTACATTCCGTTCGTGTGTGCTTAATTTTTCCTCGTTTTTCAAAGTGAAACTAAAGAAAACCCACTTTACAGACTGCAAATTAATCGATGTTGAATTGATCGAAGCTGATTTTAGTCAAGCTACTTTTTCAGGTTGTGATTTAGCGGGAGCTGTTTTTGAAAACACATTGCTCGAAGGTGCCGATTTTCGTACTGCGCATAACTTCATCATTGATCCAGAGAAAAACCGCATTAAGAAGGCAAAATTTTCATTAGCAGGATTGCCAGGATTATTGGAGAGCTATAAGATTGTTGTAGAATAGGTTATCTTTTTATTGGATTAAGTTGAGCTGTTTTTCAACTAATTCGCAAACTGAATGATGATCAAACTGTTCCATGGATTTTTGTAATTCGGCTTTCGAAAAACGATGAGGTGCTGCAAGAAAATCACTTATTTTAGTCGCTAAATCACCACTTGAAAGCGTTTCAAATAAATACCCCAATTGTCCAAATTGCAAGAGTTCAGGAGTTCCGCCAGCGTTACTTCCAATAACAGGAGTTCCACAAGCCATTGCTTCAATTGTTACCATACCAATTGATTCAGCTTTAGAAGCCATTACAAACGCATCAACGGATTTGTAGAATACAGCGATGTCTTTTCGGAAGGGTCGCACATAAACACGATGCGTTAAACCCGCTTTTTCAATCAGTTCCAGCATCGCATGATGATACGTTGCTCCTTCATTGTGAGTTGGTTCGCCTAATAAAACAATTCCGAAATGTTGATCAGAAAGTTGTTGTACGGCTTCCAATAACAGTAATTGTCCTTTTTGCGGATCAAAACGACCTGCCAAACCAATTAGAATTCCCGATTCAGGCAAATCCATTGATTTTCGGGCTTCTTGTTGAGGTAATTCTTCCAAAAAGGGTGCGAGTTCTATACCAGACGGAATCACACAAACGCGATTGTGAGGCATCTTGGTCATGGTTTTTACTTGATCTTCCAACCAATGAAGCGGACAACTCCACGTATCCAATTGCCGAAAACGCAGGGTATGTAAGACGTTTGTTTTCTTGACACCCAATTGCATTTCCATAAAATAATGCAGTTTGAATGGGTGTTTGAACCAATACTTCGCGATCGCACTAACACTCATGTCACGCACATCACGTAGGATAAGGTGTGTCACGTTCCAAGAAGCGAGTAGGCCACTCAGTTGTTTTGCAATATTAAAGTCATAGTATTTTCGGTATTTGGGAATAGAAACAAAATCAATAGAACTTTGTTTGCAATAGCTTTCCAATTGACTTCCTTTTTTTCCAAATACTACTACTTGGTGACCACGTTCCTGCATCCAACAAGCGTTGCGCCATTGGTTCATTTCCAAACCACCCCAACTTTCCGAACCACAGATATAACCAATGCGTTGCATGGTGTAAAAATAGTAAGTTTCTGTTCATTGAGAGGAGTGAAAAGTTTGGGTGTAAAATTGTTTTGACTTTGCAGTTCACCTCTACGAGGCGATGGTAGTCCGATGTTTAATTGGTTAAACTATTTTGTCCCTCTGGGCAATGGAATTAAGTTAAGGAAATCAACCTTCATTCGTTCGTGCTCTTGATTCATGCTTGATTTCGAAACTTCATGAAAACATGAATCAACACATCATTCAATTTTTCGCATCTTTGCAACAGATTTAGATGCATGAAAAAATTCCTTCAAAAACCAATCAATACGTACCTCTTTTCCCTGTTGATTGTGTGCACAGTATTGTTTGTTGTTCCCATCAATCTCTTCGATGGTGAAATCGTGTTTTCCGTTAATGGTGTTGAGTTTACAGAGAAAACTAAAATTAGTTTAGGGAAATTTATTGGTCTAGGATTGGATAAAACGGAAATGCAAGACGTTAAAAGTTTTCATTTAGTGGGAATGGGTTATTTTCTTGCATCACTCATGATTTTCGCACTTCCAGCTTTAATTGCTTACCGGGTTTGGATTGGGAATCAACCAAAGGATCAAACAACTAGCAAATGATGCAAAAAGAACTCAAAAGTTGGTTAATGCTTGTCGCCTTGGCCTGCATTTGGGGAAGTTCTTTCATTCTCATGAAACGGGGAATGGAAACAACGACTGGAATTCCCATTTATTCTGACACCCAAGTTGCTTCTTTGCGCATGTTCATTGCTGGATTGGTGATGTTGCCATTTGGGATTTTTGCGATCCGAAAAATTTCGAGTAAAAAACAAGTGCTGAGTTTATTAGTCGTTGGTTTTGCAGGTAATTTTCTTCCTGCTTTTTTGTTCACATTCGCAGAAACAGAACTATCATCTGGATTGGCTGGAATGCTCAATAGTTTCACGCCCTTTTTTACCTTGATAATCGGTTGGTTGTTTTTCCGTCAATCACTCAAATGGAAACAATCGCTCGGATTGGTCATTGCTTTTTCTGGGATCGCATTATTGATCGTTTTGGGCTCTACTTTTTCATCAAAAGGTGAATGGTATCACATTGCTGCATTGGTGGTAGCTACGATCAGTTACGGACTCAGTTTAAACACCATTAAACACACGCTTTCTAACTTTAAATCCTGGGAGATTACGGCGTTGGGCTTTTCATTCGTCGCGATACCAGCAGGAATAACAACTTTTTTTACTGGAACCATTCACACCATGCAAACCAATCCTCACGCGATGGAAGGATTGGGTTACATAGCTATTCTTAGTTTGTTCGGAACCTGTTTGGCTTTACTTATTTTTAATCGCCTCATTGCATTGACTTCTGCGGTTTTCGCTAGTTCCGTGACTTATTTCATTCCATTTGTTGCCGTTATTTTGGGCGTATTGCTCAACAGCGAATCGTTTCATTGGACCCAATTAGTAGCCATGGCAGTTGTACTTTTTGGCGTGTATTTAACCAGTCGTGCAAAGCAAAATCAAACCATTTCAGAATAATTGCTTTCTAGTTAGGGTCTGCTGAAAAAGTCAGAAATGAAGTAGCTATTAGGCGCAGTCAAAAAAGATGTATATGAATACTTCGATTTGGCTGCAACGCAATAGATGCTTTATTTCTGGCTAGCAAAAAAAATGGACCGTCTGGAAATGCAAGATGCAAGCTTATTTTATTATTTCAGTCAAATATGGTGCAATTGAACGCAGATTATCGAACTATAATACATTAGATTCAACCGTTTTGTGTTTTTCAGCAGACCCTAGCTATTGAATTGGAATACAGTACGCATCTTTGAATTGGTATTTGTTGAAACGTCAAGATCGCGTAAAATTCCGTCAGCAAGACTATACACCAATCCATGAATTTCGGGAAAATTTCCATTCGCCCATTCTTCTTGAACAAAAGATATTTTAGCCAAATTCCGAACTTGTTCAATAACATTTAACTCAACAAGTCTATTGCCTCGAGCGTGTTCATTGTCAATTGTATCGAGTTCATCTTGGTGTTTTGCATACACATTTTTGATATTCACCAACCAGTTATCTAGGAATCCGAAACTGGTATTGCTCATTGCAGCAAGTACACCTCCACATCCGTAATG
>JAYSRF010000043.1:0-14289 GCA_043721195.1 Fluviicola sp. | reverse complement strand
GATTGAACAAAATAGAAATGCATTAAAATCGACAGCTGAAGAAGGATTAGAGAAACTTTCAAAATTGACAGGTTATGCCAATGACAATTCATTGATTGAAGTGACCAAAGAATTGTTGAAGTTTTACATCACAGAAGCCGAAAAAGAAACACCTAAAATGTCAGATTATTTTTTGAAATCTGAAAACTTCACGAAAGTGAAAGCTGCATTTGACCAGAAAAAAGAAAAAGACAGAACAAAAGAAGATGTGGATAATTACAACAAGGCAATTAATGAAATGAACGAAGGTGTAAATGCCTACAACAAAACAAATGAATTGTTAAATACATTGCGTTCTAAATACATTGATAATTGGAATCGCACAGCACAAAAATATACGGATAAACACGTTCCAAAAGGAAAATAATCCGAAGGATGAACATTATTAATCGTAGGCTCTGGATGCATCCAGAGCCTACGATATTTCCATGCATCACTTGCATACGTCATTTTTATTCCCCCATTTATATCCTTTAAATACCTGCAAAAATCATACAGGATTGTTTATCTTTGCCCTTCATGAATTTCCTCAAACGCACGATGATTAAGTACAAAACAGCAGAAGAAATAGAAATTATGCGTCAAGCAGCATTGGTTGTTAGTCGCACATTAGGATTAGTTGCAGAAGCAATCCGTCCTGGTGTTACTCCATTGGAATTGGATGCTATGGCTGAAAAGTACATTCGCTCGCAAGATGCAATTCCAGGTTTCTTAGGTTTATATGGTTGTCCGAGTACCTTGTTGATTTCTGTTAATGAACAAGTTGTACATGGTCTTCCAACCAACAAACCAATTCAAGAAGGAGATATTGTTTCTGTAGATTGTGGAGCTGTTTACAAAGGGTATTATGGTGATCATGCGTACACATTTGCGATTGGTAAAATTTCAGATGAATGTCAGCGATTACTTGATGTTACCAAAGAATGTTTATACCTCGGAATTGAACAAGCTGTCGTTGGAAATCGCATTGATGATATTGGTTTCGCGATTCAACAACATGCCGAAAAAAATGGTTACGGTGTTGTGCGCGAATTGGTTGGTCATGGATTAGGGAAAACCTTACACGAAGATCCACAAGTTCCCAATTATGGAAAACGCGGACAAGGCAAGAAAATCATGAATGGATTGACCATTGCTGTTGAACCCATGATCAATATGGGAACAGAAAAAGTGACTCAATTAGATGATAATTGGACCATTGTAACGGCTGATGGAAAACCAAGTGCACATTTCGAACACGACATCGCTGTTGTTAATGGAAAGCCAGTGATCCTTTCAACATTTGATTACATCGAAGAAGCCTTGGCTAAGAAAAATGACTAGAGAACAGGTTGTTCGACTCACCATACTCACAGCTTGTATTTTTGGATTTTCAATATACATGCAAAAAGGAACATGGGTTTTTCCGTTTCCGATGTATGAATTGTCGATGCTGGGAGCGTTAATTGGGTTGTATTTCATAGATAAAAAACCTGGAATCATTGGCGTTTTGGCATTCGTTTGGGCGCTATTACAGTTGTCAACTTCTCAATTTGTCTTAGAATTCTTTTTCGATGACCAAGATTTCGTTTTGTTTTATGACAGTTCTCTACCTGATTTTCTCATCTTAGGTTTTGTGCTTGTTTTTCTTAGTTGGGGAATTCTTATTTCATTGAAATTGCGGCAATTTATGTTTCGAATTCTTGGAATCATCGGATGTGTTGTTTTCATTAGCAGTTATTTTGTTGGTGCTTTGCTAGAGCACGCTTTTTTATGGGCAATGATTCCGTTAGTTGGTTGGTTAATTCTACTAATCTTGGATGAAAAAGAAGGAACGATCCACCGTAATATCCTCTTTTTATTCACCTTTTTCTTCATTTCAAAACACCTCACGCTTTTTTGGATGGGAGGGTAGTTGCTCGCATTAAAACCGATTATTTTCAAGATTAAACTGTAACAAATCCAAAATGCTGTATTACGATTTAAAGCAGGAATTATGAATAAGTTTTACCTCCTTCTAATTTTTTTACCGTGGTTGGTCTGCTCAAATGCTCAACAAACCGCAGATGCACTCATTGAGCAAGTAATCAAATTAACGCCTCGTTCACTTCCTAAATACGACACGCGACCAAAACAAAACGTATTCTTTTTGCAAACTGGGTTTAATGATGCGATTTATATAGATGTAAAATCATTGCAAGCTCTTAAAGGAAAAGTAATCACGAAGGTAGAATTGATCTACACAACCTACCGAAAATCTGAAACCTTTGACCAACATGGATTAAATAGAAAACGATTACGTTCATTGATCTCTGCAGCTCCTCAGTTACTTACTCAGCCAGCAATAGAATGGGTATTGTTTGCCCAGTCAGGATGCACAACTGCAGAAATGGGTAAAGACTTTTATCACGGAGTTGCGATTACCTATCGTGAACCTGAATCGGTAGCATTGAGAGACGCTGAACTTGAATTTTTAAAAGCAGTTGCAGACGGTTCGGTTCCTGCTTATGCTTATGATGCGTTTATCAAAAACACATTAAAACCAGATACTGTTGTGGTAACCCCTACAGCTGAGCCACCAAAAATCAAAATGCCTGATTTTATTGGAGGTGAACGTGCGCGAATTGATTTTTTTACCCGAAATATCAAAACACCTTCAACTGCTGCAAGAGCACCTTCCGAACAAGTAACCGTGCAATTTGTGGTCGATAAAGAAGGCAATATTCAGCATATTTCCTTACCTGGCACATCTACTCCTTATCATGAAGAGGTATTGCGGTTCATGCGCACAATGCCAAAATGGAACCCAGGAACTGTTGGAGGAAAAAAAGTAGACTGTATGATCATGTTTACGGTTGATTTTATGGAACGTGGAAGCATTGTTCCTAGTCCTTTGGAAGTTTATGCCATGGATGCAGAAGTTCCTACTTCTACACCAACATTTGATTATTCACGTATTAAACCAACTCCACAGGGGAAGTTTGTTGCAGAAACACTGGCTAAAAATCAATGGAAAAAAACCATTTTAGTATGTGATGTGACAGCTAGTATGGCACCTTATAGTGCGCAAATATTACAGTTCTTACAAATTCAATTTGCTAAGAAAGATACTTCAATGACACAATTCGTGTTTTTTAATGATGGAGATAATCGCAAGGATAATTCTAAAAGAGTAGGGCAAGTAGGAGGGATTACCGTTTTTAAAGCAATTGTGCTGGAGGAAGTGTTGACCAAAATGTCTGAATCGATGAAAGCAGGATCAGGAGGTGACTTACCTGAGAATAACATTGAAGCACTGATGAAAGCCGAACAAGCGTGTCCTACTTGTGAAAGTACCATCATGATAGCAGATAACATGGCTTCTCCTCGTGATATGTCATTGGTTCCTCAGTTAACAAAACCAGTGCATGTTATTGTCTGTGGATTATCACCTATCTTGAATGAAAGTTATATGAATTTAGTGCGTTCAACGAAGGGCACATTGCATTTTAGTAACCACGATTATACCAACCTTCATACCTTCGAAGAAGGCGCCACAGTGCAAGTTGGCAAAGAAGTGTTTGTCGTGAAAAATGGAGTGTTTGTCAGGAGAAAAACTTGATTCATTGCTTTTTACGCAACAAAACCTACACTTTAGGAGATAAATTCTCAATTCGTTAACTTTTTTCAGAAACTCAGGCAACGTTACCTGATTTTGAGAGTATTGTTGATAGAAAAAAACTTCTATCATGGGTAAACTGACATTCACACTATGTGTTTCAATGCTATTCATCCAGACTATACTACACGGGCAATTTAATTGGAATACAGAAATACCAACGCGCTATTTTGTTCAAAATACTGGGCAATTTGAACCAAGTTCCACAGTTGGAACGATTCATTATATGGCACAAATAGATGGTTTTTCTATTGCTTTTTCCGATAATGAAATTACTTACACTTATCAGAAACCATTGTTTTTTGGAAAGGAAATGCGCAAAAAGAAAAAAGCGATTCTTTATGGGCAAATGAAAAAAATTGATTTGTACGCAAATTATCAGTTTCGCATACGCTTGGAGGGTGCACAAAAGCCACAAGTTGAATTGCAAGAACCATTGGAATTTACCAGCCATTATTTTGTGAAGGATTCAACGATACAAGCAAAAACATGTCAGCGAATCTACTACCGAGATGTATATCCAGGTATTGATATGGTTTTTACTTTACCCGAAAATGGCGGAATAAAATATGATTTCATTGTTCATGCTGGCGCTGATGCTTCACTTATTCAAGTGAGTTATCCTGATGCAACTTCTCTTAAATTAGATAACGAAGGAAATTTGTTATTGAAAACAACAGACAAAACGTTTACGGAGAAGAACTTAATGGCGTATGACAAAGATAACCGTGATGAAATCCCTGTGAGTTATGCTATCCAGGGAAATACCGTGAAATTTAACGTGGAAAAGGTTCAAACTGGTCATGATTTGGTGATTGATCCTTGGGTGACAGCAATTGCACAACCGGGAGAATTGCATTATGCATGGAATCTTGATTGGGATAGTCAAGGAAATATGATCGTAGAAACATTCATGACACCCGCTTATCAAGTGAAAGTGATGAAGTTCAATTCGTCAGGAGCATTACAGTGGGTATTTAACACGTCCTACATTGAATTAGGAGATCTTACTACAAATAGAAACACTAATGAAATCTATTATTCAGAAGGACACGCTAATGCTACCCCCGTTCTTCGTCTCAGTCCAACTGGAATTCAAACAGCCATTTTCCCTTACAATGGAGGAGTAGATAACTTAGAGTTTTGGCGGATGGAGTTTGATCGGTGTAATAATCAGATTCTGATGGGGCTTGGTGGTCCAATGAATTCATTTACACATGGTAGAATGCTCCCAGATTTAAGTGCGATTAATAATCTGGAAATCACACCATTGGATGTTCAACAAGATGTCAATTGTATTGAAATTGATCCAGACGGTTTAACGGCTTATTCGCGGAATTCCTATGGAAGAATTTATAAAACCAGTTTACCCGGATTTAATGTTCCTATTTGGCAAAATGAATTGTTACCAGCATTCATTCCAGAAAATATGTGTGCACAAATTACGAATGGATTTGGTTGGACTTCAACAAATGGATTCAATGGATTGGCCGCTAACCGCGATTTCGTTTTTGAATACAATGGAATTGAATTGGTAAAACGCAATAAAACAACGGGTGCTATTCTTGGGCAATTAACTGTAGGGATACAATTGTATGGCCTTGGAGGTGGAGGAATTGATGCTGATTTATGTGGGAATGTATTTGTTGGTGTTGCGAAAACGGTTCGTGTTTACAACGAGAATTTGGGCTTGACTTCAACGATTAATCTTCCTGACACTTGTTATGATGTGAAGCTTTACAAGGGGAATTTGCTCTATGTATCTGGAAGAGATTTTGTTGCCCAAATTGATATTACTCCCTTTATAACGAATACTTATTCCATAACTTCAGTTGATGCACATTGCAATAGTTGTGATGGTTCAGCTACAGTCAATGTGTGTCAGAATACAAACGGTTATACTTTTTACTGGTCTCCGTCAGGACAAACTACCCAAACAGCGATTGATCTTTGTCCGGGAACACATCAAGTAAGCCTCATTTTTGGTTGTGATACTGTATATCAGACTTCAGTTGTTATCACTGGTACTACTTCAACATTGACACTTGATTTGGGGAATGATACCATTATCTGTTCGGGAAATATCGTATTAGAAGCTGGAGTAGGAGCAGATACTTATTTATGGCAAGATGGAAGTACGAATCAAACGTTTACTGTCACCACGAGTGGTACTTATCATGTTATGGTTACTGACTTACTTGGGTGTGAGTTGTTTGACACAATTCAGGTGTTGGTTGGTGAAATCCCTGTTGATTTAGGTCCAGACAGTACTTTTTGCGATCAAGTAGATCTTGTGTTGGATGCTGGTTGGATCAATTCCATTTACGTATGGCAGGATGCTTCTGTGAATCAGCTATTTAACGCATTAAATCCAGAGACTTATTGGGTAACTGTTGACAGTGCTGGTTGCATTGGATCTGATACGATTGTGTTATCCGTTCTTCCTTCGCCTGTTATTAGTGTTCCAGATGAAGAAATTTGTATTGGAAGTACAGTCGCTCTAAATGCAACTGGAGCAACCACTTATTCATGGTCTCCTGGAACAGGTTTAAGTGCAATAACTGGAGCAACAGTAAATGCCAATCCTGTGGTAACAACAACCTATACAATTATTGGCACAACTAGCGGATGTTCTGATACTACAACTGCAACAGTAACGGTACATCCATTGCTCGTCATTACAGTTAATTCGTTGACCATTTGCAAATATTTTTCAGGTGATCTCACAGCAGCAGGTGCTGATACGTATTCATGGTCGCCAGCTACAGGTTTGAGTGCTACAACCGGAACAACTGTTACGGCAAATCCACTCATTACCACAACCTATACCATTACTGGAATTGACATCAATGGTTGCAGTAATACAACACAAGTTACGGTTGTGGTTGAAGATCCTACTATTACAGTGAATGACGCAATTGTATGTGCGGGAGATCCGAATGATATAGAAACATTAACAGCTAGTGGTGCTTCAACCTATGAATGGTCACCAGCAACAGGTTTGAGTGCGACTACAGGAGCAAGTGTGCAAGCAAATCCAGCTGTTACAACGATTTACACCGTAATAGGAACAACTTTAAGTGGATGCAAAGATACTGTTCAATCAACTGTAACAGTTGTGCCCGCATTTACGGTAACGGTTAATTCAGATAGTATTTGTGCTGGACAAAGTACATTATTGACGGCTAATGGTGCAACTACGTATACATGGTCACCTCCAATTGGACTCAATGCAACTACGGGAGTTGAGGTAATAGCTTCTCCGTCCTCTACACAAACCTACACCGTAACTGGAACGACAAACGGTTGTTCAGAAATGGCTTTGGCAGTAGTTACGGTGATTCCAGTTCCCAACGCCACGATTTATGCGACTCCGAATCCAGTTTCAAGTAGCGATCCTGTAGTAACATTTAGTACACCGAACACAGAAGGGCCATTGAGTTGGTATCACAACAACTTACTGATTTCTCAATTGAATCAATTTACAATGAATTTGCCTGAAACACCAGGGAGTTTTGTCGTTCAACTTGTTGTTACCAACATCCTTGGTTGTCCAGATACATCCAAAATAACTGTTGTTATTCAAGAAGATATTATTTTCTATGTTCCCAATTCGTTTACACCCAATGGCGATCCATTCAATAATGGTTTTTACCCAGTAATTACTTCAGGAGTAGATGAAGCAAGTTACGAATTATTGATTTATGATCGTTGGGGAGAATTGGTGTTTGAAACCAATACAACTACCGATGGGTGGGATGGAACATATAAAGGAAAAAGTTCACAAGATGGAACGTATACATGGACAATTAAGTTCAAGTCCAAGTATACTGATGAAGTGTTTGAACATGTAGGACATGTTGTTTTGTTGAAGTAATAAGACCGTTGCATAACCTCTTACTCTTCGTTATTTCAAAAATTCAACATCCTCATTTACAAGTGTAAACTGCGGTGTTAAATTTTATTCACGCCTCGATTAATGAATGTTGCAACGGTCTTAGATTGAATAATTCACCGTTCTTAGTAAGAATCCCGATAGATTAAATGCTGTTGGGATTTTTTGATGAATAGATTTTCAATGTCTGTGCCTTATCTCCGCCTCATTTTCGACTTTTCAACAAACTCTATTTATGGAACTAGGAGGTCTGTTATTGGTTGGAGCCTATTTCTATTAGAAGTATGCGAAGACAGAAGTTGAATCGAAAGATAAGGAAGATTGAATGGGTTTTTAGGGGTGAATCAAGCACGTAAAATTGCGAATTTACGTGGTAAAATCATGCTTAGTTACATCGCGTAAATTCGCAATTTTACGTGATGTTAACTGATTGATATTTAGAGCATATAAGATGTGGGCATGAAAATTATTTCATCTTAACCTAATGCATACATCCCACATAAATATCTGCTTGTTGTGAATAGATCTTTGGAAACGTTGATTTCCATTTTTTAACCGCTAAACGAGCGTCATGTTCATTCTCGTAAATGCCGACAACACAAGCAAATGTAGTCGCTAAACTCTCTTCACGATAGGTTTCTAAATATTCGATACTTAGCACAGTTGATGGATGACGTCTTGGATAATATGCTCCTCGATAAATTTCATCTTCATCATCTTCAGGAAGCATCAATGAATTGGCATTTTCATTGAAATAACGTCCCATTGTATCAATTTCTTGACCACTTGTTTGTTGGAATGACATCATCGTTGAATGAACTTCCCAATACGATTGATTGGTATCTGCGATCACAACATAATACCGAGCAACTTCTTCAGGAAGTGGTTCATCAACTGAAGGGTTTCTGTTTACAGCACATGATTGTACAAGAAAAACAACCGAACAAATTAGAATCGCAGGAAAAAGAACGGCATGTTTAAAGCTAGTCATGGGCTTAGAATAAAGTAATTTTTAGAACCAGACACCAAGACTCACGATGAGTTCATTGCGGTGGTTCATTGAATTTCCATTGTAATAAAAAATTCGTTCAGTCTTTTTGGTTTGTAGATAACGACCTTCAATTCTTAAATACGCATTTGGAATCGGTTTGTATTCAATTCCCGCAGTGAAACCGATAATATCCAATCCTACAAACTGATTATTCTCACTTTGTACGGGACCTGTGAGCACTTGGTTTGGATCAGTAAAAAATTCGGTTCTTCCATAGACAGCCCATTTAGGTGTTAATCGATATTTTGCAGATAACAATCCAGAAAAAATCAAAGCGTTTGCTGTACTGTCTGTTAATTTTGAGTTTTTTTGCCATCCAAAATTAGCTTCCATTCCTATCGTCAAACGAGTTGATTTATAAGTAACAATTAGATTGTTGTAGTTGCGCAATTGATTTACAGGGAAACCATCTGGACTTTCATCACAGAAAATGGTATTAAACGCATAAGACCAATTACTGGATGGCGAATAAACGGTTGAAAATCCTATTGCTTTATTGGAGTTCTTTTCAAGAAAGTAATCAAAACCGTTGAAAATATTGGCTTGTAAGATAAGTTTATCCGAATGCTGCCATGTCAACTTTGCACCACTTAGATAATAAGGTTCGAAGTAGTTTACAGTAGAGGTGCTTGTAGCAATATTTTCACGTGGTTGAATTGATTCCAATCCAAAATGAGTTCTGAAAAACCCAGCATCAAGCCATAATTTTCCAATAATTCTAAACCCAGCATTAGCTTCTTGAATGAAATTGAGGTGTTTTGACCAATAACTTTGTGGACAATCTCCAAAAAAAACAGTTGCAACACCACGAAAGCGTTCAGCTTGATATTTAGCAGAAACTTGTAAGATATTAATACCAAATTGATCGTTTCTAGGAGCTATTGTTGGAAATTTTTGAAACCCAGATACATCAGCAGTATCTGTGTAATAAGCATAATACGTATCTATATAACCTGAAAGGGTCAATTTTCCCGTAGAATCAAATTCCTGTTGATATGGATTGATGCGTGATCCATTGAAAGTAAGATCAGTTGTGTCAACCTTAATTTTTTGTGAAAAACCAGTTGATGCGATAATCAACCATTGAATGATAAGGTAATTTCTAAACATGGGACAAAAATATAAAAGAATGTTGAATAGGCATTCCTGTAGGCACGTGATGCATCCCGTGCCTACAGGAATGCATCCCGCGCCTGTACAAAAACACATCCTTCCTAAAGGAAAACTATCTGTAAACAGAGAATAAAGTAAAATGGTTTCAACACCAATTGATTATTATTGCATCAAAATTGAACGATATGATTCCTCAACGTAAAGACATTCATCCAGGACAATTGGTTGAGTTTATTCAGAAAAATCATCAACGATCAGGAGAATTAACTGAGGGAATTGTACAACGAATCCTTACAAAATCTCCTATTCATCCACATGGAATTAAAATCATGACCGAAGATGGATTGGTGGGGCGTGTACAGGCGATTTTGGAGGAGGAATAATTTTAAAAAAGTAGGAAATTTATCCCACGCCTATCTAATTAAACACTAAGTTGACGCAATCAACGCCTTATTTAGATGGATTAGATAATTCAAGGGTGTACAAGCCATTACTTGGATTCGGATAAATCGCGATAGTATTTTCTTTTGCTTTCTGATTGATCAAATTCGCTATAGATGCAGCGCCGTAATTAGATGCATTTGGATCCTCAACGACTTCAATTGTTTGTCCATTTCCAGATTTAACAGTTGTAATGATAACTGAAAATTGTCTATAAGCACATTGGTCATTCCAAACACCTCGTGTGATACTCTTATAGGCATGAAAAGCTCGACAAAGGTATTCATGCCTATAAGAGATGATGAATTACCACACGATAGCTTTTTTTTCACAACAACTATTTTTTTTGGATTGCTCTTTTGATTTAACTATTATTTTTGTTCGAAATGTTCAGAAATTTACTCTACTGTTTGCTTTTAATAACTAGCTCTACAGTAATTCATGCACAGCAGCTTGTTTTCAAGAATCTTAGTATCGAAGATGGTGTTCCTGCAATGGAAGTGTACCACCTCTTTCAAGATCAGAATGGTTATGTATGGGTGTTTACTGAATATGGAATAGTTAAACACAATGGCACCACTTTTAACCCTGTTTGTACGAATATTCCATTCAATGAAAGTGTTGTTTATGCAGTAACAGAATCAGAGGGCAAAATGTACTTTGCTAATTCAAAAGCACAGATATTCCAAATAAGAAATGATAGTGCTTTTCTAGTCTTAGGAATGGAAAACATTACCGATGAAATTTTGACATGTAATCAACTAGTATCTGATCTTTTTTTGGATGCTTCTGCAAATATTTACCTCTCAACATTTTATGAGACATTCAAAATTCCGAAAAACAGGTATACAATTGAAGGAGGTTCAGCTGGTCAAGATCATCTGAATAGTCGAGCAACTAAAATCGATCAACGTTTACATCTCCTAACGGCAAAGAATAACACAACAGGAAAAAATTATTTAAAAATCATTGATCATAACGGTAAGTTTATTCGAAACCTTGCTGATAACACTGAATACATGGAACGAAGCACCATTATTAAGAACCCGAAAGGTTTTTATATTGCTCGGGGGTATAAGATTGATTTCATTAAAAATAATGGTGATTCAATTGCTCATGTTTTTGAAAAAGGTATTATCTGTTTTAAACGAGTGCAGAATGGACACCTTTGGGTTGGTCTGGCCAATGGAGGATTGGTTGAATTGGACGAGGAACTGAACATCTTAGAAACGTATTTTGAAAACACTACCGTTTCAGATATTCTTTTTGATGATCAATCTGGAATTTGGATTTCAACAATTGAAAAAGGTATTTACTATTCCAAAAATGTAGATCATCTGTCTTATTCGAATGTTCCAGCATTGGATGAATGTATCACCTTATTAAAAGAGATCAATCATAAATTGTTTATTGGAACAGCTTCTGGTAATCTTATTGTGAAAGAGAATGACCGAATCACACACGTAAATCTCAATGGAAACAAATCCTATATCACAGATATTATTGAATTTGACGGGGCGTATTATCTTGGAACAAAAAAGGAGGTTTTAATCATCAGTCCAGATTTGAAACAGGTTCGATCTTTGCGTGAAAAGTTTAATTGCTACGCTTTTGCTAAAAAATCGGATAATGAATTGATATTAGTTTCTGGTTCTGCCATAATAACTAAAGAGAATGGTAAAAATGACCTGTCGCGTTTTTTGTTAGATCAAAAACCACGGTGCATTGTTAAGCGTTTCGAAAATGAATTAATTGTTTCAACCCAAAAAGGTTGTTTTCTGCTTCAATCGGGTTTGTACTGCCCAGCTTATTTAAAACCGTTAACGGATAAAAACATTGTTAAACTCAAAATTGATCAATACAATAACACGTGGATTTGTACGAAAGGAGATGGCTTGTATTGTCTTTCCGCACAAAATAAACTGATAAAATACACCAATGTTCCCTCTAATGTCATTAACGATATTACATTTTCTGCTAATGGAATGGTTTTTTTATCAACCAATAAAGGAGCGTATGTTAAGCACTATAAAAATCTCATTAAACCTTCTCCATGGAATTTAATCTTGGATGAAGAAATTGTTAGCACTGTCATGTATCAAAATGACATTTACATTGGAACAAAATCGGGACTCACAAAATTGAATGCACTAAAATTGTCTCAAGAAACACATTATCGTTTTCATTTAGAGTCAATCGTTATTAAGGGAAAAAAAATTCCTAAGCGCTATTTTAAATCCGATTATGATCATAATAACATTTACTTCAATTTTGATGTATTAGCATTCCCATTTCCAACTAAAAAACTGTATTACAGATTGGAAGGTGCTTCTCCCTATATTGGTGAAGTCAATGGAACCCAATTGCATTTACAGAATTTAGCTCCTGGTCATTACACCTTGTATGTCTATCCTAAAATGAATGTAAGAAATGCTAAAAAACAAGTGATTCGATTTTCATTTTATATCACTCCAGCTTTTTGGCAAACAAATGCTTTTAGCGTAATTGTATTTATCTGTATTATCAGCTCAATAATCGTGTTTAGTTGGATTGTATTCTATCAAATTCGTAAAAAGGAAGAGCGTAAAACCACAATTGAAAAGTTGTTGGCAGAATATCGTTTAACGGCATTAAAAGCCCAGATAAACCCGCATTTCATGTCCAATTCATTGGTGGCCATTCAACAATTGATTCTTACAAGTCAAACAGATAAAGCCAATTTATATATTGCTAAATTCAGTTTGCTTATTCGCTATTTATTGAATTATTCAGATCAATCTGTCAGCAGTTTAAAAAATGAAATTGCCATGATCGAGTTGTATGTTGAATTAGAACAATTAAGGTTTAACAATACTTTTTTATTCGTCTTGGAAGTTGATCCTGCATTGGATTTGAATGAAATCTATATTCCAGCTTTAATCACTCAACCCTTAATTGAAAATGCAATCTGGCACGGGTTATTGCCTTTGGCAACTGATCAAAACCCGCAATTGAAGCTAAGAATTATACAAAAAGATGATCAATTAGCGTTATTAATTGAAGACAATGGAATTCATCTTATTCCTACCGTTCCAAAGGAAACAAACAACGGTCGAAAGTCAAAAGGTACATCCTTAATTAGAAATCGGTTGGAAAGTTTGAATCAATTATATGAAACCAATGGTACAAGTATCAATTATGTTGAATTAATGGATGAGAAAAACAATAAAACTGGAACCCAAGTTTCGATTTTATTTTCAAAAGAGATGCTAAAAAAATTATACGATGAAAATGATTAAAAGTATCATTATTGACGATGAACTGGCAAATCGCACAGTTTTAGACAGTTTTCTACGTAACTATTGCCCCACTGTTGAGGTTGTAGGAATTGCTGCAACAGCCAAAGAAGGGTATGAGTTGATTTTAGATCAAACTCCAGATTTAGTGTTTCTGGATGTTAGAATGCCCATTCAATCTGGCTTTGATTTATTGCGCATGTTTGACGAAATTGCGTTTCATGTAATCTTTGTTACTGCTTATGATGAATATGCCATTCAAGCTTTTGAATTTAATGCTGTTGATTATATTCTCAAACCAATCGATTATTTAAAACTAATCAAATCTGTTGCTAAAGTTGAAGAAGCTATTCGATTAAAGCAGCATGCTAATTTTATTCATTTTGTCAATTCAGTGGATGAAAAACAGGGATTATTGAAAAGTATTACCTTGCACAAAAAGGATAAAGTTCTGTTAGTTGATATTGATACCATTTCCTATATCCAAGCAGATCGAAATTATTGCGAGGTCATAACAAGTGATAATGACCGCCTTGTTTCCACGAAAACGTTACTCGATTACGAACAATTGCTCCAGCACTATCCCCAATTTTTAAGAATTAATAAAAGTGTTATCATCAACATTCATTTTATTCAGGAATATTCGAAAGGTTCTACCTGTTTTATTTACATGAAGAATTCCACAGAAGAATTGGAAGTTTCGAGAAGAAAGAAAGGTGAAATTTTGCAGTTTTTAAAATGTGGATGATGTTGTTGAATAGGATGCATCATCTTGTGTCTAAACATTAACCAATGAATCATGGGTAGGCTCAGGATGCATTATAGGTAGGCTCAGGAT
>JAYSRF010000042.1:0-14345 GCA_043721195.1 Fluviicola sp. | reverse complement strand
AGTGAATAGTGGTTAGGTTAGGTTGAAAAGTAATCTTTACTGATTTTTCAATGAAGATTATGATTTAAAAAAGGCGCCTCCCGGCGCCTTTGCCTTTTCTGATAGTTTTTTGGTTTAACGATGACTCTGAACTTAAATAACGAATGCTCCTTTTTCTTTATTACTCGTTGATAACAAACGCTCAGTTTAATTTTTCAGTTTGATCACTTAGTTCAATTTTATCTTGCATCATTTTAAGCGCATACGATTGAAAATTGGAGGGTGTTACGCCAGCTATTTCTTTAAAGTGCTTGTAGAAGGAAGATTTATTGGCATATCCAACTGTTTCAGCAATACCGACCATGCTATAGTTCGCGTATTTTTCATCGATTAGCATGTGTTTTGCTAATTCTATTCGTTTATCATTAATCAATGTTCTAAATGGAATACCGTAATGTCCGTTGATGGTTTGGGATAAGTCTTTTACGTTTGTCCCCATTTTTTTTGCCAATTTTTGAACCGTTAGATCAGGGTCTTTAAAAAGTTCCTTTTCATGAAGTAATTTTTCAAACTTCTCCACTAATTCAGATGAAATCTTTTTGATTGATTCAATAGAAACTTCTTCATTTTCAAGTTGTTGGTTGTGTTGCATTTTATCAAGGCTCAAGCGCACCAATGCTTTGTTTTTTGATCGAAGTTGCAATACAAAGACAACAGCACTGGTTAACAAGACAACTACAAAAATCAATGAAAAGATCAATCGCAGGGTTTTTGTTTTTTCGTGTTCCAATTTTTCAAGTGAATTCTTTTTTTGAAGTGCTTGTATTTTTATCAAATCTTGTTTTTTGAGTTCTTCTAATTCAGCAAGGTTTTCTGCTTTTTTTTGGGCAGCGATCACACTGTCTTTTAAGAGCAAATAGTGATAGGATTGTTCAAAATTCTTCGTTTTCGAATAACACTCCGCTAAATTTGCATAAAGCTCTTCAATACCATGATCTTCTTTTGATTCGAGCATTATTTTTTCGGACGTAAGTAAAGCCTGCTCTGCTTTGTCATACGCTGAAATAGATAATAAAAGTTGGCCTAGGTTGCAAAAATAAAGGGCTTTATCTGAATCTGGTATTTCATCTTTTAATGCTAAATAAATAGCAACAGCCTCCTTGTGTTTACCCTGATTATCGAGTAAAGCTGCGTATGCTGAGAGATTATCGAAATGAAGGTCTTTAAAACCGAATTGTTCAAAATAAATTGATTTCTTTAAGTAAGCTTCTGCACGTTTAAAATCACCATTCGTTGAATAATTTACGCCAATATTGTAGCAATTTACTTGATAATTCATCGTGTCACGAATCTCTTTGGCCAGTCTTAATGATTTAAAATTGTGACTAAGTGCTTCTTGATAATTGTTCAAGAAAAAATAATAACCTGCAAGCGTGTTTTCCGCAAAAATCAATAAATCACGATCTTTAATCAACTTTATTTTACGTTCTAATCCATGCATCAACGGCGTCATTTCCAATCGATCATTTCGTTCCATCAACAACTCAAATGAAACCAGTGCATGAGTGACATAATCTGTTGGGTTATTTTCTAAGATCAATGAACTATTTTTAAGACGCTTCAATAAAGGCGTTTTACTTTTATTCTCGGAATTAGTATAGTATTCGATCATCTTATTTTTGATCGAATAAAAAGGAAAGCACTCTGAAGCCATCTCTTTTTTCAACCGATAAAATTTTTGGATGTCTTTATTTGTCGATTTGCTTAATTCGGCCGAAGACACATTAAATGCGATAAAAATTAAACTGAAAACAACAATAAATTTGAAATTCATAACAGAGCACCTACTTTATGGAGTTTTATTAACGCTTAAAGCACAAAAATAGTATTCTATACCAACTTATCATATACAGATGAATCGATAGCTATATCGTTTTAGCAAAAAAACATACTATAAAATTCAAACACCTTATTTACACTAGTTTAACTTTTATTTCATGGGTTCTAATTCATGAATTCAGACTACAATTTAAGTTCATGCAAGCGAATTTGGTGTAAAATTGTTTTGCTAGAATGATTTTAAATTAAGTAACTCCAATTAGTTAATCCATTTCTAAACTCAATTAAAAATGTTCAGATTACTATTTATTCCCATTGTCATATTTGTGAGCCTGTTTTCATTCTTATTGCATGGTTCAAATTCAAATTCTAAACCAACGAGTCAAATACAAACAGACAAACTTCTTAAAAGAAAAAATAGTGTAGCATCATCAACTAGATATCTACCTCTCCGAATCACTTTTTCTGAAAACTAGTGCTCAAATAAACTCCAAAACTCCAACTATGAAAACAATTACTAAACAGATCTTTTTTCTTCTAACATTGCTCTCCTTCTCTCAATCATCGTTTAGCCAAACGAGGAATTACTTGAAAATGATGGATGACATGTCCATTAACTTTTACACGGTCTGTGATTCGGCTGATGCTTATTTTGCTGTTCATGGAAAAGGCAAGGGTTCTGGATATACACCTTATCAGCGATGGAAATATCTTAATGAATCCATGTATTACCCTTCTGGCGATCGAACGATGGATCATTTGGCACCTTATAAGGCTTATGAAGCATTAAAAAAAGAACCAACTACACGATTATTTCAAACGGGTGGCTGGAAAAGTATAGGGCCTGATTCAATTACCAATATTACAGGACATTATGCCGCTGGATTGGGTAGATTGGATTTGGTATTGGTC
The DNA here is from genome assembly GCA_043721195.1 of Fluviicola sp. Classification (GTDB taxonomy): domain Bacteria; phylum Bacteroidota; class Bacteroidia; order Flavobacteriales_D; family Crocinitomicaceae; genus Fluviicola. The sequence continues at coordinate 11,615 of JAYSRF010000042.1, read as the reverse complement.
AATCGTACTAACCCGGAACAAATGTATGTTGCTTCCAGAAGTGGAGGATTGTGGCGCACCAGCGATGATGGCGAAAGTTGGGAACAACATACTGACTTCATTGGGTCAACAGGTATATATGCAACTGACGCTTCACCCACTCATTTTGATTCAATTTTAGTGAATGTATCTATTCCAAATCGGGCACAGTCGTTTGGAATTTATCGTTCAATTGATGGTGGTGTATCGTTTCAACCAACTGCATTTACACCTCAAGCCACTGGTGGTGGGAGTATTGATATTTATGTAATCAAATACCATCCACGTGTCCCCAATTTGGTTTTTGTAGGCACTAATAAGGGGATTTTTCGCTCTACAGACAATCTTCAAACTTGGACGCAATTAAATCCTACATGGGAGGTTAGAGATATTGAATTTCATCCAACAGATAATTCCATAGTTTATATATATGACTATGATTATTGGTCAGCAGCAAATTCAAATATCATTTATAAATCAATTAATCAAGGGATCTCCTATCAAGCAACGCCTGTTTTAGTTGGAAATAATGGTGAAAACATCAATATATCTGTCTCGAATGATTGTCCTGATTGTGTGTATTTAGCGTCATCTGCGGGTACTTGGAAATCGTACAACGGAGCGGCATCTTTCACTGCAATATCAGTAACAAGTTTCCCTGCAAATACGCCAACAAACGAATCATTTAATCAGGCAGAGTCTGTCCCGAATGATCGAGATACTAGTGTTTTTATTACGGGACATGTCAATGTTTACAGAAGTATCAACGGTGGTCGTCACTACAACAAATGTGCTGACTGGTATCTTGGTGATGCTTCCAATGGAAATGGGAGCTTATTAAATAATTTTCAAAACAGTACATCTTATGTACATGCTGATACGCGTTACATCACGTGTATTGATAGCGTTTTTTATGTGTGTACCGATGGTTATATGGCTCGTTCGTATGACAATGGAGTTACTTGGCAAAAACTGACTAATAACATAGGCATTCGAGAGAACTACTGTGCTGGAACATCACAATCTGATCACAATACAACCATCTTAGGATCACAAGATAATGGAACCACTGTTATTGATAACAATGGTTGGACGGAAGTATATGGTGCTGATGGAATGGAAGCTTTGATTAACCCACTCAATGAGCAATTCATGGCTTTTAGTATACAAAATGGTTGGAGGAGACGGACAATAGATGGTGGTTTTAGTTCTGTAGGCATTTTTGATCCAAATGATAGTGCAGCATGGGTTGCGCCTCTTTTGATGGATCCCAATGATCATTTTACCTTGTATCACTTTGGTTGGAGACCTTATAAAAGTATTGATTTTGGTAACACATGGAATCCTTTGGGTGCACCCACTACCTTTTCTGGCGCTATCGAAAAAGCCGCTATTGCAGAAAACAATAGTCAGCTAATCGTGATTGCTAGAGACGAATTTATAGAACTATCGACGAATGGAGGACTAACTTTTTCCAATATAAAGAACAATTTACCCAATAACTGGATCACCGATATCGCTTTTGACCCAAACAACGATTCAACTATCATTGTAACGTACGATTGGAGTTCTAGTGGTCGATGGATTATGATGACGAACGATCTTGGCTTAACTTGGACCAATATCACCTACAACCTTGATGGCTTGCCTATGGAATCAGTGATAATTGATCACACTGAGAATGCTACTATTTATCTTGGAGGAAGAATCGGTTTTTATAAAAAAGCAATGAATGCAACCAATTGGGATTTATACGATGAAAACCTTCCCAATTGTATGGTGCGTGATCTTGAAATCAATTACGGTTCTAATACACTCAAGGCCGCAACATACGGAAGAGGTTTGTGGGAATACACCCTTGATGGCAGAGCGAATTACCCAGCCATTATGACAACTGATATTACAGATAACGTTACTTGGACGGCTCCAAAAGAAACCGTTGAACAATTTGTAACTTCTAGAATAAGCTACAACAATACCATTACAAGTGTTTATGTAAAATGGAGTGTCAATAATAGTACATTAAACAATACTATTCTAATGACCAATATCGCTGATTCAACCTGGGGTGCGGTAAGTTCACTTCCTACTGGAATAGTTGGTGATAAGGTGTTTTTCAAAGTTTTTGCTGTAGGTGAAAACGGTGATACAACGGAGACTTACAAATTCATGTATGAAATTAAACCGTTTGAATTTTGTGATGGTAGTGGTTCAAATTTTTCAGACGGAGGTCAATTATTTATTCAAAATTTCAGTTGCAGTAATGTCGCAAATAATGCATCTGGAAATACAGTGAACAACTATTTCAGTAATTTACCCATCATCCTTTGGAAAGACTCCACCTATACTGCAACAGCAACGTTCAATACAAATTGGCCAAACAATGACTTCCATGCTTGGATTGATTACGATAATGATGCTGAATTTCCTCAAAATGAGTTAGTAGTAGCTGATCCAAATACAAGTAATGTAGGATTTGGTCAATTTACAGTACCAAACACTGTAATGGATGATACAGTTAGGATGAGAGTTCGTCTTGGATATTGGAGTGATCCAAATTATAGCCCATGTGGCACAACGCAAGGAGAAGTAGAAGATTACCCTGTATACCTGCGTTCTGTACCCAATCTGCAATTTTCTGGAAATTCGTCCTTCTGTCTTGGTCAAAATGTGAACTTAAATTATACTGGTTCGTATACTGATTCACTCAATTGGGTACTTTCGAATGGTGTAAACAACTACCCTTTTTTAGGAAACAGTATTAACACCTCGACACTTCCAATAGGTACTTATTCAGTAACCTTGAATGGCTACAAATATGGAATGCTCTTTACAGAAACCATAGCGAATGCCTTTATAATTATTAGTCTACCAACCGCCGTAGCAACCATCAATAACTCTTCTGTATTGGAATCGAATGTAGCTAGCACGTATCAATGGATCGATTGTTCAACTGGAACAAACATAATCGGAGCAGCCAATCAATTCTACACTCCTTTAACAAATGGAATATACGCGGTTGTTGTTTCCAATAATTTGGCGTGTTTGGATACTTCCGATTGTGTAACATATAGTTTGGTTGGCATCGATGAACTGCCAGAAGGAGTACTAGCAATTTATCCAAATCCTAGTAATGGAGTCTTTATCCTATCTGTTACCAAAGACATAATAGGTCAGGAAATTGAAATCACTGGAACTTTGGGTGAATTGGTTTATAGATTAAACATTCTTGAACTAGAACAGAAAATAGACCTATCGAACTATGCAAGTGGTACGTATTTCCTTTCCTTCAAAAATGATCCTACAAATAAGAAATATAAACTAATGCGATTATAAACATCCAACTCTTTTAATATACTCAACAATAGGTTTAGCAGGAATCTTCATTTAGGTATGTTGAGTAAAAACCTCCTCTTTTGAAATGGAGGAGGTTATTTTGGTTCCTTAACTAAGTGGAAGTCTAACGTTGAAGGTAGTCATTGAATAGCTCATTTTTTACAACAACTTACTTACAATTTGTCATGAAAAGTTAATGAATAGTAATTCGTGATACGAACGAAACAATTAACTGGTTACCAAATATTTAGTTGATCATAAAAGAAGTTCAAATTCCCGAATTGATACACCATTAATTTCTGAGTAAATGATTGTTTTTTTTACTTTGTACTAGATTATTAAAATGAATAATGTAGAACAGAATAAACTAAAAAATGAACGGAATAATTTACCTATTTCGGTAACATACTCAACACTAGATTTAGCAGGAATCTTTGATTTAGTTGTGTTGTGTAGAGGCCTCCTCTCGTCTCCAACGGGAGGAGGTTGTTTTAAAAAGTAACAATTTACTAAAGAATCTTAATAGATTAAATCATTCAACTAAATAAACTCCATGAAAAACAACATTCTTTTTTTAATTAGTTTCATTTTTACAATGAACGGTTTTAGCCAATGTGGTGTAGGTCTTTCGGAAGTTTATCTAAAGATTCATACCGATGGAAGTGGTAATCAAGGTTATTGGCAATTGGTTCCTGATGGAAATAGCTGTGGGGTAGGAACAATTATTTCTGGTGGAAACGCGGCTGTTGGATGCAATGGCGGAGGAACATTTACAAATCCTCCTGGAGGTTATGCAAATAATGCTGTTATTTATTCAGATAGTGTTTGCCTTACAACTGGATCATCCTATAACATCAAATATGTTGATAATTACGGTGATGGCGGATTTCGATTTGATGTATTTGTAAATGGTTATCAAATTGAATCCTTTCATGGTATGTCACCTTATTCAACGTATTCATTTACAGTTCAAGAACCTTTTCAGTATGATTTATCTGTTGTTTCAGCTTACTTAGATCTTTATCTTTCTCCCGGAGAATATCAGTTACCAATCGTATTATTTAATCCAAGTAAAGATACGGTCAACAACTATGATTTAATCTATTCTGTTAATGGAGGTGCGCCCGAAGTTCAACCAGTTTTAGCTTCAACGTTTCTGCCATTCGACCATGAACACATTACCCACAGTGTTCCCATCAATTTTGCAGTGAATGGTTTTTATTCGGTGAAAATTTGGGCGTCCGACTTAAATGGCAATGAGGACGAAAACCATTCGAATGATACCTTGACAAAATTAATTGAAGTGGGAGCAGGGAGACCAAATATAATGGATAGTTATGTTAATTCGTTAGTTGATATTCAGCAAATTGCGGGAGCTATTGATCTGATTGATACGCCAACTGACCTTGATTTCTTCCCAACTCTTTCTACGAATCAATTGTGGATTACAAACAAAGGAACTGAAAATACAGGTGGAAGTACAGTAACCATTGATAATGCCGGTGAAGCGAATCAATATTCCTTCTATCTTCAAGATGGAAACGCTTGGCATTTTATGTCATTACCAACAGGTTTGGCATTTAGTCCGAATGGAAATTGGGCGACCTCTACAGGTGTATTTGATGCAAATCATACTGGTTTTGCTCCTTTTACCGGTCCAACACTTTGGTCCAGTGATTTGACGATTTACGCACAACCCTCTGGTGGGAATGGAAGTCACATAGATATGTTGCATGAAAGTCCCTATTGTCAAGGAATTACTTCTGAAAAAGACAATGTATTTTGGGTTTTTGATGGACATAGCAAAGATTTGGTACGTTACGATTTTAATGAAGATCACGGTCCAGGCAATGATGATCATTCGGATGGTATTATTCGTCGCTACTCTGATGATGATGTTAAAAAAGACCCAGACAATGTTGTGGTAAGTCATTTGGTTTTGGACAACAATAAACAATGGTTGTATGTAGTTGATCATTTTAATAACCGTGTAATTAGAATAGACATCAATACGGGAACAGTTAGTGGAACGCCCTCCTTTCCAGCCACTGAGCCATTGGCAGAGTATACGCGTTATACAGGTTATACCCAACAAACAGTGGTAACTGGATTGAATGGACCTGCTGGAATAGATATTATCCAAAATAGAATGATTGTAAGTGAGTTTTCGAGTGGAGATATTATAATCTATGACATTAGTTCCATGCCAGCAGTTGAATTAGAACGTATTCCAACTGGAAAATCAAGTGTTCAAGGAATTACAATTGGTCCTGATGGAAAAATCTGGTTCGTAGACCAAAACACCAATGGTGTGTATCGGATAGAAACAACAGGTTTAGGAATCGAAGAGCAGGCAATGGATTATAGTATTTACCCAAATCCTACAGAGGGAATGCTAAACCTTCAATTTAATGCAGTTGTTCAAGGTGAAGTTAGTGTAACGGATCTCAAAGGAAATCAACTTTCTATTTTTCCATTTAACACCAATTCCATGCAAATCGATTTAGACTATTCTCCTGGAGTGTATTTTTTAACCATTCGATCAGAAAACAAACTATTCGAAATGAAACGTTTTAGTGTAAAGTAAGTGAATTTAAGTTATTGTTTTTCAATAAATAACAGGAATTATGAAAGTGCGAGAATGATAGAAACCGATAAAAAAGTAAACAGAAATGACTGTATTAACAGGTATCAACAAGGTGTTTTAGAATAGTAGTTAGCGCGTGTTTTAAACTCAAGTTGGTAAACCTCCTATTGTTTTTTCGATAGGAGGTTTTTCATGACTCATTATTCTGGAATAGAGCGATAGAAAACAAGTTTGTCTAATCAGGAAGGAGTTCCGAATTTTGTGTTGTTAACTCCTTTTCATCCTGCACTAATTTAAGCGCATACGATTGGAAATTTGACGGAGTTACCCCAGTGATTTCTTTAAAGTGTTTATAAAAGGAAGTTTTACTCGCATATCCAACCGATTCAGCAATTCCAGCCATACTATAATTCAGGTATTTTTCTTCGATAAGCATGTGTTTTGCTAATTCAATTCGTTTTTCATTGATCAACGTTCTAAACGGCATACCGTAATGACCGTTGATCGTTTGGGATAAATCTTTCACGTTTGTTCCGAGCCTTTTTGCCAGTTTTTGAACCGTTAAATCTGGATCTTTGAAGATCTCTTTTTCATGAAGGATCTGTTCAAACTTAGCCAATAACAAAGGTGAAATTTTTCTAAAAGATTCTGAAAGCACAACCTCTTTTTCGATTAAAGGGGATTGTTTCATTTTATCAAAACTGATCCGTACCAAGGTTCTGTTTTTTAATCGAAGTCGCAGTGCAAAAAGAATGACGGAAGCTAACAATACAACTAAAAAGATCAATGAAAGCACTAATCGAACTGTTTTAGTTTGTTCATGAAGCAACTTTTCTTGGGCATTCTTTTTTTGAAGATTCTGAATTTTTATCAAATCTTGTTTTTTCAATTCTTCTAATTCTGCTAGACTTTCCACTTTTTTTTGTGCAGACACAACACTGTCTTTTAACACCAAATAGTGGTAGGAGCGTTCGAAATTTTTCGTTTTTGAATAACAATCTGATAGATTTGCGTAAGCACTTTCAAGTAAATCGTTTCTTGAAATTTTAGCATATTTTTCGGAAATCAGCAAAGATTTTTCTGCTTTTGAGTAGTCAGAAAGCTCATAATACAATCTTCCCAAATTATTGTAAAAGACTGCTTTATCTTGTTCTGCAACTTCATCCATTAAATCTAAATAAATAGCCATTGCATCTTGTGGTTTTCCCCTTTTATGTTCAGCCAAAAGTGCTAAAGCCATCATGTTGTTATAATGAACTTCGTCAAAACCAAATTGTTCGTAGTAGATTGTTTTCAGTAAGTATTCTTCGGATTTTTGATAATTACCATCTGCGTAATAAATGGAGGAGATGGTGTAATACAACACTTGGTAGTTTACCGTATCTTTGAGTTCTTTTGCGGAGTTTAATGCATTGATAGTATAGTGTATAGCTGTTTCATTTTTACCGGCATCAAGATAATAAAGTCCAATCACTTGTTCTGCAAATACCAATAAGTTTTTATCTTTAATGCGCTTAATTTTTTGTTCCATCCGGTGGATCAATGGTGTTATTTTCATTCGCTCATTCTTGTGCATAGCAATATCAGACACAACCAAAGCGTGAATAATATAATCGGTTGGATTATTTTCAAAAGCCACTGAATTTTCCTTGAGTCGATCAAATAAAGAGGCATTGCATTTCGGTTGAGAATTGCTGTAGTAATCTGACATTTTATCTCGGATGTACTTGAAGTATTTCGGAGATGAACCAGCTTCTTTTTTGAGTGAATAGAATTTCTTTAGGTCAGTATGGTACAAATTATGGGTATCAGAAGCTTGGGCCAGAAATCCAAATCCCAAAAGTGCAATTGACACGATAACTATTCGAAAATACATGATGAAGAATTTAATCAAGGATTGATAATCTGCCTACCATAGTAGGAAATACTAATTGAAGGAAACATTGATCTCTATTCAAAGATAAGATAATTCTAAAAAGACATAGCTGTTTTTAGTTGGAACATCATTGTTAATTACTCTGATGAAATCATTGGCTATTGAAAGTATTCATTTAGCTATTGAAAGGTATTCAAACCGTATTGATTTAGTTGTCCGTATTCGCGAATATGAACTGCTTCTAAGAATTATCATTAATTATTCAATGTATCATTGTGATACTACCGTTGGTCTTCTGCTACATTGTACGAATGCTTAATTGAATGTTAAACCAGTAACTTAAAATTCAAAAATTATGAAAAAAATGTTCCTTTTAGTTTTGTTAGCTTGTTCTAATAACGCTTTTAGTCAATGGACAGATGGCGACACACTTCCTGATTTTATATTAGAGGATCTTGAAGGTAATCAACACAACCTCTATTCACTACTCGATGACGGAAAAATCGTGTTTTTTGATTTCTTTTTCCCTGCATGTCAATATTGTTGGAATGATCTCGTACAACATGAAATAAAAGACCTCTATTCTGCTTATGGTGAACAGGGATCAAATCAAATGAGAGCATTTGGAATAAATGTTCTGGGCGATGGTATCGGAAATTGGGGGGGAGACTTAGCTGTCCCGAATATTAATGGTATTGATGTTTCGAATCAAAACCTTGTAAGAGGTGATTTTGAATACGCGGGGAATTATCCAATTATTCCTCAAGGATCAGCTTTTGGTGATACGATGCAGGTTCTTGGTTGTCCAACTTATATGTTGGCTTGTCCAGATAAACGCGTGTATGGATCATATTATCCGTGGTTAGTATCAGATGCACAAAATCTTTGTGGTGTTTCTCTAACAAAAACACAAAACAATGTAAGGATTTATGTGCCTGAACTTTCTACTTGTTCAGGATTAAACCGCGTAAATATTTATGGTCATTTGAGAAATACTGGCAGCAATAATATTACGAGTGCAACTGTGAAATTAATGGTGAACAACACAGTGTTAAGCTCGCAAGATTTAACGTATTCAGGCAATAATACGGCTACAGCAACAATGGGTTTAACGGAATTTAAATTTGATAATGTATTCATTGATCAACCGCTAGGAGAATATGGTAAAGGTCCCTACAAAATAGTTGTTGATAAGATAAATGGAGTTACTTTGCCCGCACCGATCGAAAAAATCATTAAGATAAAAACGCCGAGTGCATCTACAGCTTCAACGAATTTGAATGTTGAATTAATGACTGATGATACGTCAAATGAACTGTCATGGGTCATCTATAATTCTACCGGTGCTGTTGTTACTCAAAATCCTAGTTTAGTAAATAGTACCACTACGAATACTCCTATTACATTAGCAAACAATGAATGTTATACGATTCGATTTAAAGACATTGGTGGCGATGGTGGTGGTACCTATGGCGATGATGTCTATTTAAAAGTAATAGCACCTTCAAATACTGAACTATGCAATCTCAACCACAACACTAATTTTAGTTATGGAAACTTTGGATATGATATTTTTTCCTCGTTCAGAGTAGGAGCTTTATCAACTGAATCAAATGATTTGTTGAAATTATCTATTTATCCAAACCCAGCTTCAGATAAATTTATGGTAGAAACTTCTGAAAATGTAACAGTAGAAATTTCGGATGAAAATGGTAAGTTGATCAGATCCATTGACAATGTAACGAACACCAAATGGGTTGATATTTCAGATTTAAAATCAGGAGTGTATTTGGTAAATGTTACAAATGGCACAACATCTCAAGCAATTAGAATTGTAAAAGATTAATATTCAATCTTGAAATGAAGCTTCTTATTTTTCTTTATCAGAAAACAAAATTAAGTTCTGAAAAAGGCATCATTGTTGAATGTTAAAACGTTGAAATTAAGGAGGGTTATTCGTCCTTAATTTCTTTTATTTCAGGTACACATTCGCGAATGTGGACTACAATTTAGAATAACACAATGTGATTCAATGTATAATTGTAGTAGCTCAGTCGATCCGCTTCTACATTGTATCATTCTAAAAACAAACACTTATGAAAGTAGATTTAAAAAAAATCATTGCAGGATCACTTTTTTGTGGACTTGGTTTCTTATGTCAAGCGCAACTTCCTGATGGTAGTCTTGCTCCAAATTTCACAACAACTGATTTGGACGGAAATCAACATACCTTAAACGATTATCTAGCAGATGGTAAGATTGTAATATTGGACTTCTTTAATAATCTATGCTCGCCATGTTGGGCTTACCACAAATCACTTGTATTGGATGATCTATACCATACTTATGGACCTGATGGCACAGATCAAATAATGGTCTTTTTTATTAATGGACAATCCATGGATGATGATGCAGCTATTCAAGGAGCAGGTGCTTACACCCTTGGCGATTGGACAGCGAACACACCATATCCAGTAATTGGTTCAGGAAATGGCGGTTCAGGAGATGGTGCCGATATCGCAGATACTTATATGGTACAGGGATATCCTCAATTGTATAGAATTTGCCCGAATGGTTCAGGAGGCGGTTCATCAACTACTATTTATCCAATGCAACACGCAGCATTTGTGGCAAACCTGGAACAAGGTTGTTCAACCACATTATCTGATGTAAGTAATCATGTATTATTAAATGATGCTGAACTTAATCTATGTATGACATCGCAAGATGCACCTCAATTTGAGTTGGAAAACATGGGTACAAATACCGTAACTTCTGCTACGATCGTCCTATATGAAAATGGTACTCAGATCGGAACTCAAAATTTTAATGGTTCTTTACAGCCCTGGCAATCTCAAACCATTACATTTCCTGTCACTGACCTGAATTTTACAGATGTATATACTGCTAAGGCAACACTTGTAAATACAAACCCTGTTTTCAATCTGGCTTTGGCTACAGCTGATTTGAATGTAAATGAGGTAAATGCTCTTGCGACTACACAGGAAATTACCATTCAAATCAATACAGATCATTATGCAAGTGATATCACTTGGGAGTTAAAAGACGATAACGGAACCCTTCTTGCTAGTGGCGGTCCTTATGCGGATTTACCACAAGGTGTTTGGGAGCAAGCTCAACCACCAGTTACAGCAACGATTGGGGCGAACAATTGTTTTGAATTCACTATTTTTGATTTGGCTGGTAATGGCATACCGGGAGCTTTAGATCGCTATACTATTACGGATGCGAATGGAAATCAATTGGTTGTTTCAAGCGAAATCAACTTTACAGATGAGCGTTCAGAATATTTCAAAAGTGGAATACTTTCACTTGGAGAGAAAAAGTCAAACGAACTAGCCATTTATCCGAATCCAACAACAGATATTGTTCATGTATCCGCTCAAGTAACTAGTGAATGTGTCATTTATTTGCTAGACGCTACTGGTAGAATTATACTCGAAAAAATCGTTGATGGTGTTTCAGGTAATGTGAATACAACACTTGATCTAAGTGCTCTTTCAAGTGGAACTTATATGGTCAAGATATATTCGAATGATACAGTTTACATGGATCAATTGATTAAGCGTTAATCATGATTTACAAGATATTTCAAAAATGAGTTGATTATCAATTGTTATTGTCATTTATGGCGTCTGTTTTCATGTTCACATTCGCGAATATGTACAACACGTTAACGAAAAAAACAGGATTTCCAACTAAAATTGTCTAGCACTGTCTTCTACCTGCTTTTTTAAACTTAAACAAAAACTAGTATGAAAAATTTACTCTTAGGAG
>JAYSRF010000041.1:0-44497 GCA_043721195.1 Fluviicola sp. | reverse complement strand
TACAAGTGTTTCACAAGCAACTTTTGACGTAGGATCAAAAGCCATGAAGTTATCAATCAACGCATCAGAAATTTGATCCGCTACTTTATCTGGGTGTCCTTCAGAAACCGATTCTGAGGTAAACAAATATGACATAGTTCTTTATTAAAAAATTGTGACGCGCGAAATTAGTGAAAAAAACAGAATAGATAAGAGTTGGAGCGGTAATTTATGAATTACCAATTAGAGATGATGTTGTAACCACATAGAGCATATAGAGTACATAGGTGGAGTTGGTGTTAATCTGGTAATTGAGAAAAAAAGCTATTTACATAAGTTTTTTGCCCTTCTTTAAAAAGATTAAAACAGTTAAAATTGATTAGAATTCCTTTTGGTGCATGAAGTAATTTCATATAGGTCATCAATTGAGCCGTATTTACTGGTGTTAATTCATTCACAGCTTTAAGTTCAATAACAATTGATTCTTCAACAAATAAATCACATCTCAGAACAGTTTCTAAAAACTGACCTTTAAATTCAATAGGTATCCGTAATTCTGTGTTAAATTGGATTCCACGATCAATTAATTCAATTTTCATGCATTCATGATAAATACTTTCCAACAATCCAGGTCCTAACGATTTGTGTACATTAATCGCGGCACCTATTATTTCATGTGTTAATTCATCAAAGGCTTGTTTTGTTTTATAGTTCATTGCATTTAAAATATGACTACTCACCTTAATATACGGCTTTATTTTTTAATCACTCATGTAATCAACTTACTAATTACTCCTTATTTACTTTTTCAAATAGACCCATGAAAAACGATGACTCCATTCTTTATTTTATTTAGTCTATGCTCACTATGTGTTTTATGTGGTTATCTCAATTGCTAAAATTTCTATATTCACAAAAAATAAAAACTACACATTTTTCTGATCTCAAACTCTGCAAAACATAAGCAATCTTTGCAAAAAAAAATCAACAGTACTCAACTTTTTAAGCCTTAAGTTGTACAACGAAAGTATAGATAAATCATTCCGTATGAAAAAGATTGAAAAGCCCATTCTTGGATTACCTTGCAAACAACAGTTAGCAGATTTTAAATCCACAGAAAAAGGATTGCATTGCGCCAGTTGTGATCACCACATGGTCGATTTTAGAGGAAAATCAACGGAAGAAATTTATGAAATTGTCACTTCAACTCCAGGTAAGACTTGTGGGATTTTTACGCCAAATCAATACCGCTCTAAATTGGCGCAAGTACTTATTTCAAGTGTTCAACGACCAATTGGTTTATCGCTCTTGGGAATCTTGGGTTTTCTGGGGCCAATTTTAACGACAAGTTGCGCTGATACACCAATAAAAGAAGATAACGACTCGAAAGTAGATCACAAACAACAGGCGTTCAATAATTTAAAATTCCCCATGCGCATGGCAGGAACATTGATTGATGAAGTGAGCAAAAAACCATTGCCAAACGCAGTATTATCCATTTATCAAAATGGGAAAGTGATTCGAAAAGAACAAACAGATAACCAAGGTAATTTTGATTTTGTCCTAGAAAAAGGCGATTTGATCAGTGAAAATTTTGATTTGATTATTCAAAAAAATAAGTACAAATCAGACACCCTGAAAAAAATGGAATTGTCTTCCACTATGAATGCGAAAAAAATGCGCTTGACACTCAAAGCAGAAGCTATCACTGGAAAAACAATGATAGCTCCAGGAAGTATTTGCATCAAACAAGATGAAGTTTTAGGCGAACCAGCTGTTGATGGTGGGATTTATTTTGAAGAACAACCGACTTCGGGTGAAATAAAGCTGGAAGAAGTGAAATCACCAATTCAAAAAACAAATTAACATCTTCACATAGACGCTATCTAAAATGGAGTTGTCTATACTCGATTCTCGAAGGTGCCTAAAAAGGCATAAAATGCAAGGCGTTAAGGAAGAGGTATTGGGAGTTTACTAAAGTAAATGACCAATGTCGATTTCCGAAAACAACGAAGCAGATTAGGTATTTTTAGACACCTTCAATTTATTTTTTCTCTTTTTCCAATGCTAAATCAATAACCTCGCGCATGGATTTCACGTAATGGAAAGTCAAACCTTTCACATAATCTGCTGTGATTTCTTCGATGTCTTTGCGGTTGCGTTCACATAAAATGATTTCCTTGATATTCGCGCGTTTTGCAGCTAGAATTTTTTCTTTGATTCCTCCAACTGGCAATACTTCTCCACGTAACGTGATTTCACCTGTCATGGCCAAGTTTTTCTTCACTTTGCGTTTAGAAAAGGATGAAGCAAGTGAGGTCAACATGGTGATTCCTGCGCTTGGTCCGTCTTTTGGCGTTGCGCCTTCTGGAACGTGAATGTGTACATTGGTTTCGTCAAACAATTCTTGTGTCAAGCCTAACCAATCAGAATGTCCTTTCAAAAATTCCAAAGCTATGATGGCAGATTCCTTCATTACATCTCCTAAATTTCCAGTCAAGGTCAATTTTCCTTTTCCTTTGGTTAAAGATGATTCAATGAATAAAATATCGCCTCCAACACTTGTCCACGCTAAACCTGTAACCACTCCTGGCACATCGTTGTTATCGTATTTCGTTTTTTCACGACCTGGTCCTAGAATTTGCGTCAAATGATCGATTTCAACCTTTACTACAAATTCTTCTTCCAATGCTACTTGTTTCGCACGGTTACGCGCCAATTTTGCCAATTGTTTATCCAAACCACGAACTCCTGATTCGTTGGTGTAGCGTTCAACAATGCGTTCCAACGTTTTTTTATCGACGGTTAATACTTTTTTTGTAATTCCGTGAGCTTCTAACTGTTTAGGTAAGAGGTGATTTTTGGCAATTTCCACCTTTTCTTCAACTGTATAACCATTCACTTCAATGATTTCCATTCGATCCAATAACGGACCTTGAATGGTTGAAAGACTATTGGCTGTTGCGATAAACATCACTTTCGATAAATCGAATTCTGTCTCAATGTAATTATCGTAAAACGTGCTGTTTTGTTCAGGATCTAAAACTTCTAACAAAGCTGATGATGGATCACCATGATTGCTTCGTCCGAGTTTATCTACTTCATCCAAAACAAACACAGGATTCGCTGAACCAGCTTTTTTGATGTGTTGAATCACACGACCGGGCATTGCACCAATGTAGGTTTTACGGTGACCGCGAATTTCAGCTTCATCATGCACACCGCCCAAAGACATACGTACATATTTTCTGCCTAAAGCTTCAGCCACGGATTTACCCAAGGAAGTTTTACCAACTCCTGGAGGTCCATAGAAACACAAAATCGGGGATTTCATGTCGCCCTTTAATTTCAAAACGGCTAAATATTCTAAGATACGTTCTTTTACTTTTTCCAATCCAAAATGATCGCGTTCCAAGATTTTTGCTGCGCGTTTCAAGTCGAGGTTATCGATAGAATAATCGTTCCACGGCAAATCCAGCAAGGTATCTAGGTAATTTAATTGAACTGTGTATTCCGCTCCTTGGGGATTCATGCGCTGCATTTTGTCCAATTCTTTTTTGAACATCTTTGCCATTTTCGCATCCCATTTCATCTTGGAAGCGCGTGTTTCCATATCCCGCACATCTTGTTCTTGTGGGTTATCACCTAGCTCATCCTGAATGGTGCGAATTTGCTGATTCAAGAAGTATTCGCGTTGCTGACGATCCATGTCCATACGCACCTTGGTTTGAATCTCGTTGCGCATTTCCAACAATTGCGATTCCAACGTCAAGTGTTCCATGACCATTTTGGCACGCTTACGGAAATCCAATTCCTCCAGCATTTCTTGCTTCTTTTCCACATCCGCATTCATATTCGATGAAATGAAATTCACCATGAATGTTGGACTTTCAATGTTTCCAATGGCAAAAGAAGCTTCAGAAGGAATATTCGGACTATCGCGGATAATTTGCAATGCCAATTCTTTGATCGAACGGAAGACTAAATCCATTTCAGCATCCTTTTTCGGCGGCATTTCTTCGGTAAGAAATTTAACCTTCGCACGCATATACGGTTCCGTTTGAAACGGTTCCATGATTTCAAATCGGCGTTTTCCTTGAATGATAATCGTGGTACTTCCATCGGGCATTTTTAACATGCGCACGATTTGGGCAACTGTTCCAACTTTATGTAAATCCTTAAATTCAGGAGCTTCTTCTTCTTGATCCAATTGAGAAACGACACCAATGATTTTATTTCCCTTGTGTGCATCTTGAATGAGGCGAATTGACTTATCACGACCAACCGTAATTGGGATCATAACACCAGGAAAAAGCACATTGTTCCGCAGTGGAAGAATGGGTAAATCTTCTGGAAAAACTTCCTTATTCATATTCTCTTCTTCGTCTGGAGACATTAAAGGAAGAAAATCAGTGTGCTCGTCAATATCTGCTGACATAAGTATGCTATGTTCGAATGAATCTTTCATGTATTGTTTTTTTTCTACTGCGTCAAAATGGCAGATTGTGGTTGACTTCTCCGAATGAAAAGCATTACATCTGGTTATTTTATGCAGTGGGTAGTAATTTGACAAGAGCCGTGCCATTGGAAAAAAGCGGAAATTTTGTCGGGTTATCTGACACGAAGGAATTTAAAATTTAAAATGGAAAATGGAAAATGGAAAATTATGAATTCGAAAATTATGAATTATAAAGGGAATTGCGGTTAAGACCCAAATTCACCTTCATAATTGACCAATTCATAATTTATCCGCTTAGAATTAGTTCTCTTGGATTGATCATCATTAAGACAATTTGGTTCAGTACTAAATGAGACCAATAAAATAGAATTCATTAACTTTGATAGATGGCACTTACCCAACAACTAGCAAGACATCTGAGAGAAATTCATACGGGAGGAAACTGGACAACGGTATGTCTAAAAGAAGCATTGAAAGACGTAACTTGGCAACAAGCTATCCAAAAAGTGAGTGATTTTAATACGATTGCAACTTTGGTTTTTCATACCAATTATTACGTAAGCGCAACCTTAAAGGTTCTACAAGGCGAAGCACTCAATGCCAAAGATGAACTCAGCTTTAATCATCCGTCCATCAATTCACAAGAAGATTGGGATGCTTTGCTCGAAAAAGTGTGGTCCGAAGCTGAACTATTGGCGAACTTAATTGAACTTCTCCCGGAAGCAACACTTTGGCAATCGTTTACTGATCAAAAATACGGAACCTATTATCGCAATATCCAAGGAATCATTGAACATACACATTATCATTTAGGGCAAATTGTATTGATTAAAAAAATGTTAGCCAATCAAGCAAACTAAGATACTGTTTCATGAAGGACTTTAAGTATTACGTTTTAAAAACAGTTCAAATTATTAATCTCCTAGTCGTCATATTCATGTTCATTTATTTGGTTTACATTATCTACAATTTATTATTCATGAGTGGACATGTCTGCTGAAGTTCATTGGAACTCAATAAAATCTACTCTAATTTCGGACAAATACATTCAGTAAATTGAAGTTCGTGTTTTGGAAAACGTACATATAGTACTGGAAGTTGTAAGCCGTATTCTGGAAGTTGTAAGCAGTGTTCTGGGCGGTGTAAGCGATTCAACAGTAGACTTCCTATACGTCAGTCACTGTGGATTTCGAATTCTGGATCGTGTAAGTATTGTTCTGGGCGGTGTAAGCGATTCAACAGTAGACTTCCTATACGTCAGTCACTGTGGATTTCGAATTCTGGATCGTGTAAGCATTGTTCTGGGTGGTGTAAGAGACGTTCTGGATCGTGTAAGCGGTGTTCGGGGAGTTGTAAGCGATTCAACAGTAGACTTCCTATACGTCAGTCACTGTGGATTTCGAATTCTGGATCGTGTAAGCAGTGATCTGGATCGTGTAAGCATTGTTCTAGAAGGTGTGAGTGGTGTTCTGGAACCTGTGCATGCAGTGCTGGAAACTGTCTGTCTGTACCTTCTATGTTGAACTTTACAGGGGGGGAGTGTTCAATAAACTATGTCAGTCCGTTGGATATGGTCATTCATAAAAAAAGCCTTCCAAATTGGAAGGCTTCTCAAAAATTATATAAGTTTATTTCGCATCAAACTTCGTGATATCACCATCTGCATCTTTTATCCAAAGTTCTTTATTGGTTAAACGCAAAATGGTTGATTCATTGATATCTCCATCAAATGTAGTCTTGATTTTTTCTTTATCAGAACTAAATTCCCACGTTCCAGAATAGCTAATCGCACCAAAAGTAAATTTTGCAACTCCGTCTTTTTCAAAAGTTACGATATCAGTTCCTGTATCAGTTGCCGTAATTCCAGAAGCATAAATGTATTCTTTCGCATCCCAGTCTCTACATAAACGTTTTGTTTTTGTCAATAAAGAAAAGCCTGGCCCATCTTCGTATTTACCGCAAGAAGGTGTTGAAATGATTGCGCCTCCTAAAAAAGCGATTGCAAGTAGTAATTTAATTGTTTTCATAAACTTCAAAGTTGAATATTTTGGAGCGAAAGTACGGAAAAAGTAACCTAGTTTTTAGTAATTATCCAATAAATCTAGGCGGCTATTTGTGCCTGAATTCATTAATTGTTGTTTGTATCGCCCCAATTTACTCCACCAAATGATAAAAACGACCAAATAACCAAGACTGAAAAGACACCAACACTCGGAATAATGTCACCAGATCAGTATCTATTCATCCCTATTTTCGGTTACAAAAATTCATTGAAAACAAACTATTTTGTTACGAATACAGTATTTTCAAGAACGAATAATACAATAAACAGCTAAATCAGAAAATGCTTCTCCAAAATAAATACGGTCTTTGAAGTGCGCCTCTTTTACAAATCCAATTTGTTCCAAAAGGTAGATGGCTCCACGATTATCTGGAGAAACTTTTGCTTCGATGCAATGGAGTCCAAGTGTATCAAATCCAAATTGTACAATGGCGCTAACAGCTTCCAAGGCGATGTTTTTACCCCAATAATTTACACTCAATTCACCACCAATCTCAGCACGTAGATTGTAATAATCAATGCTGTTAAAACCACAAGTTCCGATGATCTCATTTGAATCACGCAGAATGCCTGCCCACCCTATTCCTTGTTGTTGTTCAAATGCGTTTCTTACACGTTCAACTAGGCTTTCAGCTTCTTGAGGTTCTTGCATTGCAGTACGTGCAATAAATTGGTTTACCCTTCCATTGGCACGCATTGCAAAAATTTGTTCAGCATCTTGGAGGCAAATTTCGCGTAATAGCAGTCGTGATGTAGTGAGTAATGGAAATTCTTCAAAAACGGATGTATTTAATTGCATACAACATAATTTGAATACAAAGATACTCGACAAATCGATTAGAGCTCTCTATTCATCAAAAATTCAGCTAGTTGAATCAATGGTTTTTTCTTGGTTACATCCACCTCTAATTGAGCTAAGGCGTCGAGCGATTGCACATAATAGGCATTCATGGTTTGTTTTACCGCTTCAACAGCTCCTAATTCTTCAAACAACGTTTGTGCAATCACAACCTTTTGAGCAGTGGCTTCCATTTCAAGTAAAGCTGTAACCCTGGAATCTTGTTTTGAAGTTGCGATACGTTGTGCGGTAAGTAATAACAGCGTTTTTTTATTCGAAAGAATATCACCTCCTACTTGTTTTCCAAATTTCTCTGGATCGGCATACAAGTCCAATAAATCATCTTGAATTTGAAAAGCAATGCCCAATTGTACGCCAAAATCGTAGATCAGTTGACAGGTACGAGCATCCTGTTTTCCGAGAATAGCACCAAATTCCAGTGCACAACCCAATAAAACGGATGTTTTTAAACGAATCATTTCAATGTAATCCGATTCATTGACCACACTTGCCGTTTCAAAGTCCATATCGAATTGCTGACCTTCACAGACTTCGCGCGCTGTTTCATTAAATCGAATTAAAAGCGGTGATAATCGTTCGTCTGTATACTGTGCCAATTGACGGTAAGCTTCTACAAACAAGACATCTCCAGAAAGAATTGCAATGTTTTCATTCCATTGAGTATGAACAGTTGGCTTGCCTCTTCTAACAGGTGCTGCATCCATGATATCATCGTGAATGAGCGAGAAATTATGAAATAACTCTATACAAAGTGCAGCTGGCAAGCTCTCTTCTTTCGATATACCAAACAGCTCTGCGCTCATTAAGGTCAACGTAGGGCGAATTCGCTTTCCTCCCAACGTCATAAAATACCGCAAAGGCTCGTATAAATTTGCAGGATTTTGAGGCATGGAATAAGTTGAAACAGCTGTTTCAATGAAGGCGCCAAGTGTTTGTAATTCGGTCATTATTTTTTTAGCAATTGCAGCAAATACGTCCCGTAACCACTTTTAACAAGCGGTTGAGCTAATTCGGTTAATTGTTCTGCGTTAATGAATCCACTTCTGTATGCAGTTTCTTCAATACAGCCTACTTTTAATCCTTGTCGTTCTTCAATGACTTGAACAAATTGTCCAGCCTGCATGAGCGAAGGAAAAGTGCCCGTATCGAGCCAAGCTGTTCCTCGGCTTAACACAGCTACTTTTAATTTACCGCGACGCAAATATTCAGCATTTACATCTGTGATTTCGTATTCACCTCGTTCCGAAGGTTCAAGATTCTTCGCAATCTCAATTACAGAATTGTCATAAAAATAAAGACCTGGAACAGCATAATTTGATTTCGGAACAGTTGGTTTTTCTTCAATTGAAATCGCGTTCATAGCGTCATCAAATTCAACAACTCCATACCGTTCAGGATCACTCACATGGTACGCATATACAACTCCTCCATCTGGGTGCACATTTTCTTGCAACAAGTCATCCATTCCAACGCCGTAAAAGATATTGTCACCAAGAATCAAGGCAACGCTATCGTCTCCAATAAACGATTCGCCTATGACAAATGCCTGCGCTAATCCATTTGGCTCATGTTGAACAGCGTATTCGAATCGACAACCTAGTTTAGAGCCGTCACCCAACAATTTTTCAAATTGCGGCAAATCGTGTGGTGTAGAAATGATCAAAATTTCTCGAATTCCCGATGTCATCAAAATAGACAGGGGATAATAAATCATGGGTTTATCGTAGATCGGCATCAATTGTTTACTTACCGCCAATGTTAACGGATGTAAACGTGTTCCTGAGCCACCAGCTAAAATAATTCCTTTCATCTTATTCGTCTTCTTTTGGAGGTTTAGCAGTTGAATCTGACTCCTCATCTTCTTCCGACGTTTCATGATTTGCAGGAGAATCATTATCCCATTCATCTGTATGGACAACTAGCCTTCCTAAATCAATATCTTCTTCCTCATCGTATAATTCAAAGAATGGTTCTTCAAACGATTTAGTTGTTAATCGACGTTCAAGCGAAAGTAATAACGCAGGTAGAATCAGCAAATTGGTAAATAACGCGATAAAATACGTTAATGCTGATAAATACCCTAATGCTTGTGTTCCGCCAAATTGAGAAAATACAAAAACGATAAATCCGAAGAACAAAATGACGGATGTATAAATGATACTTAATCCACTTTCACGGATAGAGATCGCTACACATTCTTTTAAATCCCATTTACGCAATTTCAATTCTTGTCGATACCTCGCGAGGAAATGGATTGTATTATCCACCGTAATTCCGAGTGCTATAGAGAAGATTAAGAGTGTCGATGGTTTTAATGGAATCCCAAACCACCCCATAATTCCTGCAGTCATTACCAACGGAATAATATTAGGAATCATGGAGACTACGACCATTCTAAATGAATAGAACAAGATACTCATCAGAACTGCGATTGAAAGAATAGCAAAGAGAATACTAGAAAATAAATTTTCCACCAAGTATTGCGTTCCTTCAGAGGCCACAACAGATGTTCCGGTCAATTTGACATCAAAATATTCTTGATCTAATGCATGGCGCATCAAGGTATCAATGTTCTTTTTCTTTAAGTATGGTTTAATCAATTCAGGATCACTATCAAATGCCAATTGTTTCGCTTCATTTCCATTTGAAATTTCCGCTGTTAATGCATTGTAGATAGTCGAATTGGCGATTAACGAGTCATAATAGTTCTTCTTCCCTGAAGTAGCTTTTTTATACAGACGTTCGAATTCCTTTTTGTCAGGATTCATGATTTCGTCAATCCTAGCTTTAATGGTATCTACTTTATCTGCAACTTCATACGATCCAATATCTTTCATTTGGGTACGAACTCTCAATACACAAGCAGAAGTATCTACTAATTCTTTTAGCGAAAAGGAATTATTCCCATTGGTCGCTATGTTATCGAGGTATTTTTTTAAATGAGGAAGATCACGTCGCGATATGATTTTGTATTGATTTACATTATTTCCATAATACGCCATGTTGATGACTTTCAGGAAATCAACCACAGAAATACTCTTGGCAAAAAGCGTGTCTTTGGCTAGTAATTCTTGTACCTCTTCTAGTTTTGTTAATGTACCTTTTGATTTACTAAACAACCTACCCGGTTCTTTGTAATCAATTAAAATTTCAAACGGAACAGCCCCTCCAAAATTGGATTCAATGAAATGGATATCTTCTAGAATTGGGTCACCGTTTGGTAAATCACCCGTAATGTTTCCAGTAACTGTTATTTTGTATACACCAACTGTACTCGCAACAATTACAATTGCTGAAACCCAGTAAATCCAAGCACGTTTATTGGCTGTGAGAAAGACAAGTTTTTCCAATAAACCAATTGCTGCTTTACGATCAAGGTGTTTTAAATGACGTTCTTTTGGACTCTTAGAAAAGGATGCAAATATTGGAATCAAGCACAAGGAAACAATAAAGCACAACATGATATTGATCGTCGAAACAACTCCAAATTCATAGAATTTCTCTGAACTAGTAAACACAAATGTTACGAACCCTAATGCAGTTGTGACATTCGTCATAAACATTGCTGTTCCGGTTTTTTTAATTACCCGTGCTATGGCTTTTACCTTGTTGTTGTGAAGTCGGTATTCTTGATGGTATTTGTTATACAGGTAGATGCAGTTTGGTATCCCAATCACAATCATTAATGTTGGAATCAAAGCCATAATGATTGACAAATTGTAGCCTAACATTCCAATTGTACCCAATGACCAAACTACTGTTACCAACACAACGATGTTACTCATGATGGTCACTCGGATCGAACGGAAAAAGAAATACATTAACGCCGAAGAAACAAAAAGAGAAATGGCAATAAAAAAGTACATTTCATTCAATACCCGTTTCCCGATTAAGACACGCATGTGCGGCAATCCTGCAAAATGCACTCTACCGAACTCAGACTCATACGTTTCTGCTAATTTCTCTATGTTAATGACAATTTCTTGCTTCTTTTTGTCCAATAAAAAATCTTCTTTCAGTTTAATCATCATTAAACTGACTTCTGTCTTTGGATTGTAGAGAATGCCTTTATAAATTGGGTAAAGACGAATTTCCTTTTTTATTGAATCAATGCTTTTTTCATGGAACGTTTTATCATAAAAAATAGGTCTGAATTCAAAGATACTTTTCGATTTGTTGTTAACGATGTTGAATAAGTGTGCTTCTGATGTAACGGCGATAACACCTGGGATTTGAAGAATAGAATCACCTAATTCTTTCCACTTCAAAAATGACCTTTCTGTATACAAAGAATCATCATGAATCGCTAGGACAAGCGTAGATCCATCCTCTCCAAACATCTCTTTGAAATGGAGGTAAGTAGCCTGTTCTTCAGTATTCTTCGGAAGCATGTTCCCGTACTTATTATCAATCTTTAACCCCGTAAGCATATAATACCCAAAAAGCACGGTAAGCAATGCGTGCAATCCAAGGATAATAAAGCGATTTCGAAGTATAAAGTTGGCTATTCTATTCCACATGTCGTTACAAAGTATAAGTCACAAATTTAACACAATAAGGCGGGAAGGCAAGGACGATCTTATTTCAGGTACGTATCGAGCCAATCAAAATAGGTTCGGTACCAAAGCACGCCGTTTTGAGGTTTAGTAATCCAATGCCCTTCATCAGGGAAATATAGGTATTTACTTGGAATTCCTTTCAACTGCAACACCTGAAATGCTTGCATCCCTTCTGATTCTGGAACACGGAAATCTTTTCCTCCATGAATCACTAGCATGGGTGTATTCCATTTATCCACTAATTTATGCGGACTATTTTTGGCATACAATTCCTTGTTTTCAGGTTTCCAGTAAGGACCTCCAATATCAAAATTCGCAAAAAACAATTCTTCAGTCGTTCCATACCAGCTTTCAAGGTTGAACAATCCGCAGTGAGAAACAAACGTTTTGAATCGATTGTTATGAATTCCAGCTAGGTAATAAACAGAATAACCACCATAAGATGCACCAACTGCACCCAACCTGTTTTTATCAATGTAAGGAAGGGTTGAAAGAGAATCAACTGTTACCAGATAATCACGCATGGCTTGTCCGCCCCAATCTTTTGAAATGGCTTCGTTCCATTCTTGACCAAACCCTGGTAAACCTCTCCGATTCGGAGCCATCACCACATATCCTTTGGAGGCCATCAATAAAAAATTCCAACGGTAAGAAAAATACTGACTCACTGGACTTTGTGGTCCACCTTGGCAATAAAGTAATGCTGGGTAACTTGTTTTCTCATCAAAATTTGGTGGTAAAATCACCCAAACCAATAGTTTTTTTCCATCAGTCGTTGTGATCCATTTTTCAGTTACTTGCGGTAGTGCAATGTTATCCATCAACGATTTATTGATCGCCGTCAATTGTTTTTGCACACCTGTTTTAGTGGTGATTTGCCAAAGATCTGTGGGAGCAACCATGGATTGACGCTCAGCAATGATGCGGTCTTTTAAAATTTGAATGGAAACAATGTCACACAATTCCGTGGTCAATTGACGCGTTTTGGCAGTCAATACATTCACTTCAAAAACTTGTTTGGCACCTTTAATTGCAGCTGTAAAATAGATGAATTGACCTTTCGCATGCCAACCGAACGATTCTACACTCAAATCTAAATTAGCGGTGACATCTATTTCGCTTCCCGTAGCAAGATCTTGAACAATGATGCGGTTTTTATCTGCTTCATAACCATCACGCGCCATGCTTAAGTAAGCGATTTTTTTACCGTCAGCACTTATTCTTGGATTGTTGTCGTAACCTTCACGCTTTTCAGTAATACAACGCGTTGACTTTGTGCCAATTGTATAAGCATAAATTTGACTATTCGTGCTGACTGCAAATGCTTTACCAGCCTTCTTTTTGGTAGAATAATAAACCGTTTGTCCATCTCTACTGAATGTCACATCGTCGATTCCTCCAAAAGGTGGCAATACAGACGCAAACGCTTCACCTTCCATGATGTCACCTTTCGAAACGTAACTATTTCCTGATTTTTCATACAAAAACAAGTGTAAAGCCGTTTCTCCCTGCCATGCATTCCAGTGACGGTACATTAAATCTGTTTCAATACGTGCTTGAGCTTTTGGTAGATCTGGATAAATATCAGCAACTACTTGGCGAATTTTCACGGGTTGTAAAGTCGCAATGTGCTGATGATCATCCGAAAAAGTAAAACCTTCAATTTCTTGATCAAACGTGTGAACAATTGTCAGTTTTGCTCCTAGTTCGGGTTTCATTGAAACCAATTCGGTAGCTGATTTACCAGCTTGCAACCACCACAATGTATTGTTGTTGTCCCAAATGACATTCCAAAAAGCAGTTCCAGCAGGAAAACATTCATGCGTTTCGCCTGTTGCTAAATTCATCAAAAAACCTGTATTAGTCCCTTTATTTGCAGGCACATCGTAACTTGTTGATTGATAAAATACCCATTTTTCATCCGAAGAAACAACCGTACCTGAAAGACGTTTTAATTTCCACAAATCATCAATGTCAAAAATTTCTCTCTGGGAAAAGCTATTACCTAGTAAAATCAAGCAAAGCAACAATAGGAAACCATTTTTCATACCTCGTTTTTTGAAGAGATCAAAAATAGTTGAAAAAACCCAATTTTAAGGAAAAAGATGGTGAGTTTTGGCTATTTATGTGAAATCCGTTTGGTGTCGAAACGCTTTTTTAAAATGACATAACTCATTATAAAAAGTAACACTATGAGCATAGATGAACAAGCAAATATGAATGATTTTACGATTCCGAGATCAAAAGAAATTGAAAAAACAAAGGAATTAATACCTACAAGTACTGTTATGAGAGAACGTTGAAAACGACGTATTCGATCCATTATAATTGAGTGTCAAACGAATATAGTATTTATTCCATAGATTCTACGCTCTTTTCAAATTATTTATTTGTTCATTTCCTTGAACCAATTCATCCGATAATGGTAAGAGTTGGTATAATACCTTTTTCCATGAAAAAAACTACCTTTCAATATTCCATCGTTGAACCTTGTCACGAAAAATGGAGCGAAATGACTCCAATTGCTCAGGGACGTTTTTGTGATAGTTGTGCAAAAGCTGTTGTCGATTTTACAACCATGACGGATCGCCAAGTCATTCAATTCATGTCAACTACAACCGAATCTGTTTGTGGACGCATGAGTGCTGATCAATTAAACCGACCGTTTACACAAATGGAAATAGGGAATAACAATTCATTTAGTCTTCGCGCATTGGTTTTTGGAACAGCCATTTCAACATTTTCTTTCAATGGGCTCGATGCTCAAGTAAATCCCAATTCACAAACTAAAACCACCACTAAAACTGAAAAAACAGTGGCGAAAAGCACAGGAAAACCGGAAAAGGCAAATCCAGTACAAACAAAGGATACGCTGCTTTCAGGATTCGTTTTTGACAACTCAAATTCCAAAGTTATTGGTTCTGCACGTGTAACTATTTATGATCAAGAAGGGAATCAATTAGCTACAACAAGTTCAAATGAGAAAGGCGAATTTCAAGTAATCATCCAATCAAATCAGCAACCGTTCAAAGCTGTTTTTAAACACCAAGAATATGAGGATGTTACGCTGAATCTTGCAAACTTAAATACATATAGTAGTCTTAAAGTTGGATGCAACAGTTCAAGAACAATGGCGGGTATGATAACATCTGAAAAAACTTCAACTAGTGAACAAGTAAAGGATACGCTGTTTGCTGGAATCGTTTTTGATTACAAAGATTACAAAGTTGTCGGTTCAGCAAGTGTAACTATTTATGATCAAGAAGGGAATCAATTGACTACAACAACTTCAAATGAAAGAGGAGAATTTCAATTAATCATCCAAACAAATCAGCTACCATTCAAAGCTGTTTTTAAACACCAGAAACATAGCGATGTAACCTTGAATTTTGCCAACTTGGCTACTTATAATAAGCTTAGAGTTGGATTCAATGGTGAAAGAACATTGGGGAATATTATAACAACACCAACTAAAACAACCTCAACGAGCGAACAACCAGTAAAACGTAGGAAATTTAAATATGAGTAGGCTAAAAAATCGTTTTCAGTTGAACGTTTAGGTATTTTAATTGTAAGCGTTTATGTAATACCCTTTGCCATGAAGAAAACATCCATTCAATATTCAATCGCAGAACCTTGTCACGAAAAATGGGGTAAAATGACGCCAATCGATCAAGGGCGTTTTTGCGATAGTTGTGCAAAAGCAGTTGTAGATTTTACGACCATGACGGATCGCCAAGTGATTCAATACATGTCGACAACAACTGAATCCGTTTGTGGGCGAATGAGTTCACATCAATTAAACCGTCCATTTACCCAATTGGAAATAGGGAATAGTCATTCATTTAGTCTTCGTGCATTGGTACTGGGAACGGCCATTTCAACCTTTTCTGCTACAAGTGCTCAAGCTCAAGGAGAAATCAAAACAGTTTCACACACGAAAGGAAAGGTAGCCGTTGAGCAAGTTGAAGTGGTAAAAGTTGGAGAAATTGAAGCCATTCAGCCAATTGAAGCAAGAGACTCACTGTTTTCTGGAACAGTATTTGATTACCTAGGCAATACAGGTGTCGGTGCAACGGAAATCACCATTTATGATGCGGAAGGAAATGAATTATCAACAACACTTTCCAATGATAAAGGAGAATTTCAATTGCCCATTTTAGCCAATCAGCAACCTTACTCTGCTGTTTTTAGAAAAGAGGAGTATGAAGAAGTAACGTACCTATTTTCAGATTTGTTGACCTATCGTGGCGTAACAGTTGATTTAAGCAGAGAAATGCACATTAAAATGGGAATGGTAATGCCCAACAAACCTGATGAAGGAGAATGAGAAATTAAGATAATATGTTCGAGTAGTTTGTTTAGTTTAACTTGAATGAGGAGGGATGCTTGGAGAGGCGTCCCTTTTTTATTATTCAATTTCAATCCGATAAATCACAACTGGAATATCCCGCCAAACTGTGTTTTTCCATGGTTGCATTCCATTTCTAATTGCAACAGCTTGTGAAGGTGTGTTATCTGGATGAATCATACTTACCACAAAGGGCGAAAGTTGGTGCTGGATAGTATACGATTTGAAATAAGTTGCAGCTTCTGTCGCAAAACCTAAACCCCAATATGCTGGATACAAATGATAACCTATTTCCAGAATTGTTTCACCATCCACTTCTTGTGATAACAGTCCACATTGTCCAATAAATGTTCCGTCATGCAGGTGAAGGGCAAGTAATCCAAACTGATTTGTAGCATACCGTTCTTGCTGTCGCTCAATCCAAATAGGAGCTTGCGTGACCGCTTCCAATCGCAGGAAATCGGGGAAGTACCGCATTGTAAGTGGATCACTCAAATAATCTACCCAAGGAAGAGTGTGTTCTTCTGCAAGTGGGCGAATGACCAAACGATCAGTTGTATGATTACTTAAATAATTTGCTGGGGCAATCATGCTTATTCCACCGTAACTGATTTTGCCAGGTTACGTGGTTGATCCACATTACATTCGCGCATTACTGCAATATGATAACTTAATAATTGTAAAGGTATCGTTGCTAAAAGCGGAACTAAATGCTCATCTGTATCGGGAATTTCAATCACATGATCGGCCATTGCTTTTACATCAACATCGCCTTCAGTTACAATCGCAATGATTTTTCCTTTACGCGCTTTTACTTCTTGAATATTGCTCACAACTTTTTCGTAAGAAGTACCTTTCGTAGCAATCACAAAAACAGGCATTTCTTCGTCAATCAAAGCAATTGGACCGTGTTTCATTTCAGCAGCAGGATAACCTTCCGCATGGATGTACGAAATTTCTTTCAGTTTTAATGCACCTTCTAAAGCTACAGGGAATGAACTTCCACGACCAAGATATAAAGCGTTACGTGCATCTTTATAGATTGCTGCAATGGCTTCAATATCTGCATTTCGCTCCAATACTCTTTTTACTTTCTCTGGAATCGCTTCCAATTCAGAAAGCATCGTACGGAATTTTGTTTCGCTGATCGTTCCTTTTTTATGAGCTAAAGATAAAGCCATCAACGTCAAAACCGTTACTTGCGCTGTAAATGCTTTTGTAGAAGCTACGCCAATTTCTGGTCCTGCATGTGTGTATGAACCTGCGTCTGTTACGCGCGAAATGGATGAACCAACTACATTACAGATTCCAAGGATAGTTGCACCTTTAGATTTTGCCAATTCCAGTGCGGCAAGTGTATCTGCCGTTTCACCCGATTGAGAGACCGCTATAACAATATCGTTTTCGTTGATAATTGGATTGCGGTAACGGAATTCACTTGCATATTCAACTTCTACATTGATCCGTGCAAGGTCTTCCAATAAATATTCTCCGACCAAACAAGCATGCCAAGATGTACCACACGCCACCATAACGATTCGCTGTGCTTGGATCATCTTCTGCTCGTAATCCTTGATTCCACCAAGTGAAACCCAACCTTCAACTGCATTCAAACGACCTCTGAAACAATCGCGAATTGAACGTGGTTGTTCATGAATTTCTTTCAACATAAAATGCTCGTAACCACCTTTTTCAAGTGCTTCCAATTGCAATTCAAGTGCTTGTACGTAAGGTGTTTTTTCTTGATTGTGACCGATATTTACAATTTTCAATCCTTCATTCAGATCAACAACAGCAATTTCTTCGTCCTCCAAGTAAACAACTTGATTGGTATATTCAATAATTGGGGTGGCATCAGAAGCAAGGAAAAAATCATTGTCTTTACCTATTCCTACCACCAACGGACTACTTTTTCGTGCAGCGATCAATTGTGTTGGGTTCTCTTGCGAAAGCACAACAATGGCATAAGCTCCAATCACACTGAGTAGCGCCAATCTTACAGCTTCAACCAATTCAACTTGCTCTTGCTTTTGAATATCATCAATGAGATGAACCAAAACCTCGGTATCTGTTTGACTTTTAAAAACATACCCACGTGATTTCAATTCTTCTTTGAGGGAATTGTAATTCTCAATAATTCCATTGTGAATCAACGCAATATGACCAGAAGTAGTCATGTGAGGATGTGCATTTACATCATTCGGCTGACCATGAGTAGCCCAACGTGTATGCCCAATTCCTGCAAAACCAGAAACATCAGCTCCTTGAGCAAACTCTTCCAAATTGGATACTTTTCCTTGGCGTTTGTACAGTTGAATACCTTTTTCATTTAACAATGCAACTCCAGCACTATCGTAACCACGGTATTCTAACCGTTTAAGTCCTTTAATGAGAATAGGGTAAGCCTCTTTTTTACCAATATACGCTACAATTCCACACATAAACTACTAGTATTCAGTGTATTTTACAATCAATTTCGGTTTCTCTTTGTTGGTGGTGTTCGGGCCATTAAAAATGATTCGCTCAGTTGTCGACGAGAAGAAGGTTGGAAACAAATAAACACCTCTATTCTCGGCAGTTCCTGTTACAATATCTTGTACATAGTCTCGCACATCAACAATGTAACTTTTGGTAGCATCATCGTATGCAACCACTTTAAATCCAATAACTTTACCATCATCGTTGAGGTATCCAATCGTCAATTGTGTACTCGGATAGAAGGCACTCGATGTTTGGTGAGCAATGGGAACGACCAATAATGCATTGTGAATAACCGAAGTTTTCGGAAGATTATTTACAGTAGGAAATTCAATCACGGCACGCGATTTAGATGCTTGAGCATAATATTGCGTTTGTCCATTGATAGGATTGGCAATCACATCAGTAACAGTTGGAATATTCGTTACTTCAACATGATTAAAATCTGCGCATGATCCATCAACTTCCAATACTAATTCATACGTTGTTTGATCAAGATCACCAACAACATGGTAATAGATTGTTACCTTACTTTGCTTGTCACTTAAGTTGAAATACAATGCAGCTCCTTTACCTGAAGCTGGATTCGGATTGGCAACTTTAACTTGAAGACCTTTAAAGTATGCTTCAAAGTTTTCATCACTCGTAAAGGCCGAAGGATTACCAGTAATTGCGTCATCCATTATTTGTTGACCAAAAACGGTATCCAAATGAAGACGCAATTGAGCGGGCAGTTTTCCGCCACCTACAGCTACAGAGTCAGTTGGATTAGGTGTTTGAGTTTCGCTAAACGCTTGCACTAAATTAACTCCATTGGTCGTTTTAGTAGTGTTTTTATAGTACGTACTATCCACATGTAAACTTTCAGTTAATTCGTACACTTGAAAGGTTTGCGGGTCTAAATTTCCGTAATAACCACGGTAACGCAACGAAAGCACCACGGAATCAACATTCACTGTTTCGCCTTGAAAACTAACCGAGTTTGCCAAATGGAATTGTGCATAAAAAGAAGCATCAGTTGTTCCAATTTTCGGATCATTGAATGCTCCAAGAAGCGCAAACACTTGATTGTCGGTTGGCGTTGTATCTTCCGCAACTGTGAATGTGTTCAATTGAAAACTATCATCAGCGCCTGAGGCAAGTAGTGCATTTGGATCTAACGCACCCAATCCCAATGTATTGGTATGTTTTTTACAGCTCACTCCTACAGCAAGGGCTAATAAAAAAGTAGCGGAAAGAGTTAATCCTTTCCGCCAGCTTAGAAAATATGTTTGTTGATTCATATATTTTTTAAATCAATACTGCTTCTTCAATCACTTTATCAAAAAACTCTGAAAGACCTTTTGTTAAGTGTTCTTCCGGCAAATAATTCAACTTTAAACATGTTGCTTTGTCAAATGCATCCTGTAATTCTGGAGAAATTGACTCACTACTTTGTACAACTCCATCAGAGAACGCTATAGCAGCACTCGTTATTGTTTCCAAAGAAGGATTTTTAACTAAAGTTGTGACTTGTTCATCAAAACCATCGAAAGTCAATTTTTCAGCAAAACGTTCACTCCAAGGCGATGAAAAGCCTTGTTTATCATCGTAAATACTGTAAATCACTTTCGTATCTGCAAAATGCGGATCCTTGTTATAAACCTTCTTAATGTACATCGGCATAAGCGAGGCCATCCATCCATGGCAGTGAATAACATCAGGTTTCCAACCCAATTTTTTCACTGTTTCCAATACACCACGACAGAAAAACATGCTGCGCTCATCATTGTCAACATAATCCGTTCCATCATCATCAGAAACATTGTTTTTACGCTTGAAGTACTCGTCGTTATCAATAAAATAAACTTGAATACGAGCCGTTGGAATGGATGCAACTTTGATAATCAAAGGATGATCGTGATCATCAATAATGATGTTCATTCCTGATAAACGAATTACTTCATGTAATTGATGACGACGCTCATTGATACTTCCGAAACGAGGAGTGAAAACACGGATTTCCTTGCCGTTCTCCTGAGTTCCTTGCGGAAGTTTGCGTGCATTGTGGGAAATTTCAGATTTCGGTAGAAATGGGTAGATTTCTTGCGAAACAAATAAAATTCTCTTTTTTTCCATAAAATTCAACGAGGAATTTGGTATATAACAGTACAAAATTACAAAAAAAAGAGCAAACTTCAATTTATTCGTATAGATTTGCCCCTGCCTTTCGCAGTCAGATTGGCGTATACACCAGTAATATAAGGGGATTTGTGAAGATTATCCAGTCTATATCGGAGCTAAATGAGGCGTTGGTAAACGTCAGAGAATCAGGAAAAACGATTGGTTTTGTTCCTACGATGGGTGCTTTGCATGAAGGTCATATAGCTTTGGTGAATACCGCAAAACAACAAAACGATGTGGTAATTGTGAGTATTTTTGTCAATCCTACACAATTTAATAATACTTCTGATCTTATCCATTACCCTAAAACACCTGAAAAAGACGCACTTTTATTAGCCGAAAACGGGTGTGATATCGCATTTTTCCCAACAGTTGATCAGATTTATCCTGAAAATTATCAAACACCAGAAATTCCGCTTGGTCAATTGGATTCGGTCATGGAAGGTGAATTTCGTCCCGGTCATTTTAAAGGAGTTGTTCAGGTTGTTCATCGTTTTTTTGATTTAATTCAACCAACTCGCGCTTATTTTGGACTAAAAGATTTCCAACAAGTTGCTGTCATCCAACACATGGTTCGTTATTTGAAACTACCTGTTGAAATTGTTCCTTGTACAACTTTGCGTGAATCCTCTGGATTAGCCATGAGTAGTCGAAATATGCGACTTACTGCTCAACAATTGGTAGATGCCGTTGTTATCTTTAAAGCATTATCTCAAGCCCAACATGATGCTCAACATCTTACTCCTTCTGAAGTAAAAACCCAAGTTGAGCAATTAATTGCTGATTCACCACTCAAATTAGAGTATTTTACAATCGTGAATCCTACAACGCTTGAAGTGCTAACAACTGAATGGGTAGATGGAGCGACTGCTTGTATTGCTGCGTATTGTGGTGAAGTAAGGTTGATTGATAATATGATTCTAATTGAAAATGTAAAATTATCAATTGAAAAATCATGAATTATCAAGGGAGATTCTTGGTTCTATCTCAATCTACTTTATAATTGTTCAATTTATAATTCGTAATTAAAAAGACCGTAGTTCCTATCTCCATCCAATTGAAAATGTAAAATTGAACTTCGCATTTCGACTACATTTTGTTTCGCTCAATATAGCTCAGTTCATTCAAAATTATCAATTGAAAAATTATGAATTATTAAGGGAGATTGTTGGTTCTAACTCAATCCACTTTATAATTGTTTAATTCATAATTAAAAAGACCGTAGAACCAACCTCCATCCCATTGATAATTTGAAATTTTAAATTTTCAATTAATAATTCACTTCCATTGTTTTCCTTTACCTTTGCACCGCGATTTTTTATAGCATGTTGATACAAGTAGTCAAATCAAAAATACACCGCGTTCGCGTAACGCAGGCAGAATTAAATTACGTAGGAAGCATTACCATTGATGAAACGTTAATGGAGGCATCTAACTTAATTGAAGGTGAAAAAGTTCAAATCGTTAACATCAATAATGGTGAGCGATTGGAAACGTATGTCATTAAAGGCGATCGAAATACCGGTACCATTTGTTTGAATGGTCCTGCCGCTAGACGTGTTGCATTAGGTGATCTCATCATCATTATCGGATATGGATATATGACCATGGATGAAGCAAAAACGTTTCAGCCTTCTTTGGTTTTCCCAGATGAAACAACGAACTTATTGGTTTAAGTATGAAAAAAGCGATTGGAATAATTCTTAAAACTGTAGTTCCACTAGGATTAGGTGTTTACTTGGTTTGGTATTTTTTCGATCGAATGACCGCTTCTGATAAGGAGATTTTCTTCAAAGCTATTCGAGAAGCGGACTACACATGGATTATCATTTCAATGGCTTTGAGTTTCCTTGCGTTGCTTTCTCGAGCTTACCGATGGAAATATGTGCTTGAACCAATGGGGTATGAAACCAAGTTCTGGAACCGCTACCACGCATTAATGATTGGGTACATTGTGAATTTAACCATTCCAAGAGCGGGAGAAGCTTCACGATCTGTCATGTTATCTCGATCTGATGGTGTTCCTTTTTCCAAATCATTTGGTACGATTTTAGCCGAACGAGGTGTTGATTTGGTGATGCTGATGGGCGTTGTGTTGATTACAATTGCAATAGGTCACGACGATTTCTGGAACATCAAATACCAAGTTGAACACAATTTGAGTGGTGGTGGAAAACCAGGTGAATCTACTTGGGTTACGTACGTTGGATATAGTTTGGCAGTACTTTTTATAACTGGTATCGTTACACTAATTGTGCTAAAAACACTGCGATTAAAAGTCATTCAATTTGTAAAAGATGTGTTCGCTGGGATTTTCGCGATCTTCAAATCCAAACACCCGTTTAGTTATATTGGACACACATTCTTTATTTGGATCATGTATGTCGGTTATTTTGCCATTGCATTTTTATCACTTGATGAGGCCAAAGAAGTTCCTTTTGCTGGAATTATGATCGCATTTATTGCTGGAGCTTTGGGAATCAGTTTTACAAATGGTGGAATTGGCTCTTTTCCTTTATTAGTTGGATTGGTTCTAAGCTTTTACCTAAAAGACACTTATGGCGAAGCTGCATTGGGAATTGGTTCTGCTTTAGGAATGATCATTTGGTCATCCCAAACGTTGATGATGATTTTACTTGGTGCACTTTCTTTTGTATTATTACCTAAAAATCATACGCCACAAGATGAGCCAGCTGCTTAACATTCAACAGAAAATACAGGATTTGGCGACTGCAAAAAAAACAGTTGATCAATGGAAATTAGCTGGAGAAAAAGTGGTTTTCACGAATGGTTGTTTCGATATTTTACATCAAGGTCATGTGACTTATTTAGCTCAATCGGCTTCTGTGGGCACCAAATTGGTGGTTGGATTAAATTCTGATGCTTCGGTAAAACGATTAGGAAAAGGTGATGATCGTCCTGTGAATCCAGAATCTGCACGTAGTTTAGTAATGGCGGCTCTCGGTTTTGTGGATTTAGTGGTTGTATTTGATGAAGCTACACCACTTGAGATGATTGTAGCACTTGAACCATCCGTTTTGGTGAAAGGTGCCGATTATGATGCAAACGAAACTGATCCTACCAACAAACGCTACATCGTTGGAAGAAAAGAAGTAATTACTTTTGGTGGAACTGTTCAAACGATTGATTTGGTACCAGGTTTTTCTACAACCAACATCATTGATAAGTTGAAAAACAACTAAACGCCCAACACCTGCTTCAAATCAGCATACGCATTTCTACTGATTGCCAATCGCGCACCACATTTTAGGATGGCTACATAACTGTTTTTCTCAAATGATTCGATGCGTGTCAATTGTTGAATATTCAAGATAAAAGAACGGTGGATTCGAATAAATTGCTGCGGTGATAAACTTTGTTCGAAGTGTGCCATTGTTTTTTTCTTGAGATGTGTTCCAGAAACGGTATGAATCTTCACGTAATCATCATACGATTCTATATAATGTATATCAGTGGTTGCAATGATCTTAATTTCGCTTCCATCTTTGATCACTACACGGTATTGTTCATCCGGTTGCTGATAATTGATTACAGGAAGTTGTGCTTTCGTTTCTGAAGTAATGCTCAACCATCGATCAATTGCCTGCGTAAATCGCTCAGCTGAAAAGGGTTTGAGCAAATAATCCAAGGCATGTACTTCGAATGCTTTTAGCGCATATTCATCAAAAGCAGTTGTGAAAATGACCGCTGGAGGATTGGGCAGGATTTCCAATAACTCAAATCCGTTGATCTTAGGCATTTGAATATCGAGGAACAATAAATCGGGATTGGTTTCAGCAATTACTTTTGCCGCTTCAAATCCATCACTACATTCACCAACCAATTCTAGGTTTGAGAAGGGCTTTAAATACGTTTTGATAATTGCCCTTGCTAGCGGTTCATCGTCAATAATAAGTACTTTTTTCATACTTGAGGAATGCAAATAGTTGTGGTAAATACTTCATCATTTTTGGTTGTAGTAAGCAACCCACTTTGCCCGAAAAATAGCAATAATCGGCGTTGAATACTTGCGAGACCAAATCCTTTCCCTTCTCCAGCTGCTACAAACAACGGATCATAAGGGCTAGAAACTGCAATTGTTAGCAATTTTCCTTCACAAAGGACATTCACCTGAATGACGATATCTGTTGTTTGGCCATACAATCCATATTTGATTGCATTTTCAATGATCGGTTGGAGAATTAATGCAGGAACCATCAGCTCAGAACAGTTCTCTGAGTAATTAATTTCTGTAGTTAATCGGTGACCAAAACGAATTTTTTCAATTTCTAAATACAAGCGCACTTGATCTAATTCATCCCGCAGAGGCACTAATTGTTGCACATCTTTTCGCAAGGTTCCACGTAAGAAATTACTCAATAATTGAATCATGCGATGCGCTTCAGTTGGTTCTAAAATGGTCAGTGCGCCAATCGAATTGAGACTATTGAATAAAAAATGGGGTTGTAATTGTTGGTGAATATTATCCAATTCTGATTTGGTAAGCGCCCGTTCTTTTTCGAGTAATTGGTGTTGAATTTTAGCGTTTGTTTCCTCATTTTTGCGAATCCACCAAAACATGCTAATGACCAACAGTAACAAAAACGCAAGAATTCCACGAATTGGTAAATGTGGTAATACGTTTGTTAACCAATCGTCACTTCCATAACACAGTTTATAAATACCATTAAATGCCACTTGAAAAAGCGCTGAAAAGACGAATAAAAGACCGAAATTGACATAATTGAGCGGTTTTGCTGGGTGAAAATTGTGTTGAATCTGGTAGAGTATTTGCCCCAATACAATCATTAGAAATGTACTCAAACTTGCATCCTTTAAAGCTATGTCATACGGAATATCGTGCACCATCAATAACACCAATTCAATCGCGCCAGCAAGTAAAATCCAGAGCGAAAAGAGTAAGCGCACCCGTAATTTTGAATTGTTTTCTTTCATAAGCCGTTTACGCATTGAAGCTATTAATTTCTATCCCTCCAAACATACAGGTTCCTTTCAGAAATATGATTTTAGCGGCTGTTTCGTCATTCGTTGTGTTAATTGGTCGTTTATCTTCAATACCTCCAAAAATGGTAACAACTTCAGATTTTATTTGCCAATTATTGGGAACAGTGAGTGTTGTTCCTCCAAAGATGTTGGTAACGTCCATTACAATTTGATCCGTAAAATCAGCTTGTGAAAGGTTGATCTCATTTCCTCCAAAAATGGTTACGATATCGGCGCCACGAAATTGTTTGCTGACCACATTTTTTTTCATTCCCCCAAAAATGGATACAGAGTCAATAAAGTCATCTTGCGAAATATCATCCAAATCCTCTACAGCTTTATCAATACCTAAGTCTCTTTTCCAACGATTTCGGTGTTCTTTATGAAAATGACTATTCGTTTTACACGTATCCATTGATTTCCGTTGCGAACGCACTAGAATGGCTATTCCCAATAATATGACCAACATTGGCCAAATTAAATTCATATTGATACTGTTCGGATATATTTCATTAAAAATCAACAATTTCCCAATCCCTACTAATACGTAACCAAAGATTGTTTTGAATTTATGTTTCACGATTGTAATGAGTCCAATACTGATAAGTATGGGCCCAGCACTAAATGTCCAATCGGGGATTTCAATGTTCATTTCATCCAGCAAAAACAAAACTCCAAATAGAATGATAATAATTCCAGCGGTTATTTTACCCCGTTTATTACCTTTTTGCCAACTTAAATAATTGTGTTGATCTTCTGCATTCAATGGCTCTGTGCTCATATCATTTGAATTTTGAACAAATGTAAGTGCACTTTGAACAGATTACAACAACAATTCGGCGAGTGGTGGTTAAAAGTAGGTAAGGTGTGGCTCTGTCGATGAATAAACTAGTTGATTATACATTTATGAGCTAAAAACCAAGATCAATTCCTCCCGTAAATTCGCAATTTTACGTGGCGAAAACCAAAACCAATAACACCCGTAAATTCGCAATTTTACGTGCCGGAAATCAAGTTCAATTACTCGCGTAAATTCGCACTATTACATGTCAAAAACCAAGACCAAAAACTCACTTAAATTCGCACTATTACGTACCAAAACGAAGACCAATCGCTCTCGTAAACTTGTAGCGAACTACTTTCTATTCACTTATTTTGGTCAATCGATAGAACGAAAGTCCTTTCCGAGATTTCGCAACCTGACCATTTTTTTCAAACGTCCAAACGCGGTGGAATTTTCCAACAACCTTATTCGCATCTAAAACGACTTTATCTCCTTTTTGTTTCCAATTACCACTCACAACAATACGATCTTCTGTAGTTGAAAAATCTTGATAAGAAAAACTGTGATCAGCATTAATCACTAATTTGATTTGTGAAGGATCTGACGAAGTGACTCCATAAGTCCCAAAATACGACATCGTTTTCGTAGTTGTAAAAGAAGTGATTAACAAACATGTTATTGCTGTTGTCAGTAGTTTAATTGTCTTTTTCATAGTACATCGTTTTATTCATTTTTGGCTTAATAACACAAATGAGTCACCCGAAAGCAACTCATCCATGCGCAAAGTATCCAATCGGATAAGGGCAACACGTGTCTTTAAATCTACTTAATTAAATGAAATATTCCCTGAATTGGCGGTTCCTTTTACAAGAATTCGACCCTTCTCGGTGTGAATGAGCCCATTCTCTTTTTCCAATTTCATGTCGCCCTTATTGATTTTTGCTTTGCCCATTGTTGCTTCTATATCGAATGCTAATTCATCGATATTATTTTTTAAATTAATCTTACTATTTCCAAAGTCAACATGTACGGTGAGGCTGTCTCTCAACAACATATTTTTGATATCAATGTTACCTGACTGAACATCAAAAAAGGCGTTTCCATTACTTTGATTGATATCCAAATTGCCAAATTGCGAGGAAACGTGCATATCGCCATTGATATCGTTTAGCACAATATTTCCAGAGTTGGCATTGACCAACAGTTTCCCCCAATAGCCTGCAATGATGACATTTCCGAAATCCGAATCAATCACTAAATCACCTGTTAACTCGTTTACATGCACATTACCTGAATTTGCCTCAATGGTTGTAATTGCATGAATATTGGTAATGTCCACATCGCCAAAACTGCTTTGAATGATGCAATGACTTCCTGTTATACTATCAAGGTTAATCATTCCAGAATTTGAAACAAGCGTTAACTTTCCTTGCAAATTTTCTACCGAAATGTCGCCAAAATCGGATTCAATAAGTGCGTCGCCGATGATTGTTTGCGCATTGATATTGCCAGAATTCGCTTTAGCAGTTACCGATCCCGTAATGTGTTCAAGGTTTAAGTCACCAAACTCAGCCGTTGCATTAATGGATCCTGTGAGATTGATCAATTGTAATTCTCCACTAGTTGTAGTTGCCGTGAGGTCAACTTGGCAATTCGATACATTAATATCACCAAAATTGGCGATAAGTGTGCCAGATGACGAAGAAAGATTATCTGCGGTAATGGAACCATTTGAGGTAACAATAATAAAGGTCGTCCCTGTTGGAATTTCTAAATGAATCATCGATTCTTCACAATTGTTACACGCTCTATGTTTTCTCTTTTCTGGTTTTTGAGCGTAGATTTTCAGAACAGAACCTGATTGTTTAGATTCAATTTCATGGATAAATCCATGCATTCGAACTTGATCACCTGTTGCAGGAAGGAGGTGTATATCACCCATTTCAATGTCCAGTTCAATCCGCTTTACGTTATTAAAAAGCGTATCAATGTTTGACAATGAATCCTGATCACGTTGATCCAATTCAATGAATCCTAAATCAATGGGCTCTAATGGTTCAATTGCAGGCTCAGGTAACTCTGGCATTTCAGGAAATTCGGGCATTTCAGGTAACTCAGCTAATTCTATCAAGTTGGATAATCCACGCAATGAACGATTGACTCTTCTATTCGCTTTTCTGCTAAATCTATTCGTTGAATCTTTGAAAATCCCCGATGCTTCTGTCTCCTGCTCTCTTGTGCTTCTCTCCAGTTGCACGCTAGGGTCAGAGAAGGCAGGAGACAGTTGCTCCAATTCATACGTTTGCTTTGCTACAACTAAAGGCGTAAAAATTGTCGGGTTCTGAACAAGACTGTCAGTAAGTATCAATTCGTTTGGTTGTGAAACCGCTGTATCTTTTTGAGTATTGAGAGCAGTAATTGCTTTTGGTGGTGTTTCAGGTTGTTGTTGATTGTAGACGATCATACCTGTAGCAATAGCTGTAGCTCCAAGCCCAGTAAACAACCATTTAAGTCCTAATTTACCTGCAACTTTATAAGCTGACGCATTCGTTAATTGGGAGAATAATTCTTGTTCTTTTCCAATTGGAAAGGCGATGGTTGCTGTTGTTCCAAATACAAATGCTTTTTCCATTTCAATAAATGTTTCAGTTAATGAGTCGTTTTCTCCACCTTCCATAAGAGCGGTTTTGAGCAAGTCGCGCAGTTCTGCGTCTGTCATGTTTGTATTAAAAGTGCTCATGGAGTTTCTTTGTTATGGTTTCTTTTAATCGCTGATAATAAACTTTCAGTTGTTGCTCGGGTTTATCAATGTATTGAGCAATTTCTGAATAAGGCCTTCCTTCACTTCGCATCAACAATAACATTCGCTGCCAATCTTCCATTTTATCCAGCTCTTCACTTAGAACTACCAACTTTTGATTGGTCTGAGCTTCCGTTGGTGCAGTACCAGATTGCAATTGCATCGTTGATAAATCTGCTGATGAAACATCCAATGTGCTATTTTTTTTATCGCGGTAATCGTTTCTTAGATAATTGATGAACAATTTAAAAACGAATGAAGCAAATTTATCTTCTGTTTCGAATGTGTAATTTTTGTGTGTTTCTATTACTTTGTAAAGTGTTTTATAAATTAAGTTCCAAGCATCATCCTCGTTCAATTTCCATGTTCGAATGGCGTATGAGTAGAGCTTTTTTCCGTAGCGGTTATAGATCTCTGTCAGGAAATCATTATCAGCTGCTGGAAGTGCATTTTTTTTAGCTCGAATCATTTGTTCACTACTGAATTTGAATGGGTCTTTAAAGTATAGAACACAAGTTGGTAACAGCAATCATACGTAAAAAGTAACTTTTGGACGAAATGTAATAAGAAAAGCCCTGTATTTCATTGAATACAGGGCTTTAGCAAAAAAATATTTTTTTTAGAAATTGAAAGTATATCCAATATTGAATCCCCAAAACTGTAATTGAGTGCGGTACAATTCGGCAATTTTGTGTTCGTGAAGGCTATTGGTTGAA
This sequence comes from Fluviicola sp., assembly GCA_043721195.1. GTDB lineage: Bacteria > Bacteroidota > Bacteroidia > Flavobacteriales_D > Crocinitomicaceae > Fluviicola. Next base: position 14,283 of record JAYSRF010000041.1, on the reverse strand, counting down.
ACATTGATAAATGTCGTGTTGATATCGCGACCATCTTCTGTTGTTATAACTTCAGTAGAACCACCTGTCATAGCTGCGTGATCATGGTCCTGCATATATTTGACATTCACATATTCAAATGTATTGAAGCTATTCATAAAAGTGACGGAAGCGTATAAACGGTGTTTGTTCTCACTTTCAACGTTTTTAAAAAGTTGATTCATGGAAACTTCTAACCCCAACTCACCACCATAGGTAAATCCAGAATAACGTTGTGTGGTTTTGCGTTCCAATGCTTTACAATCATCTTGATCTTGTGGATCAGCAATCACAATTTTTGAGCGCATGAATGCCATACCGACTTGTGGCGTTAAATAAGGCCGAAATGCACGGTATTCATTCGCAAAATAGATTTTTGCCCCAAAATTCAAGCGATTCATAGCACTACTATACGTCACGTTGGTTGTTGTACTGCTCACTGAATCGAAATAATACGTTTGCTTTAATGTTCTGTTGGAATACGAACCAACACTTCCTTTTAGTTCAAGTAAAACAGGAATTCGTTGAATCGGTTTATAGGCAAATTGTAATCCCAATCCAAAATTACCGCTCATCTTGGGCATGATGGTATGATTCGGGATATCACAGGTAAAATAGGTTCCAATTTGAGCACGTTGTGCAAATGAAAAGATTGGAACGAAAGCGAAAAGAATGTACAATTGTTTCATAATCGATTTATTTAGTGTGATAACAATGCAATTTTTATGCCGTAGTTGATTTAAAAATGCAAAAAAAGTTAAGAAATCAACCGTGTTAAATCGATAAGATAAACTTCACCAGCTCTTCATGTAATTCCATATTGAGCTTCTTCCTGAGTCTTAAACTTGTTTTTCGAACAGAATCAGGAGAAATGCCTAAAGCTTGTGACATTTCAACATTGGAAAGATTGAGTTTTATCAAAGTCACCAGACGAATTTCCGCATTCGTTAAGTCAGGTGAATGCAATAACATTTTACTGAAAAAATTGGGGTTAAGTTTTTCAAATAGACGTTTGAATTCAAACCATTGCTCATCGGTTAAAAGGGTAAACGACTGTAATCGATCTAATAATTTAATTTTCTCTGCGTTTTCCAATTGCTTGGTTGAGCCTGGCAGCTGATCTAACTCTTCTTTCATCTGCTCAATTAATTCATTTTTCTCAAACAAATTGGATAAAATCGCACGCATTTCCTTTTCAGCAGATTGTAATTCTTTGGCTACATCTTGGTGTTTTAGATCGGCTATCTCACGTTCTCTTTTTCGACGTTTACTTGTTAAAGTGATGATCAGTATCAGAATGCTAATCACAGCAATTGAGCCCCCAACAATTGAGTAGATTAGGATTTCATCGCTTTTTTTCTTTTCTCTCAACAACGAATTTTCTGCCTGTTTGCGTTCAAAATTGATTTGGAATTCAGTTTTCCGTAAACTTAACAAGTCTTTTCTATGACTAATCGTATCTTGATAACGAACTACATATCGATAGCTCTCAAGCGCCTCTTTGTAATTCCCATCTGCCTCTTGTAATTGCATTTTTGCTGTTAAATACAGACTTTGGGTGCCAATTTCATACCTGCCAATTAACAATTGTTCAAGTTGCAAGAGTTTGCTTCTGGCCTCTTCTTTTTTTCCTTCAGCTAGATAAACGCGCGCCAATAAAGCAATCGCATTCATTGCACTACCGTATTGACCATTTTTTAAACTAATGTCCTGATCGATTTTTAATAACTCACGGGCTTTTTTCAAATCCTTTTTGAGCCAATAATAATGTCCTAAATTACCCGATAAAACACCAATCCATGAGCTGTCATTTTCCTTTTTCGCAAGTGTTAATGCCTTCTCATAATACACTTTTGAAGAATCGATGAATCCTTGATCTCTGTTGATTAATCCCAATGTATTTAGGATTCCAATCCGATCATGATCACATAATTTTGGTAATTGATTCGATAATAAAAAATAGGTTCTCGCTTCATTGTGACTTTTGAAATAATAATAAGATAGCCCAATAGTTTGATAATAACTGAATAAAAACCGTTCATCTTTCGGTGGACGTGTCTTTATTGCAGTCCGTGCCATATAGAGAAAATAATAAGCCTCTTTATAGTTTTGATTATTTTGAAGATGAACCCCAATTTCAGTACATAGTTGCACATAATAACTTCCTTGTTTTTCACGAGCAAGCAATTCTAAAAAATGCAATAGTTTGTACCATTCTTTTACATTTTTAAATTCACCCTGATGATGTTCTCGGAAAAAATAAAGACAGGAAATAGTTGGCTCCTTAGATCGATCAACACGAAGGTTTAACTCGTTCTTTGCTTCTGTCAATGACACTGATTTTGCAAATACAGCAGTATTCGTCATACTTATGAAAAGTATAAAAAATAAATACGCACGTATATGCGACCAGTATTTGTTGATCTGTTGTAACATTTTTTAAAGCAGTGCTACTAAGTTACAATAAATTGAATTGGAAGAATTCGAATAATTCTCCTATTCTGGGAATTTCACTTTATATAATATAGGGTGTTTCTAGGTTTGAATCAACGTGTCAAATTCACGTGTCCATTGATTTTCAAGTCTTTGTCATTCTCAATTAAACCAAACTGAATTTCCCAAATATAGGTTCCTTGTGGTACAATTTTCCCATGGTAAGTTCCATCCCACCCTACTGCAACATCAAATGACTCAAACACTACTTCTCCCCAACGATTATAAATCACAAAATGATAATCATTCAAATCGATTCCTGCAGTTAGGATTGGAATAAAAATATTATTGTATTCATCGCCATCTGGTGTAAACGTATTTGGTACATAATAGATTACCTGATCTTTGATCACAATGATTTGTTTGGCTGTATCTGTGCAACCAAATGCAGTTGAAACAATGAGTTCAATCGAGTAATTACCTGAAACTCCAGACGGAAATGTATGTTCTGGATTTAGAATAGTCGCTGTTCCTCCATCACTGAAATTCCATTGATTTAGATCATTATTTATGGAGTTGTTTAAAAGCTGAATCGTTGGATCATTTGAATAAATTTGTTGCGGACTGGACTCAAAACTTGCTAATGGTAACGGATGCACACAGATCATATCCATTAGCGTTTGTGAACTTGTACATAATCCGTCGGCAACTGCGGTTAGAGTCACATCGTAACATTGCGCACTTTCGTAAACGTTTGTAACGATTGTTGAACTAGTTGAGGTAGTACCATCACCAAAATCCCATAAATAAGTCACTACACCTTGCGTTGTACTCTGATTGGTAAACACAATTTGTAAGGGTTGACACCCTTCAGTCAAGTCTGAATTAAATTGAACAATTGGAATAGCTGTAATTGCAACATCAATGTTCATTACATCTTGTACACAACCAATTTCAGCTGGAAGAACGTACTCGAAAAGGTAATTCCCGTGAGGCAAATTAGTTAAATCAAGTGCATTTGTGGCGGTATTGAATGCTGTTGCTGGTAGATTCCCCGGAAGATTCCAACTACCTTGATGTGGTTCAAAAGGATTATTCAAATAAGGTGAAAAATCAACTACACTTCCCGCTGTATTGCAAAAATGAAGCACTTGATCTATCGCAACAACAGGTTGTTGATGAATTGTAATGGAAACAATTGCAGTATCACTTGGGCAATAAGTAGCATTTACAACATATTGAAAATCAAAAACACCTGCTTGACCAACGAAATTCGTAATTCCATTTGCAACAACCGCTCCATTAAATGCCGGTGTAATTGATGTCCAATTTCCTCCTGCCGATGCCGTATTTTGTAATAAAGTAGTAAGATCTAATTGATTTTGAGTCGTGCAAATAACCGCAGTTGAATCATTACCTGCATTTACAGGCGATTCAAATGTAACAACAACATTATCAGATGCACTACAATTATTCGCATTCGTAACCATTACAGAATACGTTCCGCTTGCGGTGACATCAATCGTTTGAGTGGTTTCTGTAGTATTCCAGAGGAAATTGAGTCCCTCGTTTTGTGCATCTAATGTCGTTGTTGCCCCAGCACAATGGAATTGATCTACACCCAAATTGACAATGGGTGGTGTACTGTACTGAACAACAATCGTATCACTGGAAGTACAAATTGGTCGAAAAGTAATGTCATCTATAGCAAAATCATTTCCTCCACCTGCTGTATTTTGATTGGTGATACAAATTTGAGCACTTGTATTAAATCCCGACATCCAATTTTGTGTAAACTGGGTCCAATTACATGGTGTTATTGGTGGGGAAAATATAGCTCCAAGTGCCGAATTATTGATGGTAAATTGTAATTGTGCAATATTTGGATCATTCACAACGGAACTAACCCATGTTCCAAATTGATATGTCGTATTGGGCTGAATTGGTATGGATTGACACCAAATTTGCGTATTTATTGTAGACGATCCATTCACAACGAGCTGATTTACTCCAGCTGCAGGTGTGTGATCTTGACATCCACTAAAATTAGTGTGTACCAGATTTGGAGATGTAGTAACAGCAAATGTTCCTGGGTCTGATAATTGTCCCCAAGGCCCGCCAACACCAGGTATATATTGCGTTGTAAAACCAGTATTCCCTTGTTCGAAATCGCCATTAATAATCTGATTTGCACCCAGAGTTCCAACCGTTACCCAATAAGTTCCCGCTGCGTTGACCAATTTTGTTGGTGTAATTGAACCGTTGTTCCACAAATAACTATCATATCCTGCCCCCGCATTGAGAATAATGGTTTGTCCTTGACACAAAGTGGTATCATTTCCAAGATCAACTGTAGGAATATTCCCAATAATGAGTGTGAAGTCGGCTACATCAACGGGACAACCACCATTTGCTGGGACGGTATATTGAAATGTATATGTCCCTGGATTTAACCCAGTCGAATTCCAACTTCCTGTTGCAGCAGTTAATCCACCAGAAATAGGATTCGTAGTCTCACTCCACGTTCCGCCTGGAGTTGCCCCAACAGACAGAAAGCTCACCAAATTGATTGTAGAACCAGCTCCGCAATAACTTGCTCCATTGTTATTTCCAGCAGTATTAGGCAACGAAATAGTAATTACAACGGGTTCATTATCAGAACAACCTACCGTTCCATCGTACATATAAACTGTTTGTGAGTTGGTAATCACTGTTCCATTCGCTATAAGGGCACCTGTTCCATTCGGGCCGGTATAATAGTGTTGATTGCCAGAAAGATTAGTTCCTGTAATTGCGGGAAGGGTGTACGAATTACATGCGTTGATAGGCCCAAGTTGATTGATAGAAGGTTGAGAAACTATTTGCACTTGCACTGTACCTATCGAATCGGGGCAATTTGCACCTCCATCAACTGTGTAAGTATAAAGTCCATTTATGTTTACACCTGCAGTAAATGTTCCTTGATAGCCATTTTGTAATACAGACGGTCCAGTCCAAATTCCATTTTGTGAAAGTACAGGTGCATTAATCTGAGGATACAAATTCATGTTTCCTGCACCCAAACATTGGGTAAGATTATAATTGGTAGGATTGGGATTACAGATTGAAAGCGTTAAATCGTCGAATCCAGCATCATTACCTGGCCCACCAGCTGTATTGGTGATGATTTGAAATTGGATAGTTGAAGTAGTTGCGGTAAAAGCAGGCATAACTACGTTTGCCCAAACTCCATTTGTAATGACCGTTTGAGTTGCCAACAAAGCATTGGTAGAAGAGCGTACATTAAATGTTAAGTTATTGGATGCACCCCAAGTATCTTTAACCCAAAATGAAAAACGATAACTTTGCCCAACACACAGCGTATTAAATGGCTGATTATAAATCATACCTGCAACCCCATCAACTATATTCAAGTAAAGACCTCTTGATCCAGAATGAATACAACCGGCATACGTTTGAGAAGTGTTCTGATAAGTGGTTCCAGGAACAATATGCGGAATAACTGTTGTGGATTCAAATGAATCAAAAAAATAGTTAGACCATGTACATTGAGCCCATGTTTGATTCATTGACAAGAGAACCATAAAAGCTATTAGTACAAAAGAACGAGGACTTTTCACTGGTATCATGTTCGTTTAACGTATAACAATAATACGCCCTCTATTGGTGTTGGTTGTCTTTTTAAACGAGACAAAAACAAGACAAAGAGGATTCATAAAACGTTTGTATTTTAACAAACTGTATCAAAATAAACAAATTGAGTTTACTGAAATAAATCTAATTAACTGTATAACAGTTTTTTAATAAATAATCTGTAACTTTTTGTTAACTAAGAATTATCCACATACTCTACATAACTTTTAAAAGATGAAAACAACTCCAATTTGGCAGGCAACTGCTTATAACATTAGTTCGATTATAAATTTCAGTGAAGAATCCAATTAAAACTTGAAAGAAAAGACAGTTTTATGAGTGATTCACCGCGGCGGATAGCGAATAAAATCAACGAATTATTTCAACGATTTAATTGATAGATAAAAGAATTTCAACGATAAATAGTTGGTTGATTCGAAATTATATCCAACCCCTAAATCAGTTGGATTTCGAATAAACGGGTCTTCTACCTTATTTCTGGTATTTCCATTCCTTTGATTTGCCTTCGAGTAAATTAGAGATGGTTGTATCTAACCGTTTGTTCAAAGTGGCATCCGTTTTCGCTTCGTTAAGCCAATTCACATATTCACGCTTGTGTGAAGGACTAAAGTTGTCGAAGACGGTTTTTGCCGCTGGATGTTTTTCCAAAGCGACCACTAATACAGCTGGAATCAACAATTCCTTCGGTTCGGAAGTTGCTTTTTTAGGCAATTTCACTCCGGAATCAATTAATCCCATTGCCTGTTGAATTAATTCCCCAAGATGGAGCGCATTCGGTAGTTCTTCCAATGAAGTAATCTTTCCTAAATCGCCCATTCCAGCTTGTTCTTCTCGGCGAAAAATTCCATGCCTATCATTGAGTAGAGTTCCCTGCCAAAATCCAAACGAACAATGGTGTTTAAAACCTGCCATGCTGCACAGAATAGCTCCTTTGTATTCAAAATTAGGGAAACTCCATTTTAAGGTTTCGTTTACATCCGGACAAAAGCTGTGCACAATAGCACGCAATTCAATGAGAATTGCCTGAGCTTCTGGTGTAGATTTTAGGATGTAAGTACTAACTGCTGGATTAAATGAAGCCATCGTTTGAGACTATAAGATTCAACTAAACAAAAAATACACTTAATTTTCCAAGGTGTTTTCCAGGGGCTTTGGAATGCTAGGTTTTTTCAACAAGCGATAGGCAAGATACCCCATTGGGACTGTAACCAAACTACCGAAAATCCACATCCACAGCGGATGAGGAAAACTCATCAAACTCATCCACGTTAGCAATTGCAACAAAGTAGTTGCCGCCAACGTTGGCTTAAGTGATCGCCTTCCTTGAATAAAGGTGGCAACGATTCCTGCAATAAATCCACCAACTCCAAAGGACAAAATCATGAACAATTTTGCCATGGTAGGCACATGTTCCAAATACGTTTGAAATTCAGTTCGTTTTGTAGGAAAAGGAACGGATGCAGGAAATAAACTGGTACCTATCCATTGAATTAATCCGATGAAGAATACACCGAAAACAATACCAATGATCGTTGCAAGGATGTTTTTCATGGGTGCGTTTTGTGTGAGTTTGAATGATTCAAAATCATCAAGAAATCATCATATTTTGTATAATATCTTTGCACAATTCTCGATGATCGTCGCAGTATTCCTTCCAAGCAAGATCTTTTTCTTTTAAATCATAATGCGCAATCACGGTTCCATAAGATTGCTGTTTTCCATCAATTGTTGGATAACCTATCACATAGATTGATTGTGCCAATTCAACAGCTAATTCAATATCATGCGTTGTGAAAATGACCGTATTAAATTCTGAACTATCATTTAGCAATTCGAACGCCTTTTTTACTTCCAGAATGTTCCCAACATCGAGTCCTGAAAAAGGTTCATCCATTACAATGAATTGATCGGAGGAAAAGAGTTGTTCAATGATCGCTGTTCGTTGTCGCTGACCACCAGAAAGCTCATTTGGATACTTATCACGGAAATTTTCTAAGCCCCACTTCTCAAGATATTCTTTGATTTTTTTTTCTTTTTCATCCGATTTTAGGTCGGTCTTTCTCAGCGCGAACTTTAGGGTTTGGTAAATCGTCTTATGCCGAAAAAGTGTATATTTTTGATCTACAAAACCAATGTCTCCTTCGCCAACTAGCTTCGCAGCATCAATTTCTTTACTCTTAAAGTCCTTGATTAATACTTTACCAGAGATTGGTTTGATTAAACCAGTAAGTGCTTTTAATAAGGACGATTTTCCGCGACCCGATCTTCCAACAATTGCAATGACTTGTGACGTGCTTTTAATATTGGGACGTGCTACGTTCTTTTCAAGCATATTGATATCCTTGATAACAACTAGATTATCATAAGCAACACTGATTCCTTCTACATACAAAAGGGTTTCTTTGAGTTCAAAATCCATAACTATATTTTAGAATACCTGAAGAATGCTTTTCGTAAGAAATTGATGAACCAATCTAGCCCCAAACCAATAACTAAAATAATGATTTGCAAAGCGATTATTCTCCCGTGATTCATGAATTTATCTGAGTTTTTAATGAGAAATCCAAGTCCTCCAGAAGCTGCAACAATTGATTCAACAGTCACGAGCATCATCCAAGTAATGGCTAGATTTTGACGAATCACATCAATGACATAGTCCAATCTCCCAAGAACCACAACTTGCCATAGCACTTCAAAACGGTTGCATTTCAGCGTTTTTGCGTGATCAAATTCTTCTTGAGGAATGTCTTTAATTACTGCAATAAGAGAAGTTGTGAGGAACGTTGTCAGAAAGATCACCAAAATCCAAACCTGCATGTTGCGCGAATCATGAACGACCATTGTAATAAAGAACGAGAGCCCAGTGAACGGAAGGAAGCGGAATTTTGTAATGAATTCTGATACTGGTTTTAACAATGGAATTGGCCACGAATAGGCAAAAAGTAATGAAATCGCTGTTGCAATAAGAATGGAAAGAAAGCAAAGCGATAACGAACTGAAAATGTGCGTTACTAAACCTTCATTGTATAATTCGCTAAATCCCTTGAAAACACTACCTGGCGATGGGAAAATATGTTTTTCACCTGCTGTTGTAATAAACCAAAGCCCGATTAACAATACCAACCAACCGCACAAAATAAGGGTACGTTTGGATTTGGAAATTTTTTCAAAAGGTTTTAATAGTTGCATAACGACAAGAATAGAAGCTCCACCTAATAAATAGATGGAGCGACAATTATGAATTATTTTAAGAGTGTAATCACAACACGTCTGTTTTGGCTTTTACCAGCTGCAGAACCGTTATCAGCCACTGGCTCACTTTGCCCTTTTCCATCAATCAATTGGAAACGATTAGCTGGAATACCTTTTTGTTTCAAGTAATTCACAACCGCCTGAGCCCTGTTTTTAGAAAGCGCAACATTCGCTGATGCATTACCCGTATTATCGGTATGACCAACAATTGTCAATTTGGTGTTTTCTGCCTGAATTAACAAGTTGTAGATTTTTTCCAATTCTTTCGATGATGTAGACGAAATGTCAGCACTTGCAGTATTGAAATTGATTTTCCACTCACCAGATGCAACGACCTCTGTTGCTTGTGCAGAATAATCGGCTTTATCGGCAGAAGTTGATTCAATATCATTGATGTTTTTTAAGAAGAACAAGTTCACCGCGTCTTCATACGATACTACACCACCTACATTTTCATTGAATCCAAATGGATTTAATTCAGTTAAGTAATTGGAAACTTGTGTGTAAACTGATTTATAACGATTCACACCATCAATCATTCCGAAGTATTGCATCGCATCTGCATAATTGAATACACGTGATCCACCCATGTTATATGTCAAACCATTTTTTGTTCCTTGTTGACCTTGGAACATTTTATACCAATATTCGGCGTTTTCAATTTTATAGGTTTCAGCCACTGCTTCAGAAGCTCTAACTCTCCAATCTTCATAGTTTTTCATTTGATTAGAAGCTGTTAAAGCAGATTTCAAGATGTTCGAAACATACGATGAATTTTTCACAGCCCATTCTTTTACTCCAATCAAAACTACAGGCATTTGGTTGTTAAATTCACGTGTAGAAACAATGTCAACATAACCGCTCAATTTGTCAAACACCATTTTATCTCCAGGTGTCCAAGTTGCACAACCGTCAATTTTACGATCGACAGATTTTCCAGTCAATTTACCTTCTTTCACTTCTTTCAGGCTCACTGTCCATCCTGTTGTTTGAGATTTGATCAACTCTTCCGCTGATTTGATGTAATCATCGTTTTCAGAAGGATAAATATTTACAGCCTCCGCATCGTAGGTTGTTGGATCAGGATTTACTTTTAATCCATTAGCAAAACAGTAGTTCACCGTAGTAACCCAGTCTCCATCTCCCAAAACCGCAGAAATAACAGATCCTTTCATGCTTTTCGGGTTCGATTTCCAACTTGGTGGCCCGATCAATTTATCCTCACCGTAACTCATACCAATTGCACCCATTACTTGAATGTGGTATTTTCCTTTTCCATAAATCTCATCAATTGCTTTTTGAGCTGAACTGATGTAAAAAGGTGCACCATCGCCCATGATCATCACGGCAAATGCACTTTTATCTGAATTCGGAAATTTTACTCCTTTATCAAATTCTTCGATAAACTTCATTTGCATATTCCGCAATTCTGAAAGCCAATCTTGACGAATGATTTCAAGATTAACACCGTTTTTCTCCATCAAAGATCCTTTGGTCGTTTTTGGACCACCATTGGAAACAATGATTCCAGATTGTGCATTCCACGCGTAACCAGCAATACGGATTTTTGGTTTATTACTGACTTCCGTTGAGAGTTCTTTCGATGGAAGTTCAATCTTTTCAGCGTTTGTAACATTATTGACATCTCCACTATTTAAGTCCATGCCATTTAGTGCTTTTGATTCACCAGTTTTAATGCCAGGAGAAACAAAATAAATAGTTGCCAATATGGCTCCAATTCCTATTACAACGATCAGTAATTCAGAGAAGGTTGTAAGTTTGGATGTTCTAAGTATTTTTCCCATTTTTTTTATTGTATAATTAAGCTGCTTGTTTATTAAAATATATCACCAAAACCACCACTTTCTTGTTTATCTTCTTTGGTCATTTGGTAATTTGGATTGGAATATTTGGTAGAATCAGGGATTGTATTTTCTCCCGTTTTGATTTTATCTGCCAATGAATCCAATCGTGCGTACAATTCATCGTTGTCTACTGAATATTTAGATGTTAATGAATCAATATCGATGAGGTTCTCTGATGTTCTAGCGATATCCAATGCAATGGTTGAAGTGACCACCTCTAAAGCGTATTCTAACTCCCAATCTTTGGTAAACATCATGGCGTTTTTCGCACTTTCAGTAGCTGCTTTGGCGTTTTTCGCAAATTCATATTCTTTTCGCAACATGACGATGGTCGTTTCGAAATCGGCAATTTTAATATCAATTGCTGTACCCGCCAATGTAAGTTTACGATCCATTTTACCCAACACATTTGCTCGAACCCCATATTTTTGAATGAAGCTTTTACTTTGTTCATATTGGTTTGAAATACGCTGAGAATCACTTAATTTCCTAGCTAATTCACTTTGTAAAGCAACATATTCGTCTGTATCTTTTGCTGCAACACCATTCAAGCGAACCATTTCATCCATGGTTGTTTTTAATTTTTCTGATTGGCGTTGTAAACTCAACACATCCTCTTTATAAGTGGTTGCTTCTTTTTCAGATTTGGATGATTCAATTTCCATTTCATTCTTCAAGGCACGCAATTTTGTTTTCGTGTTTTTGAAAACTTCGCGGTTCTTCACCATTTTTTGTTTCTGTTCTTCTAATTCATTGAACGGATTGCTTTTAATCAATGCTTTATGAATTCCTTTTGTGGCGAAACGCAATGCTTTCATAATTACGGGGAACATCATCACCAGAAAAATCAAAAAGACTGCAGTTGCCGAAAGTGCAATTACTTGCCCAAGCATCGTAAACAAGGGCGGGATAATATACACCCACACCAAATAACCTGCAGTTCCAAACACAGCTAATGCTAATGCCAAGAAAAGCGGTTTCTGTCCTTTTTTTAACGCATTTACGCGTAGTGAAATTTCACCTTTTGCTTCATCAAAGTGCTTGAGAATTGGAAGCTCTAATAATGTGCTTTTTTCTTGTTCGAATCGATTCATCTTTATAAGTATTGGTTGATTCCAGAAACAACTGTGTTAATGGAATCCATTATTTTTTGTTTTGCAAAATTATTAGCTTCTATTTTCAATTGTATTTCAACATACTGACTTCTGCTATCTGTATCAATTTTACTCAACTCCATTTTTTGCACATCCAATTGCTGTTGTAATCCCTGAATTTGAGTTTCTAAATCAGAAATACTTTTGCTTAAATTGACTTTATCGCGCGTGATACTAATATCCAATTCATTTTTGCGTGCATTACCCGTTGCATCGTATTTCGCATGTACTTTTTGAATTTCATCAATATAATAGCGCGATTTTTCCAGCAAAAAAGTCTTTGATAAATCACTCCGAAGGGATTTCCCCATTGCAAAAGCCATTTGATAACTTTGCGGATTTGTTGCCCCAACAGCGATCACCGATTTATACAATTCGAAAAAATCAAAGTCTGCTAAGTTTAACGAATTGAATCCTTTTTCATAGACTTCAACTATTTCATTAATATACGGATTTGTCATACTCGATCCAGGAACACTTGTTGGATTAGTAGCCGCTGCCGAACTTGGAAAGCGCGTTGTATCAGCTGTCTGATTTGTTGACGGTGTTACTACTTCTTCTTTTTTTGGAGTTTCCTCGGAAGAATCGTTAATAAACAGACTCTTCCAATTAAAATTGTCTTTGCTCATCTTTGATTACGAATTAGCATAATGGATAAAGTGGCGGAATAAGAATATTCAGTACTTGTTTTCTTAAACCTAAGAACGGTTTTCATAATAGTTGAATTCAAACGTTAAATGTATAGATTTTCTACATATCTTGATGAATAGTAACCAATATATCGATGAAATATTCACTTTTTTTCACACTCGTTTTTTGAAAAAAATGATCCTATACTTCTTCAATCGTTGAATCCGCCTAACATTTAATCTTAAAAAAATCTATAGATGCAACCAATTCAACTCCAACTGCATCAACTTAAAAAAGAAGATTATGAAACACACACAACGAATTACAGCTCTATTCGCTACATTTTTCTTAATGAGTAGCACCCTTTTTTCCCAATGCTGTCCCTACATTTATGGATTGGAAATTGTTCCATCAAATCCACAATCTACTGATGAAATACAGGTGTTCACGCAGGTTGCTACGCCCAATAATGGAGCGTTCATCAATCATGATTTTTATCTACAAAACGACACCTTGTTTATTAACGCGTGTTATTTCTCAGGATTCCTCACTGTTATTACCGAAATCCCTGATACAATTACAATTGGTCAATTGCCAGAAGGAGAATATGTTGTCTCATTTACTGCGTCTCAGTCAGCCAATGAATTACAGTGCATAGTAGCATCTTCTCAAAACACGATTTCATATTTAACGGTTGGAGCGGCAGCAGCAATTCCTGATAACGATCTATCAATGAATAGCATCTATCCGAATCCCGCTCAAACGCACTTAACTGTGACAAATAGTACCAACGATACTCAAATCCTTGTCTATGATTTGAAAGGTTCGTTGATTGAACTACCCATTCTGTTTTCAAATGAAAGTGCTATTCTTGATTTGAATGGATTAGTAGCCGGATGGTATCATTTGGTTCAAGTAGGAACAACTAAATCACCTGTACATTACTCTTTTTGTAAGGAATAAAGTATCCTTACCTATTTAAACATTGGCTGTATTTATATTTTAACAAATGCAGTCGTATTTATTTCTTATTTCACAATCAGGGCAATACTATCACAATTAGTTGTTTTTATATACAGGTGTTTTTCGCATTAATCATTAATTTTGCGCAAAAATTAGAACCAAATGAAAGTCTTTAAATTCGGTGGTGCTTCTGTGAAAGACGCAGCCGCTGTGCGTAATGTATCGCATGTATTGTCCTTGTATCCAAACGATCAGTTAATTGTGGTGATCTCCGCAATGGGCAAGACAACCAATGCAATGGAATCTATTGTTGA
>JAYSRF010000040.1:0-14376 GCA_043721195.1 Fluviicola sp. | reverse complement strand
CTTATTAACGGGTTCGGTTATTCCTTGGGGTCCTGATTTAACGATTGCTGGTGAAACAGTAGAATTACAGGTGGCCAATGTCGATATTGGTATTTTGTTCATCATGGGAATTGTTTCCATTGGTGTTTACGGTATCATGATCGGTGGTTGGGCTTCTAACAATAAATTCTCCCTCTTTGGAGCTATTCGCGCGAGTTCACAAATGATTTCGTACGAATTGGCAATGGGAATTTCTGTGATCACAATTGTGATGATGAGCGGAAGTTTGAACATTCGCGATATTGTAGAAGATCAACACGGAATGAATTGGTATGTATGGAAACAACCACTTTGTTTTATTGTGTTCTTCGTTTGTGCATTGGCAGAATGTAACCGCGCACCATTCGATTTACCAGAATGTGAATCTGAATTAATTGGTGGTTATCATACGGAATACGGTTCCATGAAATTGGGATTCTTCTTGTTTGCTGAATACATCAACATGTTTATTTCTTGTGCTGTAATTTCTGCTTTGTTCTTTGGTGGTTACAATTTCCCAGGAATGGATAATTTCTCTGGAAATACACTAGCTATTCTTGGAACATTGGTCTTCTTTGGAAAAACCTTCTTTTTCATCTTTGTATTTATGTGGATTCGTTGGACCTTACCGCGCTTCCGTTTTGATCAATTGATGCATTTAGGCTGGAAAAAATTGATTCCTATTTCGTTGGTGAATTTATTGATCACGGGAATCGTAATCGCACTTTTTTCAGGATGGTTTAGCTCAAAACAAGAAACATCTCCAAAACAATTGCAATCAAAAGCAAAAACGGAGCAGTCAGATAATCGAGTGTCGATGAATACGACTAATAATTAGAACAACACATTTCGAATAGATATGGAGAGTTTATCAAATCGCAAAAAAGTAGTTTCCAATAAGAAGATGACCTTCATGGAAAGTATCTACTTGCCTGCTGTTATCGGGGGGATGTGGATTACATTCAAGCACCTTTTCCGTAAACACAACGTAACGAAATACCCTGAAGTACAACGCGAATTTGCACCTGTTTACCGTGGTCAGCATGTGTTAAAACGCGATGAAGAAGGTCGTGAAAATTGCACTGCATGTGGATTGTGTGCAGTTGCATGTCCAGCTGAAGCCATTACAATGACGGCTGACGAGCGCAAAAAAGGAGAAGAAGGTCTTTACCGTGAAGAGAAATATGCATCGATGTATGAAATCAATATGTTGCGTTGCATTTTCTGTGGATTGTGTGAAGAAGCTTGTCCAAAAGAAGCAATTTTCTTGACAGACCGTCTTGTTCCAACGTTTTTTGAACGCGATGATTTCATCTATGGAAAAGATAAATTGGTTGAAAAAGCTGACAGTCCAATCGATATTACAAAACGTCAATTAACCGGAAAACGCCCACAGAAATGAGTACAGAAATGATCATAGCAACTGTATTGGGAGGCTTAACTGTTGGTTCTGCGCTGATGGTCGTGCTTAGTCACCACCCAGTTAGAAGCGTCTTGTACCTAGTAGTTACCTTCTTCCTAATTACAGCCAATTACGTGTTGATGAATGCACAATTCATTGCCATTGTAAACATCATCGTATATGCAGGAGCCATCATGGTTTTGTTCTTATTCGTATTGATGTTACTCAATCTGAGTAAGGAAGATGAACCGCGAAGTTCCTTGTTCCTGAAATTCGCAGCCGCAGTAGCTGGTGGGATTTTACTTGTTGTTTTGGTAGCAGCAACACACGATGCTTCCATAGCAGCACGCACGCCCATTCCAGATCAAGAATCAATGGGACTTGTGAAAAACCTTGGACAATTACTCTTTACAAAATACGTGCTTCCGTTTGAGATTTCTTCTATCCTGTTCATCGCAGCGATGGTAGGTGCAGTTCTCTTAGCGAAACGCGATAAACAAATCATAGAATAAGGATGGTATTAGCAACTCTTTTCGACTCCGGGGTAAGTATCGAATACTACATGTTCTTGGCAACCGTATTGTTTGTCATAGGTGTATTTGGTGTACTTTACCGCAAAAACGCAATTATCTTACTCATGTGCATTGAATTGATGCTCAATGCAGTGAATTTATTGTTGGTGGCATTTTCAACCTATTTTGGTAAAGCCGATGGACAATTATTTGTGTTTTTCATCATGGTTGTTGCCGCAGCAGAAGCCACCGTTGGATTATCAATCCTCGTTTTGGTATTCCGCAACGCACGTTCAGTAGATATCCGTTTGTTTAACAAATTAAAAGATTAAGCATGTCGGTAGCACAATTAGTTCCCCTGATTATCTTGCTTCCTTTGATAGGAGCATTGATCAACGGTACCATCGGAAAAAAATTATCGAAAGTGATCGTAGGATCCATCGCAACTGGTGTGATGATGATTTCTTTTGCGTTGGCTTTACTCGCTTTTAGCCAATTACATGAGTCCGTTCACATCGATTTATTCACGATGCTCGATACAGATTCCTTTTCGTTACATGCAAGTTTACTAGCGGATAATTTATCGATCTGGATGACCTTAATCGTTACAGGTGTTGGTACATTGATCCACCTGTTCTCCATGGGTTATATGAAAAAAGATGATGGTTATTACAAGTTCTTTGTTTACCTGAATCTGTTCATCTTCGCCATGTTAATCCTCGTTCTTGGAAGTAACTACTTCATGTTGTTCTTCGGATGGGAAGGTGTTGGAATCTGTTCGTATTTGTTGATCGGATTCTGGTACAGCGATTTCAAAAACACAGTTGCTGCGCGTAAAGCGTTCATCATGAACCGTATTGGTGACCTTGGATTGTTGATTGGTTTGTTTTTGCTCTTGTTTAATTTTGGAACACTGGAATACAATGAGCTTTCGAAAGCCATTCTAGTAGATAAAATTGCGATTCCAGAATCAATGATGGTGGCAATTACCTTGTGCCTCTTTATTGGTGCAATGGGTAAATCGGCTCAAATTCCATTGTTTACATGGCTTCCAGATGCAATGGCTGGTCCAACACCAGTATCTGCATTGATCCACGCTGCGACGATGGTAACAGCAGGTATTTTCTTGGTGGTTCGCTCAAATTATTTGTTTGAATTAGCGCCAATGACACAAGAAATTATGTTGATCATAGGTTTGGCAACGTCGCTCATTGCAGCGTTTATTGCCATGCGACAAAACGACATTAAAAAAGTCTTGGCTTACTCAACCGTTTCTCAATTGGGAATGTTGTTTGTTGCTTTAGGAATGGGAGCTTATACAGCGGCCATGTTCCACGTTACAACTCACGCCTTCTTTAAAGCATTGTTGTTCTTAGGTTCAGGAAGTGTCATTCATGCCATGTCTGATGAACAAGATATTCGCAAAATGGGTGGTTTAAGAAAGAAAATTCCAATCACACATATTACCTTCTTAATTGGTACGCTAGCTATTTCTGGATTCCCTTTACTTTCTGGATTCTTCTCGAAAGATGAAATCATTGCACATACATTAACACATGGAACGTGGTTATTTGTTGCGCTAATGATCAGTGCAGCTTTAACTGCCATTTACATGTTCCGCTTGTATTTTGTAACCTTCTTCGGTTCTTTCCGAGGTACGCATGAACAAGAACATCACTTGCATGAAGGTCCTGCATCTATGAACATTCCGCTAATCATTTTAGCTGTATTGTCGATTTTCGGTGGACTATTGAACTTGCCAGGAAGTCATTGGATGTCACATTTCTTCGAGCACAATGTTGCAGGCTTAAATAAAATTGTTGAACATGCCCCTGAGGGAAATACAGCACTTTTCCTAATGATTGGTGCGTCAGTGATGGCAATTGTCATTATGATTTTAGCTTACATGGCATACGCTGTTAAAAAGAGCGTTCCAGTTGAAGACGACCAATTGAAAGGTTGGGCAAAAGCATCTGCAAGCAAATTGTATTTCGATGAAATCTATAACTTCTTATTTGTTCGTCCTATTGAATGGCTTTCAGAAAAAGGAGCACATTACTTCGAAGGTATCTTTTTACACAGAACGGTTGTCGGTGTTGGTCAATTAATTGGCAAATCTGGTGATCTAGTAAGAAAATGGCAAACAGGACGCACAGACAGTTACATTTTATGGATGGTCTTCGGACTTATCGGTTTGGTCGTTTATTTCCTCATCTACAAAAACTAATACGTTGGAACTGTTACTTTTTATAATCCCCGTTTTCTTCGCACTCTCCGTTTTGGTGATGCCAAAAAATGCTGTTCGTGCTTATGGACTAGTAGGCGGGCTCGCTTCGTTGATTTTAACAATTGTTTTAATCGCCAATTACAATGCTGAGAGTGGCATGCATAAATTCATATCGCAAGATTGGATTTCGGCTTATGGTATCACATTGAACTTCGGTTACGATGCCATTTCACTCATCATGATTTTACTCACAACAACATTAGTTCCGCTTATTTTGTTGAGTAACTTTGGTCGTGAATTGTCGACAAATAGGTTGTTTACGAGCATGGTTTTCCTAATGCAATTCGGATTGATTGGTGTCTTCATTTCAATGGATGGCATCTGGTTCTACGTTTTCTGGGAATTGACTTTGATTCCAATTTACCTCATCGCTTATTGGTTTGGTGAACCAGAACGCAAAGCTGCATTAACGAAATTCTTTTTGTATACCTTCTTTGGATCATTGTTTATGCTCGCATCGTTGATTGGTTTAAAAGCCATGTCAGCCACTGCAACATTTGCAATCGAAGATTTGTATGCTATTGAACTCACTTCTCAAACTGCTTTTTGGCTCATGGGTGGCTTCTTCTTAGCATTTGCAATTAAAGCACCGATTTTCCCGTTCCATACTTGGCAACCTGAAGCCTATTCCAAATCCCCAATGGCTGGAACCATGTTGCTTTCAGGAATTATGTTGAAAATGGCACTTTACGGAATGATTCGTTGGATGTTGCCACTTTTCCCAGAAGCATTGGATTGTGTAACGTATCCAGTAATTGTATTGGGCGTAGTTGGAGTTGTTTACGGTGCCATTCTTGCCATCAAACAAAACGACATGAAACGCTTGTTTGCTTTTGCTTCCATCTCACACGTTGGATTGATCGTAGCAGGAATCATGACACTCGATAAAGACACGCTTTCAGGAAGTATTCTTCAAATGATCAATCACGGATTGGTAGCTGTTGGACTTTTCTTAGCAGCTGATGTCATTGAACGTCGATTGGGAACTCGAAAACTCAACGAATTAGGTGGAATTGCTAAACAAGCTCCAAAATTCGCATTCTGGTTCGCGGCCTTAGCATTTGCATCCGTTTCAGTTCCGTTTACAAGTGGTTTTGTTGGTGAATTTTTATTGATCAAAGGAATCTATACGTTTGATTGTATCATCGGAATTATTGCTGGAACGACTTTGATTCTAGGAGCTGTTTATACTTTTCGAGCTTATCAATTAAGCATGTATGGTCCAGTAAAAACAGCTGAATTTGCCGATTTAAGTTGGAGTGAATTAACCGTATTTGCTGTTATTATGCTCGCTATTGTATTTTTAGGCGTTTATCCGAAAGCAATTGTTGACTTCGTTGAACCAAGTATATCTCATTTATTACAAATCATAAAACCATTGCAATAGCAAGGGTTTCAAACTCCTATAGTGCCAGAATATGGATGCATTAATAGTCATATTTGTTAGCGGATTAATTTCCCTTTTTGCAGCATTTGCGAAGAAACCTTGGTTGGTATTAACAACCGCTGTGGGTGGATTACTTGTTGCGATTTCCTTGCTGATTTGTCAATTGGCTTCCGGACATTCATTTATCAATCTTAGCTATGAAGGGCTTAATTTTGATCACAATGCTTTGATGTTCGGATTAGCTGTTACCATTTTTGCAACACTGATCATTTCGGTTGGTTATGAACGATTTAAGGAAGAGCCAGAACACACAGGCGAATACATTTCCTTATTGATGTTCTCGCTTGCAGGTGCGCTCATTATGACTGCCTTTACCGACATGTTCATGTTTTTCCTTGGTTTAGAAATCCTATCTATTCCCATTTATGTGATGGCAGGAAGTCGTAAACATGACTTGCGTTCCAATGAAGCTTCGTTGAAATATTTCCTAACTGGAGCATTTGCAACAGGTTTATTATTGTTTGGAATTGCTTGGGTTTATGGAGCAACTGCATCATTCAATATCTACGAAATTCAACAAACAATTCTCAATGGTTCATCAACAAGTGCGATGCTCATGATTGGGATCTTATTGATCATGTCTTCATTTGTATTCAAAGTAGGTGCTGCTCCGTTCCATTTTTGGAGTCCAGATGTCTATGATGGTGCGCCACATGCAGTAACTGGTTTCATGGCTTCTGTAGTGAAAATGGCGGCTTTCGGAGCATTCTTGAAATTGTTTAGTGTTTGTTTTGGGACGATTGAGTTACACGCATTCTGGGGAAATGCCCTTGCTGTACTTACAGTGATTACACTATTTGTTGGTAATCTATCCGCGCTTAAACAAGTACGTTTAAAACGACTATTAGCATTTTCAAGTATCACACACGTTGGATATACGCTACTAGTGATTCTAACAACAGAAGATTTAGCTGTTTCAATGGCAGATTTGTGGTTCTATATGACAGCTTACGGATTCTCCATCATTGCTCTTATCACAATTGGTATTGTTGTCAATGATTCAGAAGATCGTATTGATGCTTTGCGCGGTTTAGGTCAACGAAATCCATTCTTAGCGGTTGTTGCTGTCATTGCAGTACTTTCATTAGCTGGTGTTCCACCTACAGCAGGATTCTTTGGTAAATACATGGTTTTTTCACATGCTTGGAATGACTGGTGGTGGTTAGTGATTATTGCATTAGTGAATTCTGCGATTAGTATTTATTACTACTTACGCATGATTGGAACTGTCGTTAGTCGCGAAGAAGAACCTGCAGCAAAAATCAAGTTAAGCCCATTAACACTACTCGTATTGGTGATTTGTTTAGTTGCAATGCTTGGATTAAGTGCAGTGATTCCATTCTTGTAACGAATGGTTATAACTACCCTTTACATATCAACTCCATTTAATTAAAAGATGTAATGGCGAAGTATGTAATCGTGCTAATTGGATTGATGCTCTGTGGAATGGCACAATCGCAGCTTTTGGACAACTCCAAGGGTTTAGCGTTTGGTGAATATCCCTTTTTCAATACGCCATTTATCAAGGCTAGTAAAATCAAAGAAATCAAAGGTTCCTATACGTTCAAAAAACAAGGGGATGTGATGCGTCAAACGGACTACGTTTATGTATTCTCTTTTGATGAGTCAGGACAGTTGATTCGCCACTATGAAACGGCAAAAGGCGACATTGTAAACGATACTGTTGTGCGTTTTTATACCTACGATGGACTGGGAAATCTATTGAGTAAACGACTCAATGAAAAACGGGGTTTTATGACCACTTATTTTACCTACAATGACAAAAATCAGATTGTAAAAGAAGAGGTTTGGCGTGATATTGATACGCTACATAGTTTATTGACTCCAGATATCGAGCGTTCCATTTTATGGAATTCGGAAACAATGAGCTACGAGGAATATGGAACACAACATAAAAAACGGATTTACAACAGTTACGGCAATCAATATGTAGAAACAAGTACCTATTATGACAGTTTAGGATACCTTAGTTCGACAACAGATTTATACACCATAACCCGCGATCAGTATTCAACGTATTACACCTATGGAAACAAAGGTTGGGTTGAAAATGTGAAATTCGTTCATAACATTGATTCCATTCCACTAACAGAATTTCAATTTACGTATGACCAATACGGCAATTTATCTTCCAAAAAAGAATACAGAGAAGGCGTTTTCACTACCGAATACCAAATTATTTACAGTGGAGATACAGGAATGCTCTCTTCTGTATTGATTCGTGAAATTGCTTCCAATTTTATTTCGATCATTCGTTTTTCAGAACCCACTTTTTGGGAAGAATAGAACAACTGTTGTTTTTTAGCAATAATACTGAAGGGTTCATTTTATTTTGAGGTGCTGAGACATTACTTCTACTCTTTTATAACAAAAATTTTTGACTTTGCATTTCACCTCTACGAGGCGATGCTTGGAGTTTGTTTAATTGGTTAAACTATTCTGTCCCTCTGGAACAATGGAATAAAGTTAAGGATGCCCACTTAGTTTCCTACAAGTTTTAGGCTGTTACACAGTTACTGAAAGTACTGACTGGAAACACCGCTACAAGTACGTGTCCACTCCGCCACGGCGCACAAGCGTGGCTAATTCGTTTTTAATTGAGTCGAGTACGTTATTTCCGTGGCTGATTCGCTTTAAATTAAGGATGAAGTACAGTTTGGAGGTGTAACAACGGAATGTGGAAGGTTGTCAGCAACGCACAGAACAGTGCAAGTTGTCTACGGAGGGTTGTCAGTAGCGTGCGGAGTGAATTCATAGTAGTGCGGAGACAATTCCTTGGAGTGCGGAGTGAATTCAAAGTGGTACGGAGACAATTCCTTGGAGTGCGGAGCGAATTCATAGTAGTGCGGAGACAATTCCTTGGAGTGCGGAGATGATTCCGCGGAGTGCGGAGCGAATTCAGTTGGGTGTGGAGTAGATTCAGAAGAGTGCGGAGGGTAGTCTCCCATAAAGTGTGTAAAGTCAGCTTAAAGCCGCGGCGGAAATAACGAGCTCTGTTGAATTATATTCGAATGACTCCGTATTATCAGGATAGTCTGTTTGCACGAATGGATCGCCTGTCCTTAACTTAATGACATTGCCCGCTAGGGGTAAGATCTGTAAATAGCTCTTCCATTAGGTTTTATAGCTGATATTAACTTTATGACAAGACCCTATAAACAAGTATAACCTATTACTCATTAGATAATCTTCCCAAAATGGTTTGATTCGGTTTTTAAAGATTATTTTGGGTAAAAATAGATGACGCATTGCTTGTTTTCATACAATCAGGGAAAATCGATGTAATCTGTGAATAAGAAATAAAACCAGATACCTTTCCAAATGAGCGTACCGATCATACTTTAAGTCCAGCACCTCAAAATAAAATTAACCCAAACTGAATGATTAAAAGAGATTCGCCATCTTTACAAACAAATAATCATTGATCTATTGAAGTCAAACAAACAAGCTTTATTTTTTAATCGTATTTGTTCTCATTTGAATAGTACTTTAATTGGCTGTTTAGTCGTTTTTTTAAGCACCAATGGTTCTGCCCAATTTGATCCTCCCCAACCTACTTTTTACAATTTCTCCACGGCAGAAGGATTACCCAGTTCAGAAACTTATTTTGTTTACCAAGATAAAAAAGGTTTTATCTGGATTTGCACAGATCGAGGAGTTGTGCGCTACAATGGTTATTCCATGCAAGTCTTGACTGAAAAAGAAGGTCTTCCTGACAATGTGGTCTTTAAGGTCTACGAAGATTATAAAGGAAGAATTTGGTTTATAACCTACAACGGATTGCTGAGTTATTGGGATGGAAATAAGATTATTCCTTATAAATATAATAATCAGGTGAAAAAGTACTTAGGTGGAGATATCACAACCTTTAAGTCATTTTCTATAGATAAAAACGATAATATTCTTTACAGTGCACAATATAAAGGTCTGGTTTCCATTTCTGGTCAAGGGGAAATGAAAATAACACGTTATAAGCCAAAAGAAGGCGTTTATTTCTACAATTCAGGGTATGACTGGCTCTTAGTATTGTCACTCATGACAGAACTTGACAAACCAATGCCAATTTATACGATAATAAATAACAAACAAACAAAAATAACGGAGATCAAACATTCAAACAGTGTTGGTGCCTATACTGCCAAAGGAAAAGGTTTTTTTCTATTCAATGATCTCATTATCAACAGTGACAAACCATTATCGCCTTATAAGGTTTTGAATACAATAGGATTGTCAATTAACCAACAAAACATTTGGTATTGTACAACAAGTGGTGCTTTTTCTCAGCCAATTAGTGATTTTGGAAGTAATCAACATTCTCCCAATTACCTTTCTGGTTATACCATTACAAGTGTTTGCCAAGATCAGGAAGGTGGTTATTGGTTCAGCACAATAGAGAAAGGTGTATTTTATACGCGAAATTTAAATGTTACCACTTTTAAAGTATCGAATAACGAGAATTTTAATGTGATTACGGGAGTTTCTTTAGCGAAAAACCAGGTGTTTTTTGCGAATAAATTTGGAATCCATCAAATGACTAAAATTCCCTATTTATCCTCCGTAATTTATAATAACAACCCTCGAATAGACGTGCACAATGATCAGATTACGGAATCAATAAATACACTTATCAAGCGTCACATATATAATAAATCTGGCAGTGGTCAACATGGATATTATGATGTGTTTTTTAAAAATAACTACACATTTTTCACCTCAAATGATGTTGTACAATTAAAACCCAATGGACAATTCGAGCAATTGTATTCTTTTGTAGATGATCAAAGTGCTACCTCTCAACATTTTCTCCATGCAATAATGCAAGATCAAAAAAACAGGATCATTGTAGGAAACAACAACGGACTTTTTGAGGTGAAAAATCACCGTTTATACACCAATCAATTCAATGATTCTCGTTTTAAACACCGCGTGTCAGATTTGGATTTTCATCCCATTTTGAAAGGAATTGCTGCAACACGTGGAATTGGGGTTTACTTCTTTGATAATTTTAAAATCACCCACCATCTAACCACAAAAGATGGCTTATTGGATGATCAAATCAATTCCCTTTTTATTGACGAGAATGGTGCCATTTGGGTCTGCTCGAATAAAGGATTGAATCGTATTGATACAGATCAAGCTGGACGAATCATTATTCAACGTATGACCATGATGAATGGATTGCCATCGAATGAAGTAAACCGCGTTTTTGCCAAAAATGGTGAAGTTTGGGTGGCTACAAAAAATGGATTGGCACATATTTCTTCCTTGCATAATTGGTCTCAAAAGCACATTCACAATCAACTCAAAATTGATAACCTCACAACTGAAGATAGCATTATCCGCAACTTTAGAAATGAATTGGTGTTTAATTCAACAGTAAATAATATTAAAATTGCACTTGCATCGAGCAATTTTCGAACAGGAAAAGATAAAAAAATTCGCTACCGTTATTCCAGTTCAGATGCATGGATACTTTCTAATGAAGGTGAATTGAGCTTAACAAAACCTGCTGCTGGATCATACATACTTGAGATAAGTTATTTGAATGAAGCTGGTCATTGGTCGAAACCACAAGTCATGTGTCGGTTTTACATTGACAATCCTTTTTACCTTAAATGGTATGCAGTTTTAGTATATATTGCATTAGGAATAAGTGGAATTGTGCTGTTTTTTAAGCGTCGAATTCGGCAAATAAAGCTAAAAAATAAGCAACAAAAGAACATCCAACAATTGGAGCAAAAAGCCCTTCAAGCGCAAATGAATCCTCATTTTATTTTCAATTCCTTGAATTCAATTCAGAGTTTTTTAATCTATGAAGAAAATGAAAAAGCTGAGCGGTTTTTATTGAAGTTTGCACAATTAATTCGACAGACATTGAATAATTCTCGGGTGAGTTATATAACCATTTCTTCTGAAATTGAAACACTTCAAAAATACTTGGAACTAGAACAAATGCGTTTTAAAGATAAATTCAAATTTTCAATTATCAATGAACTAGAACCTCAAGAGTTGCAATATGGTATTCCTCCCATGCTTTTACAGCCATTTGTTGAAAATGCTGTTTTGCATGGTTTTAAAACAATCCAACATGGGGGTGAAATTACCTTGCAATTTGTATCCATCAAAAACAATCGACTAAAATGTATTGTGGATGACAATGGAATTGGTCGTAGTGTTGCTGAACAATTCATAGACAAGGAACGCGTCTCTTTTGGAACCAAAATTACTGAACAACGATTAGCTGCATTCAGACAAAAATACAACGATGAATTTCGCATTCAAATCATTGACAAGAAAGAAGAAAACCGGCCAACTGGTACGCTTGTTATTATTGAAATTCCAGTTGTTTTACCAAATGAAGTGTCATCTGAGAACTAGAGTAGGGTCTGCTGAAAAACACAAAACGGTTGAATATAAATGGTTTGAGTTCGATAATCTACGTTCAAGTGCATCGTTTCCGCCGCGGAGGGATGATAAAATAAGCTTGCATCTTGTAATTTTCCAGACAGGCTATTTTTTTGCTAGCCAGAAATAAAGCATCTATTGCGTTGCAGCCAAATCGAAGTATTTATATACATCTTTTTTGACTGCGCCTAATAACCTCAGTTCTGACTTTTTCAGCAGACCCTAGAGTATCCCCAACATTAATAAACATCCAAAGAGCATAAGTGCTATTGAAACAACGTATCTTAAAACCACTATTGTTACTTTTTTCAGCAATCTATTACCGACATAAGCACCAATAAAGGCAGCAATAGTTGCACAAGCAATTAAGGTAAAATCAAGTTCATCTCTATGTCGAAGTACCTTCGGGATATACACTGTCAAACGTGTAATATCAATCATACAAGCAATAACTACCCCTGTAGCAATAAAGGATTCTTTGCTTAAACCTGCTCGCAATAAAAACACACTGCGCAATGCACCTTGGTTACCAGAAAGACCGCCAAAAAAACCACTCAATATTCCACCTAAAGGCAAATATTTTTGACTCAATTGCAATTTATTGAGTCGCGGAATCAATTCAAACAATGCGAATAGAATCAATAATAAACCAATAATAAAGCCTAAAGGATAAATTTTAAAAAGGTGACCTTGAATTCGATAATAGAACATCGGAAATGAATTATCTGATAGCACCTTGAGTAAGTTCGCACCCAAAAAGGAGAATATAATTGCTGGAATTCCAAATCGTAAAATGACATTTTTATTGGCATGAATACCTACGAGCAGTAATTTAAATCCGCCATTCAAAAAGTGAACAATTGCGGTTAAAACCAACGCAACTTCGAGTGGGAAAAACAGCGCAAAAACAGGAACCAAGATAGTTCCTAATCCAAAACCTGAGAAAAAGGTAAGTCCTGAACCGATTAATGCCGCTAGACAAACAATAATGTATTCGTATTCCATGTTTTTAGGTTAGAAATGGAATAAAATTAGGTATAATTTAAACACCTCTCATCGAAAAAACGATGGAAGGTGCGTAAACATATAGTTAAGCCCACTACTAAAAAACTCAACTACATTTAATTCTTTTGAAACGGCAGGAACGTTTGTTCTCCATTTACCAATGCTAATTGTAATAAATAATTCCCTGGAAGCAGTGTAGAACAGTCAATAACACCATTTGTAAAACCAGTTCCCAATTCTCTACCTGCTAAATCAACAATAACATATGGAGTTGTTGGTTCACAATTTGAAATGGTTAATTGATCGTTAACTGGATTCGGGAAAAGAACCATTGTTTCATTCGATTCACTTTGAAGTCCTAGCGATTGACCATTGGTACGCACGATTAAATGTCGGGTGAAAATCTCATTGGTAGATGTATTCTCGAGTACAAAATCAAGTTCACCAACCTGAACGGTATTTCCAGCGGTTGAATGAATTCCGATTTTAACCAAACTACCGCCAAACCCATTATTATTCCAATCATTATTGACGATATCAGGAAATGCAAAACTTGTTGAAGGCATATTATTCATCAAGCAACTAAATGGATTACAAATCACATAATACCAATCTGCGGGTAAGTTGATGTTTTCAGCTCGAGCAATACAATTAAACACTTGGCTGTTATCTGTGGTTAAATGACCTTTAAAGTCAACAAACGACCCCGATGTGATTGTTGAGTCCTCGTTTTCTAAATCCCAAGTCAAGGGTTGTGCAATCGATTTTCCGCAACTAAAAGCGAAAAATAACGTGAAAAGAAACTTAACTTTCATAATTCAACTTATTTATTGACAAGTAATTTACGTGTATATTGTTTGTTGTCAGTCGTTTTATAACCTACGAAATATACGCCATTTGTTAAATCACCAATAGGGTATGTTTTTTCCAAAAGTGTTCCACCAATAGCAAGGTTCGTTTCTAAAATGGAAACAACTTCACCTAGAGCATTAAACAAAATCACATCGCCGGTAAGCTCTTGTTGACTTCCCCATTGCAAAGTAACTTCTGAACCAGATACAGGATTCCCTACAATTTCGAAATCAATTGTACTTGTACTAACTTCATTGATTCCAACTCCAGACTCTACTAATTTTACCTTGTTTGCATTCAAGACTTTACGTTGATCAAATGGACCAGAATAAACAACCGCAGCAATGATTTCAACGTGTTCTGGAGTCACTGGAACATTACAATCTGGCGAACCAAATTCAGGTAAAGTAAATGTATAATTCTCTGT
>JAYSRF010000039.1:0-2060 GCA_043721195.1 Fluviicola sp. | reverse complement strand
CTTCATTAGGTTTTTTACCAATGGCTATTTCAACTGGAAGTGGAGCTGAGGTACAAAAACCGTTGGCAACAGTTGTCATTGGTGGATTGATCACAGCTACTTTCTTAACCTTGTTTTTATTACCCGTTATGTACCGTTTAGTCGATAAAAATTCATTCCGTAAAAAAGGAAGGAAACAATCAAAAGTGGTAACATTACTCCTCTTTTCACTGATGCTTCCTTCGTTGAATTATGCGCAACAAACAAAAACGCTGGAAGAATGTATCGCAATCGCTCGGAAAAAAAACCTCACTGTTAACGTCGCGGAATTAGCCATAGAGCAAGCTGCATTGAATCGGAAATCATTGGTCGTCACTCCAAGAGCAAACATCGGATTGATGGTGGGGCAATACAATTCTGCTAATAAAACTGATAATAATATTACAGTAGAACAAAGCATCCCCTTTCCAACTGTTTATGCAAAGCAAAATGCAGTAGGATTAGCATCTCAACAATGGAAACAAGCCTCCAAAGAAGTGGTGCAATGGCGTATTGAACAAGAGGTGCGTGCTCGATATGAGGAGCTGTGTTGGTATGTTGCACAACGTAACTTCCTGGTGATGAATGATTCCATTTATGCGCAACTTGAAAAAAGCTTGGAATCCCGTTTCAATGCGGGTGATATTACTCTTTTGGAAACACAATTAGGTAAAGTAAGTCGATTGGAACAGCAACAATTAGTACAATCCATTAACTTAGAAATCCAACGGGTTCAGTCGGCTTTACAAACGCTCATGCACGATGATCAATCAGTAGTGCCCAACCTTAACGAGTACCAGATTATACCACTAAAACCACTTGTGGATACAGCACAATGGAGTCAATTACCTGTTTTTCGTGAGATGATTTTTCAATTAGAAAAAAACGAATCAGAAATTGCACTCTTGCGTTCTCAACGGTTGCCAAGTATTTCAGTTGGATATTTCAATCAAACCCTCATTGGTTCACAAACGATTAATGGACAAGAGACTGTTTTTACAGGAGCTGATCGTTTTCAAGGTTTTACAATTGGAACATCCATTTCATTGTTCAATGGAAGCTACAAAGCGCAAGCAAAACAGTTAGCCATTGAATCAAAGAAAATAGTGCTTTCTTCTGAATTGGAACGGGAAACCTTATTCAATGAAAAGGAAAATCTAGTGAATAGTTGGAATCAGTTACAAGAACAACTATCACAATGGGATCAAACTGTTCGACCAGTGCTTGAATTGATGCAGAAACAAAATCAGCAAGCGTTCATAGAAGGAGAAATAAACCTTCAATTGATGTTGCTTAGTCAACAAACGATCGTTCAACATTACCTGACACACCAACAACTGATTTTTCAAGCCAATTCCATTGCACATCGCTTAAATGGATATTCAACCAATTAAAAAATAGAGCATCATGAAATTAATATATAGCATTATCGGAATCATCACCTTAATGGGTTGTTCCGCTGAAATCACAGAAAACACAACCAAAGCGACAACCGTATCTGATAAAATGATTGTGTTGAATCAAGCTCAAATACGCAACTCTGGTATTGAATTAGCGGAGCCAGTTGAACTACAAATTGGAGCCACCGTTCGGGTTTCAGGTACAGTTGAAGTGCCACCACAAAATAAAACTGCTATTAGTTTCCCTTTTGGTGGTTTTGTGAAGAGTATTCCAGTATTGGATGGGATGAATATCAAAAAAGGACAAGTACTCATTACGCTTGAAGATCCAACGATTATTCAATTACAACAAGATTATTTGGAAGCTATGAGTCAATTGGAATTTCTCCAACTCGAATACGAACGCCAGAAATCATTAAGTGATCAACAAATCAATAGTGGTAAAGTTGTGCAACAAGCAAAATCTAATTTTTTGAGTACTCAAGCACGCTGCAAGGGTATGAAACTCAAATTGGAAATAGCAGGTATCAATCCATCTGAAGTTGCGAAAGGGAACCTACAACGCGTAGTTAGTATTCGTTCACCCTTCAATGGAGTTGTGACCAAAATGAATGCCGCTGTTGGGCATTATGCAACGCCACA
>JAYSRF010000038.1:0-2060 GCA_043721195.1 Fluviicola sp. | reverse complement strand
TCAAAGTACGTGATAAAGAATTGAGAATGCAGACACATACTGAGTCGCTTTCGCATTCGCAAATTCCAAAAGTGGTATTGCCAAGCTATAAATCATGGGGTGATATTTTACGTTGGTCGTTACAAGAAAATGTACCGGGAGAATTTCCTTACACTGCTGGTTTATTCCCTTTCAAACGTGAAGGTGAAGATCCAACACGTATGTTTGCAGGAGAAGGTGGGCCAGAACGGACAAATCGCCGTTTCCATTACGTGAGTTTGGGTATGCCAGCAAAACGTCTTTCAACGGCTTTTGATTCAGTTACATTATACGGTAATGATCCAGCTATTCGACCAGATATTTATGGTAAAGTAGGAAATTCAGGGGTTTCGATTTGTTGTTTGGACGACGCCAAGAAGTTGTATTCTGGTTTCGATTTATCCCATCCAGCGACGTCGGTTTCCATGACAATTAATGGTCCAGCGCCAATGTTGTTGGGATTCTTTATGAATGCCGCCATTGATCAGAACTGTGAGAAATACATTGCGCAAAACGAATTAGAAAAAGAAGTTGAAGCGAAAATTGTAGCCATTTACAAAGCAAAAGGTGTCAATCGTCCACGTTACCAAGGTGATTTACCAGAAGGAAACAATGGATTGGGCTTGATGTTGTTAGGAGTAACTGGTGATCAAGTACTTCCAGCTGATGTGTATGCGCAAATCAAAATAGATACCTTAAAACAAGTTCGTGGAACTGTTCAAGCAGATATTTTAAAAGAAGATCAGGCGCAAAACACGTGTATTTTCTCGACTGAATTTGCGTTGCGATTGATGGGCGATGTGCAACAATACTTCATCAACAATCAGGTGCGTAATTTTTACTCGGTTTCGATTTCAGGTTACCACATTGCAGAAGCAGGTGCAAATCCAATCACGCAATTGGCATTTACCTTGGCAAACGGATTTACGTATGTAGAATATTACCTGAGTCGTGGAATGGACATCAACGATTTTGGTCCAAATTTATCGTTCTTCTTCTCCAATGGAATTGATCCTGAATATGCAGTGATTGGTCGTGTTGCACGTAGAATTTGGTCAAAAGCAATGGCGAAGAAATATGCAGCCAATCCACGAGCGCAAATGTTGAAATACCACATTCAAACTTCTGGAAGATCGTTACATGCGCAGGAAATCGATTTCAATGATATCCGCACCACATTACAAGCTTTGTATGCGATTTACGACAACTGTAATTCCTTACATACCAACGCGTATGACGAAGCGATTACGACACCTACAGAAGAATCTGTTCGTCGTGCAATGGCCATTCAGTTGATCATTAACCGTGAATTAGGTTTAGCTAAAAATGAAAATCCGCTCCAAGGTTCATTCATCATTGAAGAATTGACTGAATTGGTAGAAGCAGCAGTTTTGGCAGAATTTGATCGCATCACAGAACGTGGCGGCGTATTAGGAGCAATGGAAACCATGTACCAACGTTCTAAAATTCAAGAAGAATCGTTGTACTATGAAACCTTAAAACACAACGGAGAATTCCCAATTATAGGAGTAAATACCTTCTTGAGTTCCAAAGGTTCGCCAACGGTTGAGCCACGTGAAATCATTCGTGCATCAGAAGAGGAAAAGGAATACCAGATTACCATGTTGCAGCAATTGCAAACGGCACATTCGGATAAAATTCCAGCGATGATCAAACAAATTCAACACGCTGCAATCCAGAATCAAAACATGTTCGAAGAACTGATGGAAGTGTGTAAATATGCTTCATTGGGTCAGATTACTTCAGCGTTGTTTGAAGTAGGAGGACAGTATAGAAGAAATATGTAATCAACTGGTTATAAATTAAAATCCTCGTCAATTGGCGGGGATTTTTTGTTTTTATTCGAGACGATCTATTGTTGAATTGGTTACTTGTCTTCATCAATTTACATAAACAAGAAAGTAATTTAAGTCCGATGAACCGCCTGCTTGTTATTGTATTTCTGTTGATAAATAGTTGTTTTTCCGTTACTACGTTCGGTCAAGACACACTCTCCTTATTTTATGCAACTGCCAAGTACC
>JAYSRF010000037.1:0-14420 GCA_043721195.1 Fluviicola sp. | reverse complement strand
CGCATTTGTTCCCTTCATTTCACCAAGCAGGTTATCAGCCAATCCTTGCTCAATAGCTGCTTGAGATTCTGCTTCTAATACTAAAGCTTCTGCTCTTGCAGGATCATCAACAACGATTTCAACAGAAGAAACGAGTTTTGTTTCCACTACATCCAATGAGTTAGATGACATTTGAGATTTTTCTGTCCAAAATGCTCTTCGTTCTCTCCAAAAAGCAGATTCATCTGCAACCATTATTCCTGCTTGCCTCCGCAGTAAGCTAAAATAACCTTCTTCAGCTGCAGCCATGCGTACAATTGCAATCGAACTCCTAGCAGATTCTATGGCAACAGCAGGTTTTTGAATCAATTGTATGACTCTACTAACCCCCGATACAATTGATTTGGATGCATTAGCAGGTAGTCCTCGGACAGCTCGAAACATTCGTCCTGGCAATCGAGATAATGCAGCCATTAATTCTCCTGCCTGAATAAGTTTTACCAACCCTTCAATTCCTTCAATTACTAGTTTTGCTGCTCCATAACCACCAGCAAATATTAATATAATATTGACAATTAAATTAACAATGCGTGAAGTCCAGAAAAAAGATTGTTGACATTCTGTAAAAGGGCCTTCAATAAGAGAAGCTTCCAAATTAACTTCTTCCATCATTTTGGAAATTGCATCTCCAGGTGCACTGAAAAAATCACCCATTGAAGAGAAGAACGAATATACAGCCTCCTTATCTTCTCGTCCAAATTTCCCTCCACTAATGGCATATATGATGAGTCCAAGTATACTTTTAATTGCAACAATCAGGTCCCAGATTAATACAATAATATCCCACACAACTGATAAAACACCCCAAACTACACCAGCTAATCCACAAACTACATATTCCAAGAAGGATACCACATAATCGAAACCAATCACAATTTTATCCCATGTCCATTCCAACCAGTTTTTCTGAATATTATAAATAGGCAATACTCCTGGCATTAATATTCGTAACTGTTCGTAGTCTTCCTGTTGCATATCTTCCATCAATGAAACAGATGCCTCTTCTGCCCATTCTTCTTGTGATAACTGATTATATTCATGTAAAACGTAAATCCTGTTTTCTACTAATTGTACGCGTTGGAAATTCGCCACAATTTTCTGGCTATCAGAAATACCTGTATACCCCGAAACTAAATCTTTTACTTTCGAAGCTATCCAATGTCCAGCATATTTAATTCCTTTAACGCTACCTGCATTAAAGAAGTGTTGCGATAAACGAAATCCTTGAACAGAAGACATATCTCCAAGTAACCAGATTGCAGTCTCATTCGTTGTCATTCCTGTTTCAGTTTCTAATGCCCCTAAAACTGTATCTAGAAATTCTCCTGCTATGGTTGAATCACCTAAAAAGAGTGAAAGAATTTCAATACTATTGGATTCTGAAGTATAACCAGATAAGTTACTATAAATTTGCTTTGCAATTAATGTTTCTACATTTCGAACTCGTAAATTAATAAAATGCGAATTGAGACTTTTCCAATCTGAAGTAACCATATCTGAATACATCCACTCCAAAATTTCTAACCCAGATGATTCATTTAATGTTGCTACACCGCTGATAATTTCATCAATTGTAAATTTACTTTTGTTAATTAATGTAGATAGAATAGTGGCACTGTCATCTGAATCCGTCCAACCACTCAATGCATCGTAAATAGCATTCATTTGTTCATCAGTCGCTGAATCACCATCACGTTGAATATAATTTTCATCTAATTTTTTATTGACAACGGAACGAGCCCCTCCCTGCTGCACCGTATGCGTCAACTCATGTGCCAATAAATGCTGTCCAGATTTAATATCAGGATTGTATTTACCTTCATTGAAATAAATATCACTTCCATTAGCAAATGCTTGTGAGCCGAGTTGTTTGTTCATTTGAACGGCTTTCGAATCAGTATGCACGCGAACGGAACTAAAATCGGCACCAAAACCTGAGCTCATTTTATCACTGGTCGATTCATCCATTGGGGAACCTCCTCCTTTTGAAGCGGATAAACTGCTTGATATATCGGAACTTGAACCACCGTTTTGTTCACTTTTTTGCTGAACCGCTGGTTGCTCTTCACAGTCATCGCATTTTGTTTGGATGGCCTCTTCTTCCACTGGTTCATCGGCACTCATCTGCATGAGTTGGGTCACCGGTTCTTCCAATGGTTTTTCTTGGATTTCTTCTTCTTGCTCGGAATCTTCTTTTGCTTGTGCAGTTTCTTTTTGTTGCTGAATAATCGGTTTTATCGGTGTCCAAAATTGATTGGCAGTTGTTGCTGTTTCAACAGATGCAATTGCTGGGGTTGGCTTTTCAATTGCCTTTGGTTGAAGTACAGGTTCAGGAATTGCAGGTGATTGGACTTGCTCAACTGGCTTTTCCAACGCCAATTTTGGTTGTACTTCCACTTGCTCCTCTGGTTTTATATCCGCGTTTGCTTTATGCTGAACAATTGTCTTAGGTGCGAAAAATGGCGGATTTTCTGAAGTTACATAAGGAATAGCTTTTTTCGTCTCTTTTGAGGTTGCTTTTTCTTGAATGCTGACATCTTCACTTTTTTGCAACGTTCCTGCTTTTGGTTGAGCTGTTGTTTCGTCTAACAAACTTGTTTGAACAAGGGGAGTAATGGATTGAGCAATTGACTCTTCACTCTTTTCTTGTACTTCGACTTCTCCAGATTCGGTTGTAGGAACAGTTTCTGTCTTTTTTTGCTGTAAACTCGGCTTCGAAGCTGGAGCTTCTACTACATTTTGCTTTGGATCTTGTAATTTATTAACAACCTTATCTGCCGTTTTATCAGCTTCAACCTCGAATTTATCCCCTGGTTTTCCAACAGCCAATTTAGGTTGTACACGCGATTTAAAGAAAGAATCGTTGGAATTCCTCGATGAATGAGACGAACTTGCTGTTTTTGGCGTGAATAACATGAGTGAATAATACCGTTATTTATGTTGGACTAAAGTAACGAAAGAATTTCAAAACTTACAAAAAAAACGGAACAAGAATGAAAATGAGATAGAGAATGTGAATGAAAATGAGGACTTAAGCTTACTTACCTTCCGCAATCACAGCACATTTCTTGCGTTCACGCTGTAATGTCCAACGCCATGTCAACCCAATGAAAAAGGCAACTAAGAGTCCAACAAACCACCAAAAAAATGGGCGATTGTGCCAATCGTATAATACTGCGAATTGTTTGCGTTGAATCTTGCTCTTGGTTTGAGAAACGGGATCGTATAAATAAAATTCAACGGTATAATCACCTGGACTTAAGTGCGAAAGATTCAGTTGATCTGCACTTGGCGGTAATGAATTCCAATATCCACGTTCTTTTTTGCGGTGAATGGCATATCGGATAATGAATTGTTGATTTCCTGATAAATCCACACATTCGAATGGAATAATAATGAGCTTTTCATCAAAAGGAAACTGAATTTTACCATCTCGATAGGAGTATTTTTTATACTTTCTACCTGTAAGCTCATTTAAAACAAGTGAATAACTCATTTTTTCCTCTTGATTCCATGTTAATCGCAAAACACCGCGTTGCGTTACAATGTAAATGATGTCTTTTACAACCACAAAATCGCGCATTACTAATCCATCAAACCCCATTAACTCTTTCAACCCTTCGAGTGGTTTGTCTATATCACTGAATCGGTACATTCCTTTTTCGGTGAGCATATAGACAAATGCATCTGTAGAAATCATTTTCAAAACATATAACTCACCTGAATTGCGCGACAGGTCTTTTTGTTTAATTACTCTACCATTCCGCACCAGCAATAATTCATGCTGTTCTGTTGCAATCAGTAAATCGTTTTTAAACCACGTTATTACCTGTGCGTCAATCGACTTTCCATCTAGCGTAATTTCATGGTAGGGTTCATTTCCTTTTCTGCAAAACACGCCAAGAACAGTACTGAATGCAACCTCTTGAGTAAGAGGATTGACAACAACGCTTTTAGCTGCTTCTTTCCGTAAGACTATGAATTTAGTAGAATCTGATAATCCGTAAATAGCACTTGATTTCGTTGTATTTTGAATGTAAACCACACCCGTAGATTTTGCCAAGTACAAAGATCCGTCTCCCAATCGAGCAACACCTTTGATGGCTTCATTCATGCGGTTAATTGCTTTGGTCTTTTTGGTTGAAAACAAACCTGTATTGGAGAACAACAAATTAGCAAAACTGTCATAGTGAAGGAACAAGGCTTCTTGTGTATTTATATCACTCGAAAAAGTGTTTATCTCCCGACCACGACTATCGAATTGAACAATGGAACCGTTGAGTGTGCCACCAAAAAAAGTTCCCCCAGATCCTACTACTAAACTCAGTAAACTACCACCATAAATAATTTCGTGTCGCCCAAAAGGGATAAACAACAACCCTTTTCCTTTTGTCGCAATCCATATATTACCTTGTGCATCTTCAAAAACATCTGTTGCAACAACACCAGCGAACCAATGTGCTGGTTTTTTACTCATTTGATTGTTGTAGACAAACACACCATTTTCTGATAAAACAAACAAGCGATTACGAATTACCTTTGCTCCATTTACGCGTTTATTTCCTTTTTTTAATAAGGTTCCCCAGCTCCGAAATGAACCACCAAAATAGGTGTAAATTGGATCTTCAGATAAAAAGGAAGGAACAATCACTAACTTATTAGCGAAGGCAACCAATATTTTACCCGTAGCATTCGGAATATTGCGTGAAGCCCCCTCTTCTATTTCGACCAATTCGCCAGAATTCAAAACAGCATAGCGTATTTTACCAAATTTCAATACAGAATTGGCATTCGTAGATTCAGATTCTGTATAAGGAATTTGTTCTTGATTGATTAAACTAAAGGAAGGCAATTTATACGAACTGATCCATTTTGATCCAGTGATTGTTAAGGTAGTTCCAGTAATGGCTAGTTGATGTATATCGCCTTTAAATTCAGCTAACGGAATCACTTTTAACTGATCACCATTTAATTGCATTAATTGACCAGATCTATTCGTAGCAAAAAAAGTATCTCCGTAACGCAAGAGCTGCGTGATCTCTTTGGATGAATTACCCGAACTATTAATCAATTGCGAGCGAAAACCATTGTAACGGTAAAGTCCTTTGTCTGTTCCAATCAACAATCGACCATAACTATCTTGTTCCAAGCAATAAATTAATTGTGTAGAAAGGTGTGCTTGAATGGTATAGTGATAAGGCGTTGTTTGTGCCTGTGAGAAAAAAAGACAACTTAAAAAAAAGCTTAATAAACCGATTGATCTCATAACAACTTTAGTGTTTTAGTGCTTGCTCAAACCATTGCCACAGCGGTTCATTGGGAACTGGCGCCACAATCGTAATTTCTTCCTCTCTTGTTGGATGTTTAAAACGCAATGAACGTGCATGAAGGTGAATAGAACCATCAGGATTGGATCGTTTGGCTCCGTATTTTAAATCTCCTTTGATAATACAACCAATGGTGGAGAGTTGTGCACGAATTTGATGATGTCTTCCCGTTTCTAATCGTACTTCCAATAACGTGTAGCGATCAGATTGATGAATCTGTTTATAACTCAATCGCGCTTCTTTGCTCCCATTTTTCGGTAATTCAGAAACGTATGATTTGTTTTGTTTTTCGTTGCGTGTCAAATGATTGGTTAATGAATCCGCTTTTTTCAATGGAGCTTTTTCTACAACGGCCCAATAGGTTTTTTCAGGATGTTTTTCAGCGAACAATTTATTCATGCGTTCAAGTGCTTTGCTTGTTCGTGCAAATACTAAAACACCACTTGTAGGTCTATCTAACCGATGCACCAATCCACAAAAAACATTCCCTGGTTTGGCAAATTTCGTTCGGATATACTCCCGCACTTTTTCAACCAATGGTTCATCGCCGGTTTTATCGCCTTGTACAATTTCAGATGCACGTTTATTGATCACAATTAAGTGATTATCTTCAAAAAGTACCGCTAAATCTGTTTGGTTCATACCTTAATTTCTCGACAATCTAAAAACGCATCTTTCACAATGCTCATTTAGTATTGTTCATTTTTATTCGGGAAATCGCCCGATCGAACATCAGAAATGTATTGCTGAAACGCTCCCATCATCTGCTCATACAAGTTAGCATATTTTCGCAAGAAACGCGGACTAAATTCATTGTTGATTCCCAACATATCATGAACCACCAATACTTGACCATCAACACCGTTTCCAGCACCTATTCCAATAATAGGAATCGTAACACTTTCTGCCACTTTTTGCGCCAATTCAGCCGGGATTTTTTCTAGTACTATTGCGAAACAACCAGCTTCTTGCAAAGCAATGGCATCTTCCATCAAACGTTGTGCTTCATCTTCTTCTTTCGCTCGAACAACGTAGGTTCCGAATTTATAAATCGATTGTGGTGTTAATCCTAAATGTCCCATTACAGGAATCCCTGCTGTAAGAATGCGTTTGATGGATTCGATAATCTCTACGCCACCTTCCAATTTTACGGCATGTCCACCTGTTTCCTTCATGATACGAATGGCATTCGACAACGCTTCTTTGGAATTTCCTTGATACGAACCAAATGGCATATCAACTATGACCAATGCACGTTCAACAGCCCGAACAACGGAAGAAGCATGGTAAATCATTTGATCGAGGGTAATAGGCAATGTTGTTTCGTGACCAGCCATTACGTTAGATGCAGAATCGCCTACTAAAATGACATCTATTCCAGCAGAATCGATGATCCGAGCCATGGAGAAATCATATCCCGTAAGCATTGAAATTTTCTGTCCGGAGTTTTTCATCTCCTGTAATACGTGAGTGGTAACCCGTTTCACATTTTTGTGCACTGACATCTTGAGCAAATTTGAATTGCGAAGGTAGCGATTTATCAGTTCTTTGGTTAAAAACGCATTTTAATTCGGAGCAAAAAATAGCACATCCTATTTTTGCTCATCTATCGTCTCTAATTTTTAGAGTCAATAGAAAACATAACTATGCATACTATTTGTCTGATAAAAAATCACAATCTCCGATTCATTCTCAATTGGCATAACTTTCTTTTTACAAAAATCAATCAACATTCAAACGAATAATTTGATTTTTCACTAATACGGTAAGTCTTACCATTATTCTCTAGATAAATCGGGCAAAAATGCTTATTTTTACTACTTCAAAATGATAAAAAAAAGCACCAAAGCCGTTCGTAAACTTTACCATGCTTTCATTGGAAATGAAAAATCTGCAGGTATTGTTTTAATTCTCTGTACAGTCCTTTCCTTGTTACTTGCTAACTCTGGAGTTGGGAAAGGTTATACCCATTTTTGGCATTCAGATTTAATTGGGAAACCGATTGAATTTTGGATCAACGATGGTTTTATGACCCTTTTCTTTTTATTGGTTGGATTGGAGATCAAACAAGAGCTATACATCGGAGAATTGTCGGATATAAAAAAATCGATGCTTCCAATTATTGCAGCTTTAGGCGGAATGTTAGTACCAGCGGGGATTCACTTTTTCTTTAATGCAGGAACAGAAACCCAATCTGGAGTAGGAATTCCTATGGCTACTGATATTGCATTTTCCCTTGGTGTTTTGTCATTATTGGGAAAAAAGGTTCCCATTTCACTCAAAGTTTTTCTCACTGCACTTGCTATCATTGATGATTTAGGGGCAATTGTGGTCATTGCACTCTTCTATTCCAAAGGATTTTACGTCGTTCATTTCGGCATCTCAATTGGCATTTTTCTACTGATGCTTTACCTCAACAAACGAAAAGTCAACGCTATCTACCCTTATTTGATTTTGGGTATTGTGATGTGGTATTTTATGTCACTTTCAGGTATTCATGCAACAATTTCAGGTGTTTTAATTGCATTTGCTATTCCATTCAGAGAAGGTGGCGACGAAAGTCCGTCTGTGAAAATCATGCAATGGCTGCACTTACCCGTTTCTTATTTGATTCTACCAGCTTTTGCATTAGCTAATACAGGAATTGTTATTGAAAACGATTGGATGTTGCAATTAGCATCAATGAATAGCATGGGCATTTCTCTTGGATTGATTCTCGGAAAACCACTCGGGATAGTTGGATTTTCTTTACTTGGAACAGCTCTTGGTATTTGTAAACTACCATCTGGGAACCGTTTTTTGAGTTTTATAGGGATTGCACTATTAGCCGGAATCGGTTTCACCATGTCGATCTTTATTTCATTATTAGCATTCGATGATCAAGGAGTGATAACTGACTCTAAAATCGCGATTTTATTGGCTTCTACAGCTTCAGCAATACTGGGTTATTTTGTGTTAGCATTTTCATTACGATCTAGGAAGGAGAACTAATTGAAAATGAAAAATTGAAAATGTAAAATTATTAATGCAATCAAGGTTACACACTAAATCTTCTTTATAATTCATAATTCAATAAGAAGGATAGCAAGGCCGAAAACTGAAACCTAATTCATCATTTTCAATTTTAAATTTTAAATTTTCAATTCATAATTATTTCACCCAAACCAAATATCTTCAATTATCCGAAAACCTGCTTGTTGATTTACGCGCTCAAGTATGATTTGTTTTCCGTGTAATAATTCATCGCGCATGACGGAAGAATTCAATTCTATGTGCAATACTTTATTGCGAATAGTGAGTTTTGTTGTGCGATAAGCAACGGCTTTCCCCATCATTTCTTCCCATTTATCGAGCACTTCTAGTTCTGTCAATTTTCCTTGCAACTGGTAAGCACGCATCAATTTATCAACAATGTCTTTCATTGGAGAAAATTCCCCAGAACGTTTGTTTTCATTCCACTCACTCATGCGAATTTCTCCTCTTCTTCAAATAAAACCATATTGGGCGTCACTCCAATAGCTTGAAAGATCCCAGTAACCCGAATTTCATCAGTATCTGTGACCAATACTTGCCCGAACGTATGTTGTGAAACAAGTGACATTAACTGAGCAACACGGTGATTGTCCAATTTATCAAAAATATCATCCAATAACAACACGGGGACAATTCCCAAACGTTCTTTCAACCATTCAAATTGGGCTAAACGCATGGCAATGAGGTAGCTTTTTTGTTGTCCCTGTGAACCAAATCGTTTAATGGGATGTTCAGCTATTTTGAACAATACATCGTCTTTGTGAATGCCTACGGTTGTGTATTGCGCACGTGAATCTTTGGGTTGAGCCAAACGCAACAATTCGTCAAAGGAACCTGTATGCAAGGCCGATTGATGCTCCATAGTTACCGATTCTTCACCACCTGAAATCCATTGATAATAATGCTGAAACAGTGGAATAAATGCTTCAATAAATGTAATCCGTTTATCGTAAATGGCATTTCCGTATTTGATCAATTGCACATCCCAAATTTCCATCGATTCTCGGTCAAAAAAACCGTTTTCATATTGCTGTTTCAGTAAGGCATTGCGTTGATCGAGTACTTTATTGTAGCGTTGTAGATCTTCCAAATAAGCACGGTCAAATTGACTGATAATACCATCCATCCATTTTCTACGCACATCACTTCCTTCCGAAATCAAATCAGCATCATAGGGTGAAATCATGACAACAGGGAAAGCACCAATGTGATCTGCCAGTTTTTCGTATTCGCGCTTATTTTTTTTAAACACCTTCTTCGCTCCGGCTTTCACCGCGCAATACAAGGAGTAGGTTGTTTCTTGTTTGATCCATTCTCCCTGAATCACAAAAAACTGTTGATCAAAACGAATATTCTGTTTATCAATCGGATTGAGATACGAGCGGCACATGCTCAAATAATGGACTGCATCCAATACATTTGTTTTCCCTGCTCCATTTTTCCCCACAATACAATTCACCCCATCAACCAGATGGAATTCAGCCTCTTCGTGATTTTTGAAGTTAATCAAAGACAGGGATTGAATGTACATGAAACAAAGGTAGCCAATTTCAAGATGAAATGAGGTGCTAAATCTTGGCAGAATAATTGTAATTTCGAATGCGAAGGATAACGATCATCCTTCAACAATTGAATTCATAAAGTTGAGAAATCATGCGTATTTTCATTCTGATTACTGTTTTAACATCACTATTGATTGCTTGTGGAGCATCCAAAAACGCAAGTAATTCCTCAGAAGTACTTTCTATTCTTCATGGTACTAGTTTTGGTCATTGTCGTGGTTATTGTATCAAGGAGGAAGTCTTCACGAATACATCCATGCGTTACACAAAATACAACCGCGATTCATTGAATTTTCCGAAACAAGAACTTGTAGAAACGTTTACATCTGAAGAATACACGGCTTTACTTGCAACCATTGATTGGGAAAAATGGGAAGCAATGGATACCATTATTGGTTGTCCAGATTGTACCGACGCTGGAGCAGAGTACATTCAAATAACAACTTCCAAAGGCTCAAAACGCGTGAAGTTTGATGCGTATTCGAACCCAGAAGGATTGGAGAAATTATTGAGTGAATGCCGTGCTGTTCGCCGAAAAATGGATCGTGCAGAACAAAATAAGGGAGAGGAATAGTTCTTTCATTTAATGGTTAAAATGAAATGAACCACACTAGGAAACATATAAAACATAGAGTTTGAATCCGTTTTGATTATAACCTGCAGCTTTTTGGGTGATCTTTAACTAATTTGGTCTTTCATCATAATTAATGGAACTACAAATAATTCAATTGATGCTGATTT
The DNA here is from genome assembly GCA_043721195.1 of Fluviicola sp. Classification (GTDB taxonomy): domain Bacteria; phylum Bacteroidota; class Bacteroidia; order Flavobacteriales_D; family Crocinitomicaceae; genus Fluviicola. Next base: position 3,718 of record JAYSRF010000037.1, on the reverse strand, counting down.
TCAATTAATTTACGATTGTAAATTCAATCCAATAAAATCACTGAACCAGATTTCACTTCGTTTTCCATGGTAATACGGTATACATACATTCCAGCGGGAACATTTTCCGTTTGAATCTGTACGACTTTAGATTTCATTGAAGCTTCAAGTGTTTGACGGTAAACCACATTTCCATAGATATCAAAGAACTCAAGAATTGCATCTGAAGCACTTGAATATTCCAAATTCATGATTCCTTTGTTTGGATTAGGATAAATCGTATAAGCATCTTTTAAATCATCACAATCAGCAGAAATGATGGTTGAGAGAATAATTTCCCCATCATTCATGAATTGTTTCACACGGTAATATTCCAACACATCTGGATTGTTTTCATCCACAATAGAATAGTTGATTTTCGTATTACTTAAAACACCATTGTATACAGTTCCTACCTCATTCCATGTTTCATTGTCACGGCTTTTTTCAACTACAAACTTATCAACCACTTGTTGAATGGGACCCGACCACGAAATCATTCGTGCATCTGCTAAACATTCAACAGAAAGTCCATCCATTGAAAAACCTAATGGTGTACAACTTACTGACGCATCACCTACATCTGTCAAAAATTGCAATGGAACAGTTGTCAAGGCATTGCTATAGTTAGAAAAACAAATGATATACCGTTGACCTGCAAGTACTGCTAATGGCGGTTCATAATTCCCTGGATCGCCTCCAGCAGGAACAACATCTGAAATGCCTGTTCCTCCATAATTCACCATATTCCAATTACAACGTACCGGTGCAATTGTGTTGGAAGAAATAGCCGTACAAGTAGCTGCACCACTATATGGATACATAATCCAATCGTAGTAACCAGTTTGAGCTCCTAAACCTCCAAAAACAAATTCTAAATTTCCTGAAGTCGCAATATTCACAATCATCCATGTGCTATTGTACTCTCCCACTTGCAAACAGCCAAAATTGGCACTTGCAGGATTGATATTTGGATTTCCGAATGAACCAGATGCAGGAATTTCATTGATTGCGCCGAAACCATTCGGATCTATCTGAAATGCTAAGTCAGTACACACATTTGTAGCAACCCCACAATCAGAAGCTGTTGTTGTTCCTCCTCCAGCAATTCCAAAAGCACAAACAGTTCCATTCATATTCGCATTACTTGCATAATTTTGAATTCGAATACGGTAACGCGTACCTGGAACAGTAGAAAAAGTAAGTGTTTCAGCAGTTAAACCAATATTATCAGAACAGGCGATATTGGTCGACATAAAAGGAGAACATGCTCCATACAAGATCGTTAAGATTGGATCGCCACTTGTAGGTGTATACGTTACAGTGGTAGTAGTTGAAGTTGCATCAAACCACATCCATGCATCATCCAAATCATCTTCGCCACAGTTTCCCCAAATCCATGAATCATCCCAATAATCGGTATTATTTATTGAATTAAAAACTACAGGAGTACACGCCGCTCCAACGGTTAACTGTCCGCCAGGCGTATCATCGCAATTACTTGTTTGTGAAAAAGACCAACTTGAAACAATCAATGTTACGAGCGATAAACAAATTTTCAGGGTATTATCGTATCTAAGTATCATAACTAAATCAAATTAATGTGTGCGTTCTTGTGATTCTTGGTGCTGCTCAGAACATTCACGTGGAAATTCTTTGAATGGTTCTCCATTGCTAATACCTGTAACAATGCACTTAGTTGTAAAACCCAACGATTGAATCCAAGTCACAAAATCTGCTTCTGTTATGGATTCCAACTCATACTGTGCATAAAACGTATCTGAATAATTATCTGTTCTCGTAAGGATCACACCTTGCTTAGATCGAATCAAACCATCTATTTGAGAAGCTTGATCCCATGTTTCAATATCATTCAATTGAATACGGATATATCCAATTTCATTTTTCTTCGTTGAATTTTGTGAAAATACAGGAAAAGTAAGTACGCAAAAAAGAATCAATTGTAGCAGTATACGAGAATTCATAACACTAGTTTTAGCGAAACAATAGTAAAAAATTGATTGCTAACACGTTGTAGTAAATGAACAAAAACTAACGCTTTGTGAATATTTCGATCATTCCTTCGAATATTACTCGTAACAACTTTACGAAGAACCGAAAAAAAAACAACCAATCGTTTCTAATTGAATTGTTTAACAACCTATCTATTTTAATTGAACCTTTTTAAGTAACAACTGTATTCACTAAAAATACAATCGTATGAAAAATCTATTTTCTCTTTTTACAACCTGTTTAATTGCATTGACTTCCACTAGTCAAATTCAGCCAGTTGCAGTTTTACAACCTGGTGTTGCTATCGCTCCAGAGAACCCACGAAAAATTCAAATCGCGATTTTGTTTGACACCTCTGGAAGTATGGATGGTTTAATTGAACAAGCAAAAACCACCATTTGGCAAATTGTCAATGCAGCTTCTGACTTACGCATAGGCGATGCAGCTCCTCTACTAGAAATTGCCTTGTATGATTATGGGAATTCGACGATCACCAATGCCACTTATGTGCGTCAACAAGTAAACTTGATCAATGATTTAGATTCGATTTCTGGGAAATTATTTGCACTCTCCATTAACGGTGGAGACGAGTATTGTGCAGCTGTGATTGAAGATGCATTAACTAATTTGAAATGGAGTACAGATCCGAATGATCTGAGAATCATTTATATTGCTGGAAATGAACCATTCAACCAAGGGCCTGTCGACTATAAAAAAATCCTGAAAGACGCAGCCAATCGCAATATCATTGTAAATACCATTTATTGTGGTCCATACGATCAAGGTGTTACTGAATTGTGGTATGATGGTGCGCTGGTGAGTCAAGGAAACTATTTTAATATCGATTCAGATAGAGAAGCTTTTCATGTTGACACTCCTTATGATAAAGAAATAAACTCATACAATGATTCACTCAACACTACTTATATGGGATACGGTGAATCTGGCAAATACCGCGCGCTAAAACAAACAGAAGAAGATGCAAATGCAGGTAAAAAAGGAGCTGGTGTAGCTTCAGAACGTGCAGAATCTAAAGCAAAGTCAAATTATTTAAATTCGAGTTGGGATATGGTGGATGCAAAAAAAGAGAACACCTTAAAACTAGAAGAGCTAAAAGATGAAGATTTACCTGATGACTTAAAAGGTAAAACACTTGAAGAAAAAGAAAAAATCATCGCTGAGAAAAGTGAAAAACGCGCTAGATACCAAGCAACCATAAATGAATTAGCTCAGAAACGCAGTGAATTCATCAATGAAGAAAAGAAAAAACATGCCTTGGAAAGCGGTCAAGAAGATTTAGGTACTTCGATTATTAAATCCATGAATACTTCCGCTGAAAAAATGGGTTATAAAATAAAATAGATCACTACAATATTCCGTTCAGAAGAGTCCGTTTATGCGGACTTTTTTGTTTATTTGAGGCATGAAAACACCACTCGTTTCCTATAAGACTGAAGTTGTAAAATTGCACTATTTGAATTATGTGATTGTTGAAGTTCCTCCCGTTATTTTGGAGCAACTACCTTTGACATTGGAAAAGGGAAAATACAACCAACGTTTAATTATTCGTTTAGATGACAAGATTGAATGGCAATGTGGATTGCTTGCAATGGGCGAAGGAAGTGCTTGTATTACTGTGCAAGCGAAACGATTAAAAGAAATTGCTAAAACGATTGGTGATGAGGTA
>JAYSRF010000036.1:0-2067 GCA_043721195.1 Fluviicola sp. | reverse complement strand
TCTTTCACTGGAATGATTTCATAGCCCAAAACAAAATGCTGACTACGCGTGAAATCAAGGTCTTTATTTGCTAATTCAACATTTCCATTCGCATCAGCTGATTGATAAAAATACAAATCGATGGGTTGCATTTGACTGTGCATACCATAACCGATGGTGAAATTATTGCGGTCATTTGGTTGGTATTTTAAACCAACACGCGGTTCTATCGAAGTGGAATTATTCAGTGCCAAAAACTGTGAATGTAAGCCTGCGTTGAGGGTCAATTTCTCATTGAAACTGTATTTTGCATGTGCATAACCCTGAATCAAAGCGGTGTAGTTATCTTGATCCCAAATCTGTACCCAATCTGGGGTGAATTCCCTACTTCGGTAGAATAACTTGGTGTTCATGATTTCAGTTAATACCCCCACTTTTACAAAAAGACGTGAACTGATTTTGGAATTAAATGAAGTATTGACCGTATAATTCAAACGCGTTGTATTGTTTTCTAAACTACGAACTGCATCATTATTTCCAGAAATACTGTCTTGTTTGTAATCCGATTTAGCATACGTTGCGCCAATTACAGTATTGAAATACGATTTTTCACCCAAACGGATAAAGTGTTTTAAGCCAACCATTCCCAGATTACTAATGAAGTAACTATCACGTGATGGATCAGCAAATAAATCGTTCGTATCAATGTCTTTGTGCAAGAAATCAATTTTACTTGCTGCTCCCATTCCAAACAAGGTAAAACGTCCAATTTTAGTGGTTCCGCTATTGATTTTGAATGAAAGATCTTGGTAATAAGGTGTTGCAGCGGTTCCAATTGGCAAACCAATCGCTTGTGCTACTCCAGCAAAGCCATAACGGTATGCAACGAGGTAAGATGAATTTTTGTCTTTACGAATGGGGCCTTCTGTCATAAATTCAAGTCCAGTTAATGCACCTAATTGAAAGGTATGTTCCCGTTTTTCTGAATTTCCGTTGCGGAAGCCAAGATCAAATACACCTGCATTGGCATTTCCATATTCAGCTGGAAAAGCAGAAGTCATGAAATCCGAATTGCGCAATAAATTGGTGTTGATCGCACTTACAGGTCCACCAGTTGTTCCTACAGTTGAGAAATGGTTCGGGTTGGGAATGTTTAATCCTTCTACACGCCACAAAACGCCTATTGGTGAATTTCCACGGATAACAATATCGTTTCGGGAATCGTCCGGTGAACTCACCCCCGCAAAATTGGCAGCCAAACGAGCAGGATCAGAACGTCCACCAGCATAACGATTGACTTCTTCCATGGAAAAAGACCGACCACTCACCGTTGTAAGTTCGTTGTTGACTTCATTTTTCTTGCGACCATTGATGACTACTTCATTCAAGGAGCTAATGTTTTCCTCCATTGAAATATCAAGAACCGTTTCTTTCCCAGCTGATACCACGATATTGGACAACACCAATTCCTTGTATCCTGAATACGTTACTTTCAAATCATAACGACCAGGCAATACATCTGTGATTTTATAGCGACCTTCTTCATCACTGATTCCTACTTTCACTGGATCAGACTCCAGAATTACGACTGCAACACCTGGAATGGTCAATTGCGATTGTTTGTCGATTACGGTTCCTTTAATTGTTTGCGTGGTGTTTTGCGCGAATAACAGATTGGCACTTGCGGAGAACAACACGGAAAGCAGAACGATTAATTGTTTTTTCATCTCATTTTAGTTTACGGTACAATAGTACATCAGATGAATAAAATAAGAGTTTACAAATTCGGTGAATTGTAGAATAAAGTGGATGAATTGTAGAATGACTTGAATCAATAGCTATTCACCAAAAAAGAATAAGGAAATGGATGATTAGAGGTTGTTTCTTCTATCTTTGAGAAACAAACTTTTTATACTACATCATGGCAATTCAAATTGGCGACAAATGCCCCTCATTTCAACTCCCGAATCAACGTGGAGAAAACGTAAATATTGATGACCTGATCGGTGAAAAATTATTGGTTATCTATTTTTACCCAAAAGACGAAACAGCTGGTTGCACAGCAGAAGCCTGTTCATTCCGCGATAG
>JAYSRF010000035.1:0-5142 GCA_043721195.1 Fluviicola sp. | reverse complement strand
TTAACTTAGGATCAAAAACCAAGCTATCTTCACCATATTCATTAACTAATATCGTTTCATTCGAAATAACCTTATAAAAAACGCCCTGCCCTTCATTTGCTTTTTTGAAGGAGTTCCATTCATTGAATGGAATATCGTCATCTCTTATTTTATTCAACGATTTAGTTTCATCTAGATAGCTGAAAAAATTCGATCCTCCAATGAACTGATAACACCCATTACTATCAAACCGTTTTTCTGCTATGGCAAGAAATTCTTCATAATCAGCAATTAATAGTTGTGATTCATTTTTAAGAATTGGAACATATCGCTCTTTCATAATTAAATAAAGTAATTGCCAATTAAATGACAAAACAACTGTCGGTTCTTCATTTGGAAATAACTGTTTACGAAGATAGATTTCAAGCGGTTCAACTAGTTCTTTTCCCGTTATCGAATCAAAAAGCACTCGTTCTTTTAGTACGATATCACTGTATTCTCCGAAGTAAAAGAAAATAGAATCTCTTGCAGGATATAAATATTCATAACTACCATCTGATAACCTTAGTATACTATCTTCACCAAGATGGTTACTCATTGGAGTTCTCGCTTGTGATCCTAATAGCATTTCCAAATCGGAAATAGAGCGCCAATCGCTTCCAAAATCTGTTCGAAGCTTAACTATATCCGAAGATTGAATGCCTTTATAATCGAATTTATTCTTTCCATCAGTAAGCCGATCAATTGTTTGAACAATTATGTTATAAAAACTATAAGGATTCAACGTATCATAGAGTTCCTTATTTTGTTCGTTTCGAGCAAAACATGAATACCGATAGTCTGTGTTTACTTGTCCTTTAACATGACACGTAATTGTTACCAATACAATTAAAATGGTTATTCGAATTATAATATATGGCATTGCTAGGTTTTAATCAATGTTTTATATTCTGTATCCCAGGATTATTGTAGGCTCTGGATGCATCCAGAGCTTACATTGAAATGGTATATGATTGTGATTGTTGTAGGCACGTGATTCATCACGTGCCTACAATCAATTATTCCAATATTGACCGTCACCGTTGCGCATTTGGTGATAGGCACGAGACAAATACGCCAATAAAATCCGCATCGAATCAAATGAATCTTCGGTTTCTTGACTGATTTCTTTTTTCTGCAAACGCAACAGCAATTTCATGTACAAAGCCTGAAAACAAATTTCAACGTGATTCCGATCTTTTAAATTGGAATGTTCCTTGAATTCTTCGATGTGCTCTCCAGCTGCCTCGTACAACGTTTTGTATTTTTCGTCTTTGAGGATATTCAATAACGAATTGTGTAAATAAGAAAGCTCTACCAATACTTCTTGTAAGCGCAATAAATGACCTGATTCAATAATTCGTTCTGATTGCATTTCGAGAATCAACTCTTCATACCAACTGCGGTATTGATCCAAAAACGAAGTATCTGGCAGTTGTGGACGAACAAATTCATTGATGATGCGATCGAGGTTAAAATCATACGCACGGATCACATCCTCTACTTGATACATGTATAACATGTACTCAGCAATATTTTCTTCTTTCTTTTGGCGAGCTATTAACATGATTTATTTCCCTAAATCATTGTCCATTTTTTTCTGTTCTGCATTCACAAATTCAATGAATGACTCAGTAACGTCCATTTTAGGATTGTAATAGGTAAATTGACCACCTGGAGCATGCATCATCAAGATATCCAATTTGTATTTTTCACAATAGCGTTTAGCAAATTCAGAAACGCGGTTATTTAGAACCGTTTGCATTTCAGCCGCTTCTTCTTGCAATTTACCGCCTTCTGTTTGCTGATAGTTCATCAAACTTTGTTCTTGACGTTGGTATTGCTCACCCATTTTCTTTAACTCATCAGAGCTAACAAGCATTTTCTCTTGTGCATTTACCATTCGTTGGTAAAACTGACGCAAATTATTTTCACGGCTTTGGTATTCCTTTTGAAAGCGTTCTTGTTTTATTTTAATCAATGAATCTTGCTTCTTCAAATAATCGAAACCTGAATTTAAACTATCTGAATTATAAAAAGCCATTTTCAATCCTTGGGGATCAACAGTTGGAACTTCTGGAGCTTTTGGATCTTGATCTTTTTTCTCTTGTCCAGAACAAGAAGTTATCGTTGTAGCAATTGACAAACCGATAAGGGCACTGTAGATTAATTTCATGGTTACTTATTTTTGTCGGAACGCATTTTCCCAATCTGTACGCATCGATAGGAAACGATCCAATGAGTTCGTTAATAATTCTTCTGTTACCATGCGGATCACTTCATCCAATCCCATAACATCGGATTCAGGAATTTTGAACACTTGCTCAAATTGTCCTAATTCAATTTTCACCATGTACTTTGCATTGTACATGAATACTTGAATTTTATACCTAGAATGAGGAATATCAGCTACAACTCGCACGAATAACGTTTCCGACAAAAATAGTCAAATCTAGCAAAGGTGAAAACGGAAAAAGGGAAATTAAAAAAGAGGCGTTATTTTTTTTATTTTTTTTTGTTATTCAGGCAACTATTTAATTAGCTGTGAATACTTAGTATAGTAATATTCATTTTTTAGTAGTTAGGTTAGTGTTGGTTTAGTTTGTGCATGCGTTAATAAAGAGTAGTGTGTGTATAAGCGTTACAAAGTCAGATCGACGAAGTGCTAGTAGTGTGGCACTTCGTATGGTCTGATTTTAATAAGAAAGGCCAAAAAAAAATGGTTAGTAACACTACCAACCATTTATCGTTTCTCAAAAGATTACGTTCATTTATGCAACAACGTAATCGGTATCTGAATATTCTTTAAAATCAAAAGGAACTCTAACCATGAAGGCGTAATCTTGACCTACCTCATACATATCTTCATCAGATTTGCGGTAGTACCACTCTACTTGGGCATTTAAACCATTGTCTACTAACTCATTGAGTTTGTATAACAAAAATAAAATGCGTTTAGAAGAGGTGATATTGAAGTATTCCAAATCAATTTTTACCAACGTATGAGCAATTGGCTCTCGCATATAAACATCAAACCAAGTGAGGATTTCTCCCCAAAAAGCTTCGGGATCATCTGGTATAGATCTCCCTCTAATCTCCATAACTCCAGTATTGGGATTAAAATTCACCATTGGAGTATGTGCAGTTGCTTCAATTCGTAACCCGTCCATTTATCACTTTCTCTAGTGCAAGTTGTGAAATATATTTGATACAATAACGCATTTTTCTACGAAACAAATAGTTTTTTCGACCAAAACCCTCTTTGTCAGGTAAAAGACTGTTTTTCTAAACTGTATTTACAATTGATTCAATTGTCGTGTTGATGAAAATGAACCAATTGTTCTATTGGACTTTGCAAACAATTTACCAATTCCCATCCACGTTCTTTCAACAGTTGTTCAAAAAGCAACTGATTGCTAAAACCATAACTTCCCAGAATCGACAATTTATGCTCAGAATGTTTCAGTTGTGGCAAATAAGTTGTTGAAAATGCGGTAAAATTTTCTTCATGATACTGATTCAAATCCAAGTCTGAAAATTGTTTTCCTAATGTTGCCATCCACGCTTGTGCATTGGTTCCAGCCAAGTGACTCCTAATTTCTGCAATTGATCCAATTCGTTCAGCAATAGCTTGCTTCGTTTCTTCTGAAGTATCCAAGCAATTGTTTAAGTAATCTTTCACGACCAATCGAGCGAAATGAAAACCACTGCCTTCATCACCAACTAAGCTTCCGTAACCACCAATCAAATTGGTAATTGCTTTTCCATCGTATTCAAGTAAAACGGAACCAGTTCCTAGAATAGCAACTGTTCCTTTTTGGAATTGACACACTGCTCTACAAGCTGCAAGTGTATCTGGAAAAACTTCCAGCGCACCAAATCCTACTTTTTTTAAATGGTCGGTTAAGTAGTGTTGCAGCTTTGGTTGACTGCACCCTGCTCCATAGAAATACAGCTTTTCTGACGAAATATCTCCTAATAAAGTGGAGAGTTCTAACCAATCATTTGATGACCAATGTGCAAGAAATTTGGGATGCATACTTCTTGTTTCGACCCGTTCAAATGAGCCATCTTTTCTGCAAAAAGCCCAATTGGTTGAACTACCGCCAGAATCTGCTATGATGTATTTCCAAGTTATCATAGTCAAAAATACCTTTTTTATGGTATTGTATGTCGCTCATGCTGCACCTACTTTTGTCTTAATTTATATTAAATCTAAATAATGAAAACAACGCTCTATATATTTGTCGTTTTAAGTCTATTCACTGCAACTGCTTGTAGAAAAAAAGGTTGTACAGATCCAAATGCAACAAACTATTCTGAATCAGCTAAAAAAGATGACGGTAGTTGCCAATTTAACACAACTTATAGTATTCCTTCAACGTATGCTTTTACACGTTCAGGAAACTCAACTGTTGACTTTTCAGGGCAATCAGCTCGTATTGAGCAATTATTGCAACTGATTGATTATGTAGAATCTGGCGAAACTGCTGTGATCTCTGCTCAATCGATTCAAGATATGTTTCAAAATACTGGCGGAAATGGTGGTGGACTTTTCACTGGTATTGCAGCCAATGCAACAAAACAATTAAAAGACAAATGTTTTGCGCTAGATGTTGCCCGCATTGAATCCTATTTTGATAGCGTTGCACTAGCTAGTAATTCATTTGCGAATGCTGCTTCTAATGGTCAAGCAGGGACACTTACTTCTGGAACCTCAACTTATTTATTTTCAGCGAATGGCTTTGATTATGCTGAATTGATTGAAAAAAGTATCATGGGTGCAGTATTCGAATACCAAGCTTTAAACATCTATTTTGGAGCTACAAAAATGAATGTTGACAATACCACTTCGGTTGATGTATCAGCTGGTCAATACTACACTCTAATGGAACACCACTGGGATGAAGCCTTTGGTTATTTTGGAGTTCCAGTTGATTTCCCAACAACTGTAAACGATTTCTTTTGGTCAGAATATTGTGACAATCAAAACGCCACTTTGTCTTCGAATTCTATTATGATGCAGAACTTTCTAAAAGGTCGCGCAGCTATTACGAACAATGAATTAGGCGATCGTGATGTGACCATTGAAAACATTCGTGATATGTGGGAACGTATTGCAGC
>JAYSRF010000034.1:0-14583 GCA_043721195.1 Fluviicola sp. | reverse complement strand
AATTTCAGGATCTGAATATTCAGGACCTAAATAAGAACCACTCATACGATCGGCAGTACTAACAGAGGCTCTTTCATTTTCAAAATGCAAATAATATGCGGCTAAAGCAGCTCCAATAGCACCTCCCGCATCTCCTGCAGCTGGTTGAATGAAGATATTTTCAAAGAGTTGTTCGTTCTGCAGTTTTCCGTTGGCTACGCAATTCAATGCTACGCCTCCAGCCATGCACAGATTTTTACTTCCAGTTAATTTTTGAGCTTCACGTGCCATTTTAATGACAACTTCTTCCGTAACGATTTGTATGGCTAATGCCAGATTACAATAATCTTGCGACAAATCTGATTCGTCTTCACGTCGTTTGATGCCAAATAATTTTTCCCAACGATCGTCTTTTGCCATGCGCAAACCAACCGAATAATTGAAGTAATATTGATTCAGGAAAATGGAACCATCTTCTTTTATTTCAGTTAGTTCATTTTTGATCAGTTCAATGTATTTGTTCACATCAGCAGAATCAGCATCACCATAAGGAGCCAATCCCATCAATTTATATTCACCAGAATTGACTTTAAACCCACAATAATAAGTGAAAGCAGAATAGAGCAAGCCCAGTGAATGGGGAAACTTCAATTCTTTGAGAATCTCCACATTACTTCCTTTACCATGGCAAATACTTGCTGTAGCCCATTCCCCTACTCCATCAATTGTCAAAATTGCAGCCTCATCAAATGAAGAGGGATAATAAGCACTAGCAGCATGAGAAAGATGATGTTCGGGAAAAAGGATCTTTAGTTTTTTCTTATCGTATTGTTCGATTTCAAGCAATGATTGATGAATCAGTCTTTTCAGAAAAAGTTTTTCCTTGAGCCAAACAGGCATTGCCATCATGAACGAGCGTACTCCTTTTGGAGAAAAGGCGTAATACGTTTCTATGAGCCGTTCAAATTTTAGTAAGGGTTTATCGTAAAAAACGATTGCATCCAAGTCATCAATGCTTGTTCCTGTATATTCTAAACAAAATTTAACCGCTTGTGTAGGGAAAGCAGGATCATGTTTTATTCTCGTAAAACGTTCTTCCTGAGCAGCAGCAGTAATAACTCCATCTTCAACAATAGCAGCAGCTGAATCATGATAGAAAGCGGATATTCCTAATATTTTCAAGGTGTTTTCTTAAGTAATGGAGCTAAATATAATTATTAATAATAACAGTGATTGATTTGTTGAAAAATCATTATAATTGTATATTGCATTTCAAAATCACAATTTACTAAGAACATTTTTGCTTTCAACTTAATACCTACTTTATGATCAAACAACTACTTAGAATCCTTGCAATTGTATTTACTGGGTTTTCCTACGGACAAAGTGTATCAATTAACACTTACACTGGTTCGGGTCCATTAACTGGATGTACTACCTCATCACCGTTTCAGTTCAATGTCACAAATCCATCTCCTTTTATTCCAAGTGACACGGTATTCTTTAATTTTTCATTTACACAGGGTATTCAACTTGAAACGTTTACCATTACAGGTATAGGACCTGGTGTCGTTGGTTTTACAGCAAACACAGCTTACATTACAGGGTTATCAGGAAACCCGACTGTTACTGTTCAACATCAATTAAAATTGAATTGTAATTTGACTACATCTGGGTCGTTTTCGGCATCGCATCAAATGACCTACAACCTCAACCATGGAACAAATACCACGATAAATTCAAATCCATATACAGCAACCCCCTCTTCATTGGTCTTTGTTGGAGGAACAAACTTAAACTATAATTTGGCTCAATTCAATGTTCCGATCACACGTAGTTATGTATTCAGAAACAGTTCTAACAATCCGTTTAGTGGTTATTTTTCATTCAAGGATACAACATTTTATGATCAAAACACGACTGCATTTAGATTAGATTCGGTTTATATATCTTACGGAAGTGCAACTGAGACAGCTCATTTGTTGAATGATTCTACCGCATTGTTGAACTTACAAATCACCAATCTTGCACAAAGTGATTCGATTGTAATTACGGAAACAGGATACTTGATTGGATGCCAAACTTCAGCGCTAGAAAACAGTACAACACGTTTTTCAGCTACTTACGGTTGCACACCAACAGATGTGTGTAAACCAACTACCTATTCTATAGTAAATCAAGCATTAGCTCATTTTGATCCGAATGATAAACCCATAGCATTACTTGATGCGGATGAACACTATGAAACGTGTTTACAGCAAACCACTCATTTACGACATGTTATTAAAAACATTGGCGCTGGGGCAGCAAATGGTGCGCGATTAGAATATAATTCCCCCATAGCATTTCCACAAACAATCAATGCAACAGCTTATTATTTAGACTCATTAGTCATTAATTCTATTCAAGCTACAGTTGGAGGGCAGTTAGTACCGATAACTTATTATCAAGGGAATGGCAATGGCTATCATTACATTCATGCAATAGCAAATATTCCTGCAGGTGATTCTATTGTTTTTGAATACGATGTATTTTTCAATTGTATAGATTCAAGCGCGTATAATTTATACTTTAATCATATTGCTAATTTGCACCCATTTTTTCATCCTACATCAGGTTGGCTGTTTCATCCTTGTGGAACAAATTCCTATAATTATAATCAAGGTTATACAAATCATCCTCAAAAGCTTGAACAATCATTTAATAGTTTAGTTGGTCAAATGAATGATGGAACAACAGCTTGGTTTCAAGTTGAAAATGCAAGTCCACTTATTCTTGGAAATTTATTACAGTACAATGACCCCATCTTAATTCCACAAGGAACAACTTACTTGGTCCCTTATGATCTTGACAACGCTGTAATAGAAGTTCGCTTGCAATTGGAGAATGGGTTGTTATTTCCGAATCTGGATAGTATTTTTATGAGTTCTGAAAATGGAGCAACAACAACTATGCTCTATCCATTTAATACGTTCATTATTCCAGGAACTGGAATTGGTACTGGTGATGAAATTGTGGCACAATTCCACATACCAATCAATTGGTCTATTCCTTATTCTCTAGCGAACCATGATTATGATTTGGTAACAGCTGAGTTTTTACAATTCTTTAATTCATTCAAAGTCAATTTCGAGTTACAAGCAGATTGTTCAGTGGCTCCTTCAAATGGTGTTGTGCATGTAGTCCAGCAATTTTTCATTAATCCAACCCCTTCTTGTGGTGATTGTAAATTACCGCTTTCACAAGTTGGATCATTCACAAATATCAATTGTCCGGGTTGTGTTTTACCAGGCTGGAATTTAACTTCATTTAGTCTTGAGCGACAAAATATCGGTTCAGTAGACGCGAATAATAATCACCTTCCTGATGGATACCCATTGGTAGCAGCGAATGCGGCCACGATTAATCTAGCTGCCGCAATGATCGGTGACACCTTACGCGGCTCCATTACAGGATTTGTATCAGATGGGCAAGATTTCGATACACTGGGCAATCCGATCGGATTTACATTTGCCTCTGCCGGTTTTGCGTTCGATGAAGGAATGATTGAATTTTCTCAAGATGTAGTAGCTGATTTGGCATTTATTGGCGGTTCTGGATCAATAACCATTGGTGCCACCACTTATCCATTTATTGTGCCTAATTCCTCATTCGCTCAGATTTCAACAAACGGAAACATTGGAATCCCAATGAATATTGCTGCTTTAAATGCTTATGGTGTTCCAGCATTTACTGGATTTAATGCAACTGTTACTGATTTTGAATTTTACCCAGAATTTAGAGTCATTCACAATTTGAATAATGCAAGTAGTGGTGGAAATCCCTATTATGCTGCTAGAAATATGAATTGTTTTTTACACATGGGTGGAACTGAGTTCACGATTCAGGGTTTATCTCAAGGCAATTACGCGGAAGCCAATACTCCAAGTAATACAGCATTTTTAGTTGCATCAAGTGGTGCAGTAAGATCTGGTTTTTACAAGTACTGGTGTACGGCTTATGAAGGAAGATTTTTAGGTGTTGGAATTGATCTAAAAACGAGGTCTTCTGTAGCCTCAGAAAACACTTACCCTACTGGAAGTCTTTGTGCGAAAGGCATTTCCTATCAACACATGGTTTCGTCTGGAAAAGCTATTTATGATCCCGCTTTAGGTCCCAATCAAACTTCTGCTAACATTTATCACAATGAAATCAGGTCAATTGGTACGATGGATTCTCTTACGTTTAACTTTCCTGCAGATTATGAACCCTATCTAATCACTTTTCATAATTATGATGTGGCTTTCGATTCTATTAATAATGTACATAATTGGTCACATATTCCTCGAACATATCCATTGAGTGATGCATTCATAGCGAATGATTATGTAACTATTTTCCCCGCACAATTTATTGATCAGTTAACCTATTACCCTCTTAGCCCATATCATTATGCAAACGAGGAAAATCAACTATATGATATTGCGTTTTATTTGAGGCCAAAAGAATGTGGTAACTTACCTGATCTTACGCCATACACCAACCCTACAATTGACGTAAGCTTCTCGAATTATCCTTTAGCACTCAATTCCTCAGACACAACTTATTCCGTGACTATTGCCACATACCCTTTGAGAGACAACCTCAATTTCCGCAACCCAAATGCTGAACTTATTTTAACGGAACAAGGAAATGGTGTCAGTGCTAACAATTCAAATTATTGGGATGTGAATTTAACAACAGAAGCTATTATTGATCCATTAAACCCTCTTGATCAAGCCATTATTCATAGCGCAGAGAACGTATTTGTTACTTTTGATTCACCTTCTGGTAATTTCAGCAACATTCATCTCACCACAGTTACAACCTATACAGGAGCAAATCAAAATTCAGCGCTTGCTCAGCAAATTCCATTACCTGGATCTAATCCAGCTTATGGGTTAAATTTTATAGGATATAATAACTCCTTGAATCAATTAATCAGCAAACAATTTAGGATCAATGCAGACTTTGATTGTTCAAACCTACCTGCTGGAGCTAGAGATAGCATCTACGTTATAAAAGGCTGGAACTGTTTCAATTACCCGGCAACATTAGAAGACGCTTGCTTTATTGATACTGCTGTTCTATACTTTATTGTTCCTGAAACAGCTATTCAAGTAAGTGTATTTCATGAAGATACGATTAGTACTTGTTCCGTAACTGATGTCAGCATTGAATTTGATCCAACACTTGGAGAAACAGATTCCATTTCAATCACCTTATTTGATAGCCCTTTTCAATCCTACTCCTATATTGCAGGATCTGGTTATTTAACTAATACGAATGGAACTACTTATTATGAACCACTCGATTCAGGAAATGCTTTGTATTGGAATTTAGATGGATTGAGTTCCATTTTCAGCGAACCTGTTGTATTTAATTATCAATTACAAACTGCTTGCAATTTTGAGATCGATTCGGTATTCATGAACCTAAAAACCTACAATTATTGTGGGTTGATGATTACGGATATTGATAATTATTGGTCACCAACATTTATTTCGAATCTTCCTGAACAGGATTCCATCAGTTTACAAATTGAAACTTTAACCGTTAATCAATGTGGAGAACTGATGACTTTAACTGTTCAAATCACGAATGAAGGAACGACATCCACTGGTGGTTTGAATACGATTGAATGGGTATTGCCTTCAGGGTTTAGTTATTCGGGAAATAACCCGCTTGTGAGTGATAATAATGACACGTTAACATTTAGTATTCCAGCCAATGTTAATCCATCAGCTACCTTCGATTTTCTTGTAAACTTAAACACCATTACTGATTTATCCTGTGATTCGCTTTCAGCAACTTTCACGATCAACTATTTAAATACATATCTCTGTGGATTGGATACGTGTTCTACCAGTTCAGGGCAATCAAGTGTCTTTACAACTCCAATTATCATTGATTTACCTTCCATTCAAATTAGTACTATTGAAACTGCTGATTTGTGTGCTGGAACTAATTCGATTACATTGACCATTCAATCGTCAGATACAACAACAGGTATTCTTTCAGTTATTGATCTGTACTCAAATACAGTAATTGGTAGTTCGAATATAACGGTGAGTTCTACTCCACAAACAACTACGATAATATTAACTGATTTTTCTGACTCATTGGCGTTTGTATATGATGGATGTTCGTGTGATGACACCTTATATTATTCCTTTATTTGCGATACCATTTGCGTTGCTGATGCTTCTTTTACAGTCGATCATTTATGTATTGGCGACACAATTGTTGCTATTCCTGTTGAACTGGAAGGAACGCACGAATGGGTTTACAGTTATTTTAACATTACCTCTACAGCGGATACAGCTCTATTTCCTGCAGCTGCAGTTGGAAGTTATACGATAACCCATATTTACACTAATTTATGTGGAGATTCCGATACTGCTGTTCAACAGATTCAAGTATCGTACCCCATTTTCACATCCATTGTATTACAAGGTTCTAGTCCGTTTTGCTTAGGTGATTCAGTTGCCATAACCCTACTAAATGCGGTTAATTACGATTACTTCGATTGGAATACGGGCGATACTACTAATATGATTTGGGCTGATTCTGCAGGTGTTTATCATGTCAATGTAACTGACACCAACGGATGCGTGAGTCATTGTCCTTCAATTGCAATTTCAACGGTTGAAGGCCCTGAACCAATCAATGACACGCTGTATTTGTGTTCATTGATTGACACTCTTATGTTAGATGCAGGAGATGCTGACACCTATCTTTGGAGTAATGGCAGTTCATCACAAACGTTAACCATTACAGCAAGTGGAATTTATACAGTTGAAGCATGTAATACTACTCTTACGACTTGCTGTGTTACAGATACATTTGTTGTTGTACTGGAAAATTTCACTTTTGAGATTCCTGACACAATGGTTTGTAACAACTCAGTCACTGTGATAAATAGTCCATTATCTTCATCAGAATACCTTTGGTCAACTGGATCAACAAGTGCTAGTACAATCATTACCCAAAGTGGAACTCATTGGTTAACACTTCTATCTGCAAATGGTTGTTCTTATACGGATACATTTGAAGTGTCATACTTCCCAACTGTTGATGCAGGATTTGTATTCGCTGATACGGTTTGCACAAGTGATACGTTAAGTTGTTTCTATCCAACGAATACTGATAGTTTATCAATTCATCATTGGATTTTTGACATCAATGGATTTGAAATGCACTCGTTTGAAGTAGCACCATGTATTCAATTTTCAACTACTGGATTGATCGAAATCACTCATATTGTAAGCAATGATTGTGACACAGATACAGCCAATTTAACATTAACTGTTCTCGAACCTATAGAAAACGGTTGTATCACTATTATTGGGCAAAATCCGTTCTGCGAAGGTGATTCAGTACTACTAACAACTTCTGGTTCTTATGTTTCTATTGAGTGGATGGATCAGTTTGGAACGATCCTAGGTTACAATGATACGCTAGCTGTTTATTCTGGTGGTGTGTATTCTGCGAATGCGGTTGACATCAATGGTTGTGTGAGTACTTGTATTTGTACATCTCTACAAACCATCCCATTAAACGCGACTTATTTCCCAGATTCTACATTGTGTACTAGCAACTCAGGTATTACCTACACACTTCCAAACGGTTTTGGAAACTGGAGTACTGGAACATTTGGACCAAGTGAAACCTTTACGATACCTGGTGATTACAGTGTTGAAGTGACAACAACCAATGGCTGCACCTATACCGACAATTTCACTCTTGTTGGATCTTCGCTTAGTGCTCCAATTGCCTATGAGAATAATGGTGGATGTATCTTCCATTTCTTCTCCAATCCTCTTCAAGCCAATTGTACCTATACATGGACCTTATCCAATGGTATGGTGATTGGAACAACAAACGATTTTCTTCATAATCATGCAGGATTATCAAATGCAGCTAGCTGGGTAACGCTAACAATTACTGACACAATTACAGGCTGTTCATCTCAAGCATCTATTTTTGTGAAATGGAAAGGGTGTCATAATGTACAAGCGGGCGTTTATCCAAATCCATTTACTCATGAGTTGACAATAGAATACAACTTCCCGTATGCTAAAAAAATAGACCTCGTCATTTATGACATGACTGGAAAACCGGTTTATAAAGAAGCATTAGTTGAAACGGATTCGGAGACAACGGTTAGCCTGGCTCGTTTGGCAGATGGTGTTTATGTTGTAAAACTATTTGTTGATGAGAACATTGAATACCAAGAAAAAGTGGTGAAGCAACAAGAATAAATTGGTGTGATTAGTCATAAAACCAATAACCTCAATTAAATTGAGGTATCCTAAAATTAAGAGTGGTTACAACTTAAAAATGTAGCCACTCTTTTTCCTTTTATAAAAGAATTTATTTTTTACAATACAATGCTATTTTTGACGCAAATCGGTCCTCAGGAGCATACTCATTGAGGTATTGAACTTTACCTGATTCATAGAGTTTTCTTATATGATCGGATTCGCCAACCACTTTTTTAATTGTTGTAAAACCTGCATCTTCATGCAATTTCACCCATTCAGACTGCCTAAGTCTATTTACAAAACTACTTCTATTCCATGTCATTGCATTCCAGACCGTTTTTGAATATTTCAAGCAGTTAAACAACAAATCTTCATTTATCCCATAGCTGAAGTGATCACCTAAATCAACTAAATGAACAACTTCTCCTCCTTTTTTGAGTAATCGGAATGTTTCATCCACTGTTATTTTTGGATAGCGAATGTGCTCGTAGACTGTAAAACTTATAATGATATCAAATGAATCGTTCTCAAAAGGGAGCGCTTTTCCATCGTAAATGCGGTAATCTAATCCTAAATCTTTAATTAAATTGGGGTCTAAATATTGATCAATATCAGCTATAGACATGGTTGCTCCTTCTTCTTGTAACCGTTGAGCAACTTGATACGTTTGACCAGGTCCTAATTCTAATATCGTTTTTCCAGCAGGATCAATGTATTCTTTATAGAAATGCACCACTTCTTCAACAGCATCCTTATTCTCATTTAATCCTGTAACATGCGTTTGCTGCGCCTTTCTTCTTACAGCTGGTAATTTAATGAGTTGATTCTTGATAATTTCTTTTAAAATATTCATGTATTAATTCTTGAATTTGAATCGTTATTCTGCTAAAGTAAACTTAGTTG
This sequence comes from Fluviicola sp., assembly GCA_043721195.1. Taxonomy (GTDB): domain Bacteria; phylum Bacteroidota; class Bacteroidia; order Flavobacteriales_D; family Crocinitomicaceae; genus Fluviicola. The sequence goes on along the minus strand of JAYSRF010000034.1, from coordinate 5,416 downwards.
TTATTCTTGTAAAACTCCTCCAATCCATCGATCATTTTGTCAAGTGCATACGTATGCGTAACTACGTTGTAAGCGTTTTCAGCAATGGTAGTTGCTTTATTCGGATCTAGGAGTAATAGTCGAATCATTTCAGTATATTGATCCACATCATACGGTTGTGCGAGCATACCAGAATAATTATGTTCTAATAGTTCGGAAGGCGAAGGCACATCGAATGCAACAATTGGTCGTTTTACAGACATCGCTTCTGCAATCACAATTCCAAAACCTTCTGAAATGGAAGGAATAAGGACTGCATCAGATGCAATCATATACGAACGCGGATTGGGTTGAAACCCCGTAAAAACAACATGATTATTCAGTTGTTTATCTTGAACAGATTGTTTCAATGCAACTTCCAATTCACCCCAACCAACGATGACTAATTGGATTCCTGGAAATTCTGGAATCAATTTTTCAATAGCTTCAATGGCAAATCGGTGTCCTTTAAATCCAGTTAATCGACCAACCATACACAGTTGAGGTGTCCCAAAACGGTATTTATCTTCAACAGAAATACCCGTTTCAAAATCGAATCCGTAATAAATTAATGAGGTTGTTGATTTGGAAATTCCTAATCCAATATAAAGTTGTTGTAAGCCTTTTGAAATAGCAAAGGAAGCATCGATTTTCGATTCTGCAAAACGTGCTACACGCCAATAGCGGTTTTTGATTTTATGCTGAGGATCAAAACCATATTGATTATTATACCATTCTTCATATCCATGTTTTCCAGAGACGAGTTTTGTTTTTCGTGCAAAAAAACGTTTAGCCAAACTCAAGGTCAAATCTGCATGCAATAAGTGTGAATTCACCACATCGAATTGTTTCATCAATTTCCCTATTTTCGGGAGTGAGCTGAGCAAATTGAACCGTGAAATGGAAAAAAGATGGTATTGGATTCCTTGATCCTTTAACAATTGCTGAAATCCTTGAGTTTCTTCTTCTACCACATACAAAATCAAACATTCAACAACATGTCCTCTATTTTTGAGTGCTGGAATGGCATTCAGGAGAAATTTTTCACTTCCTGCTACACCACGGACATACGTTGAATGAAGTATCTTCATAAAGAATCAATTACCGTTTTGTATCCTTCAAACATGCGGATATGTGAAAATTCATTCACAGCCTTTTTTCTCGCTTCGGAAGCCATTTTTTGACATAATTCTGAATCGTTGATGAGACGATTCAGTTGTTCCACTAATTGATTGACATTCGATTTTTCGAAAAGCAATCCATTCTTTTCAGCATCAATTAAATTATTGATTCCTGAGATATTCGATCCTATAACAGGTAACTGACAGGCCATGGCTTGCATAAGAGAAGTTGGCATCGTTTCACCTAATGAAGCATGTACATAAATGGTTGTTTCTGCCAATAATGCAACCAATTCTTCTTCGTTCAGTAATCCACAAAAAACAACCAAATGAGCTAAATTATTTTTTTGTACAAATGCTTCACAAGCAGCTAATTGATCGCCAGTACCTGCGAATTTTAATTGTAGAAACGGATGATTTAACTGCTCTATAGCTTTTATGAGTGTTAGCTGATCTTTCTGTTGTGAAAAGCGAGCAATCATCGAAACAATGATTTTATTATCCTCCTTTTGTTGCTTTGATGGCGCGTATGTTATAACGTCAATTCCATTGTTAATGACGTGAATTTTTAGTTGATTTTTGATTCCATACTGTCTACTATATTCACGCTTATACTCTTCTGATAAGAGAATGATTTTCGCAGCATAACGATTAGACAAACGTGAAAACAGGTGTTCAATTTTGCGTTTTATAGCATTAGAAGTATGCTCTACAACAATTAATTTTGCTTTCGATTTCCAGCAATAATAGGCTACTGGAAGTATCAAATTGGTGCTGTGCAATAAAATGGTAGTGGGACATTGAAGTTTCAGAGCCTTATAGACTTTGAACCAAGATCGAAAATCAAGACCTTTCTTTTTTAAAATACTGGAATGAGGGATTAACAGTTGATCTGCATCTTGCAAGTAAACTGTCCTCGTTGGTTCAATTCCATAAAAAATCAATGAATGATCGAAATAATGATCAACATCAGCATTGAGTAATGAAAACACAACGCTTCCATGACCTCCTAAACCACTGTAAAGGATTTGGCACACACGTTGTTTTTGCTGATTGATCCGCATCATTGATTAACCTTTTTCGTTGAGTGCTTTCGTCACTAGACTGACTAATAGCTCTCCTTGAGCCTCTCGTGTATAACGCCCGATTGCAGCTTCATTGCCTTTGTAAGAAAGTGTGCCCGAGTTTTTCCATTCTGTATACCATTCTAACAACTGTTCCTTGCATTCAAGGGCAGTGGAAGGAAAAGCACCCGCATTTGTTTCGATTAATAACTGCTCCAAGGTTCCATTATCATTGGGTGCGATTAAGATGTTTTTGTGCGCTCCAAGGTATTCAAATAATTTTCCTGAATAAATCCCATAATACCCTTTCCAAACAGGGTAAAAAAGTACATGTGCGTTTTTCAATGCTTTCAACGCAGTTGTTCTATCTACAAATGCTGTTGTTTCTAAAATCGCTGGTGGAAAAAGACTTTCGATCTCTACACAGACTGCTGGATTTACTTTAATTCCCATGAAAATGATTCGCAAACGTGCATCAGGTTCTTCAAGAAGAAAAGCTTTCACGCCATCAGCAAAGGTTTGTTTATCCTGTTGTTCATACAATGTTCCAGCGCAGAGAATGGTGAAGGAATCATTTGATTGGGAAGTGTCAGGATAGTTATCAAACAACTGTGATTCGAATCCGTTTTTAATGAGTGTAGTTTGAATAAGCGATAAATGTTGTTCAAAAAACGGAACAAATGCTTCACTGCACACTACAATATGATGAGCCGTTTTGAGTGCTTTAAACATCGTTTTATTGTAAAACATAAACCGAATTTTATCCGCTAATGAAACACTTGAATCTGATGTTTTTTGTGCACTAACATCCCAAAGATCACGAAAGTCAGCGATCCATGGAACTCCTGAAGCATTCGAAAGACGAGCAGCCAATGGAGCTCCATTGTAAGGATTACACGTTACAAGTATCAATGCAAATGTTTCTTTTTGCATCAATTGTTTTACTGGTTCAAAGTAGTTTTGATTGACATCCCGATCAATTTCGATTCGACCTAGAGCAGAAGCAAGCCATTCTATGCCAAAACGAACAACTTTCAATTTCTTCGCTAGCTTACTTGTGGCGAGTTTATGAAAACCGTTTTTACGAAATGGCAAAGAAATAACACGCACACCATCACGTACAGTTTCTACAGATTCACTGGTGTTTTCAGCCAACAATTCATCCCATTGCTGCTCTTTCCCTGTCCAATGTCGCGTTACTACAACTGGTTCAAAACCTGCATTTAGTAATGATTTCGCCCATGATTTCGGACGGTGAGAAGCGATCACATTACACGGTTCATAAAAATGAGCAATGATCAGTATTTTTTTATGCTTCATTTTCAAATGTTTTGATGAAAACCGTAGCAATATAATTCCGCCATTCACTTGAACCTAGTTCATACCCTTTTGCTGCAAGTGTTGCTCCTACTGCTTCATTGTTAATGAGTGTTTTCTTCCAAACATCTTCGGGCGGTTCATACCCTACTTTATCAATCCGATTTACAATTTCATCTGGAACAATCCCTTGAATGGCATTCCGAAATACATATTTTGTTTTACCATTGTGGTACAGCTGTTCGTCAGGCAAACTGATCCCGTATTCAACCAACTCATGGAATAAAAACGGCAATCGTACTTCTAAAGAAAAAGCCATTGAGGTTCGATCAGCATAAGCAAGTAATTCTTGAAAACGATGCATTGTTTCGTATTTCAAGCGTTGTTTGAAATTCTTTGCATGATAAAACGCTCCTTTGGGATGATTGAATACCATTAATGCTGGATGTGCCCACCACATTTTACCCAAAGGATATTGATGTCCATACAAGCGTTTATATCCTTTTCGCGCTTTAACGAATTTGCCAAAACGAAAACGGAACAAATGCTGCATGAGCAGGTAATTTTTCATGATGGGATAACCTGACAAATATTCATCAGCTCCCTGACCATCTAATAAGACAACCACATTGTTTTTCTTCGCTAATTTCATCACATACCAAGAAGCACAGATGGAAGAAGAACCAAATGGGTATTCATGGTGATAAACCATTTGCTGAATATCGTTTACAATGTCATTCGGATCTGGAAAAACTTCATGGTGATCCGAATGTGCTTTTTCACTTGCAATCTTCATCCATTTCCCTTCATCTTTTGGACCATCAAAACGTGCGGAAAATGTTTTTTGAACGGCTTTTTCACCTAATTGTTCACGCACAAAACAAACTATGGATGACGAGTCTAATCCACCAGACAAGCTAGAACCAATAGGTACATCACTTCTTAATCTGCGTTGAATACTTTTCTTAAACAATTCTCTAAAACGATCGGCATAGACCTCATCATTTGCCAATACGGTTTTTTTCGATAAATCGAGATCATAATAACGGTGAATGGTCAGATCACCCGCTTTTAAGATCAAATAATGACTGTGCTCTAACTTAAGAATTCCTTCAAAAAAGGTTTCTGTTCCTCGTTCGATGATGTAACGATCTAGAAAATCTTGCAAAATAGGTTGAGAAATGGCTTGACGAATCCCTCCGGCAAACAAGGCTTTCATTTCAGATGCGAACACAAATTGCTCGCCATCCCAGAAATAATGAAAGGGTTTTTCTCCGAATCGATCACGTGCACAAAATAATTCTTGTTCTTCTTCATCCCAAATTGCGATCGCAAACATGCCATCCAAGTCATTCAAACAAGCTGCGCGTTTTTGATCATACAGAGCAAGCAATACTTCCGTATCTGTTTCGGTTTGAAAGCTATAGCCATCGTGTTGTAATTGCGCTTTGAGTTCAGGATAATTATAGATTTCTCCGTTAAACGTGATGGTATATCGACCGTTTTTAAATTGCATCGGTTGTGCCCCAGCTTCCGATAAATCAATAATAGAAAGACGGCGATGACCAAAACCTACGATTCCAGTTTCATTGACCCATTGACCTTCACCATCTGGTCCACGGTGAAGAATTGCATCTGTCATTCGTTTTAAACGATCAAGAGAAACCAATTGCTTATTGGAAGAAAAAACACCAGCTATTCCACACATATATTATCGAACTATGGTTTATTAACTGTTAACATGCAAATGGGTTTATTGGGCATTTTGCAGTGAAAAATAAGCCAATACAGCTTGTTCATTTTCATTTAGTATCAATTGATTTATCCACTTCCTTTTTCAAAAATAAAGTTACTACTAAATTGACTTCATTTCTAAATACAATAGCAGAATAAACT